>NZ_JAJQJP010000002.1:0-407710 GCF_021245825.1 Gordonia metallireducens | reverse complement strand
ACGCTCCTCGCCGTCGCGGCGGCCGCGACCCAGGGCAATGCCGGCGCGGCCCGGGTCGGCTCCGCGGTGTCGGTGGGTCGCGCCGCCCGCGGGGGCGGCACCACCACGCTCACGCTCCGACGCCCGGAGGACCCGGTGCCGCTGCTCGATCAGCTCGTGAGGCTGCGGGACGAGGGCCTGCGCCGCCCGCTGCCGCTGCCGCTGGAACCGGCGTTCACCTTCGTCGACAACGACGGGCCCGGTCGCCGGAGCCACTGGGCCCTGAACAGTGCGCGCAAGGTCTTCGACGACACCTACGGTCCGCGCCACGACCGGTACCTCAAGCTGGCCTTCGGCGGCGATGTCCTGGCCGACGTCGAGTTCGACGTCCTGCTCGAACAGGCGGCACCTGCCGACCGCGTCCTCGGCGGGGTGGAACTCGCTCTGGCAGAGGGCGAACCGCTGTTCGCCGGCCTGGCCCGTGCGGTCTGGGCTCCCGTCGGACAACACCGGGAGGGGACATGAGACGCCCGGAGCCCTTCGACATCACCGCCGAACTGCCGCAGCACACCACCGTTCTGGAGGCGAGTGCCGGAACGGGTAAGACCTACGCGATCGTCGGGCTCGCGGCGCGATATCTCGCCGACGGGATACCGATCTCGGAGATGCTGCTCGTCACCTTCAGCCGGGCGGCGACCGCCGAACTGCGGGAACGGATGCGCGCCCGTGTGCGTGAACTGCTCGACGCCCTGGCCGATCCCGCCGAGGTTCTGTCCGGGCCCGCCCAGGCCGATGACGACGCACTGCTGCGGCAGCTGGCGAGCGGTACCCCGGAGGAGGTTCGCACGCGCCGGAGGAACCTCGCCCGCGCACTGAGCGACTTCGACGCCTCGACGATCGCCACCACCCACACGTTCTGCAACCGGATGCTGGAGGCACTGGGCTTCCTGGGCGAACGAGAACTCGTCTACTCCATCGTCGAAGAGGTCGACGAACTCACCGAGGAGGTCGCGCTCGACCTCTATCTGCGCGGCTTCTGGGCCAGCGACTCGCCGGAGTTCAGCTTCGCCGAGGCACGGGAGATCGCGCGCGACGCCGTCCGCCAGGCGTCGGTGCGACTCGCGCCGGACGAGAGCACACTCGCCGACGGCCCGGCCGCCGACCATGTCGCGGCCCGGCGGGTGAGCTTCGCCAAGGCCGTGCGGCAGCACGTCGAGACCCGCAAGCGGGACGCCCGGGTGCGCACCTACGACGACCTGCAGGCGATCCTGCACCGGATCGTCGGCGACGAGGTGGTCGGCGGCCGTGCGTGCCAACGGATCCGCGACACCTTCTCGGTGGTGCTCGTCGACGAATTCCAGGACACCGATCCGCTGCAGTGGGACATCTTGCGCCGCTGCTTCCACGGCCATCGCCGGATGATCCTCGTCGGCGACCCGAAACAGTCGATCTACGGTTTCCGTGGGGCCGAGGTGCTCAGCTACCTCGCCGCGGTGTCGTCCGCCGACACCCTGAAAGCGCTCGATGTGAACCGTCGCTCCGACGGCGCACTCGTGCATGCCCTGGAGCACCTGTATGGCGAGGCGACGCTGGGACATCCCGACATCGTGGCGCGCCCGGTCCGGGCCGCCTTCGCCGGCAGCCGGCTCGAAGGGCGTCCGCCGTTCCGGCTACGGGCTTTTCTCCGCCGGGATTTCACCTCTCTCAACTCGTTCAACCTCCCCGGTGTCAAGGAGGTGCGGTCACGCATCGCCGCCGACGTCGCCGACGACATCGCGAACGTCCTGGCCCGGGGCGACCGGATCGACCTGAACGGTGTCTCCCGGGCGGTCGACCCCGGCGACATCGCCATCCTCGTGCGGCTCAACAGCACCATCGAACCGCTGCAGCGAGAGCTCGCCGAACGCGGCATCAACTCGGTGATCGGGTCGGGTGTCAACGTCTTCTCGACATCGGCTGCCCAGCATTGGCTGTGGGTGCTGCGTGCCGTCGAACAGCCGTCACGCTCGGACCGGGTGCGCATGGCCGCCCTGACCACGCTCTTCGGGTGGTCCACCGAACGGGTGGCGACCGCCGCGGAGCCGGAGGTCGCCGAGCTCGGTGCCGAATTATCTATGCTCGCGCGGGTTTTCGCGCAGGGCGGATTCGCCGCGATGGCCCAGCGCCTGTTCGACGCGCATGAGGTGGCGGCCCGGGTTCTCACCGTCGAGAACGGCGAACGCACCCTCACCGACCTCATCCAGGTGTCGGCGCTGTGCAACAAACACGTCGTCGAAACCGGTGGGGGACTGAGCGCCCTCGTCGAGTGGCTGACCGAACGGGTCACCGACACCTCGTCGCGCCAGCGTTACGAGGACCAGAGCCGACGCCTCGACCGCGACACCCAGGCCGTGCAGATCATGACCGTGCACGCGAGCAAAGGGCTCCAGTTCCCGATCGTCTACGTGCCCTACGGGTGGGACGGCACCTGGATCAACGACCGCGGCAACATCACCTACCACGACGAGACGGGAACCCGGCGGCTCGACGTGGGCGGCCAGCAGGCACCGGACCGCGCCGCACGACGCCGTCGCTACGCCGACGAGGTGGCGGGCGAGGATCTACGTCTTCTCTACGTCGCGCTCACCCGCGCCCAGTCGCAGGTCGTGGCCTGGTGGGCGCCGTCGCGGAACACCACGACCGGGCCGCTGCACCGGTTGATCTTCGGCCGCGACAACGCCGTTCGATCCTCCACCGGGGACCCGGAATGGACGGTCGCCGGGGAGGTACCGATCCCCGAGTCCGACGCCGACTGCGTGAGCATCCTGCGCACCCTCACCGCGCGGGATCCGGCGATCTCGGTCGAACCGGCCGGCCGACTCGACACGGACACCGTGGCTCCGGCCGCAGGCGACGGAAACAACCCCGCCGTGTTGGCCGCCGCGCACTTCGACCGCCGGATCGACCAGGACTGGCGCCGCACCTCGTATTCGGCCCTCACCGCCGACGTCGCCCACGGCGCGCACGGTTCACCGGGTGGGCCGTCGACCTCGGTCGTCGAGACCGGCAGCGAACCCGACGACGAGGTGACCGACATCCTCGACGACGAACCCGTCGCCCTCCCGGGCGACCTCGCAGATGACGTCGGAACCGACTCGGCCGCAACGCGTCCCGGGATGCCGTCGCTGATGAACGGTCTGCCGTTCGGCGCCGCCTTCGGAACCCTCGTCCACGAGGTCCTCGAATACGTCGACACCTCGGCGCCGGACATCGACGCCCATGTGCGAGAACTCTGTTCGCGGGCGCTCGGCGCTCTCGCCGGCGACATCGACCCCGACCGGTTCGTCGGCGCCCTGATCGGCGTGCTCACCACGCCACTCGGGTTCGGCGACCTGTGGAGCATCGACCCTCGTGATCGTCTGGCCGAACTCGACTTCGAACTGCCCCTCGGCCCCGCGGACGAGGCGCCATCAGGAGGCGGCACGACCCTGGGCCGTCTCGCCGACCTGATGGAGGAGCATCTGCCGGAGGGGGACCCGCTGCGTGCCTACGCCGACCACCTGCGCGCGGTGCCGGGCCGGCGCCTCCGCGGATTCCTCACCGGCAGTATCGACTCGGTGCTGCGAATCCCCGACGGCCGCTACGTGATCGTCGACTACAAGACCAACCGCATCCGTCCAGGCGATCTCGTGGTCGAGGACTTCGATGTCGAGGCCATGGCCGGGGAGATGATCGCCGCCCACTATCCACTGCAGGCCATGCTGTACTCGGTTGCGCTGCACCGGTATCTGCGCTGGCGGGTGCCGGACTACGACCCGGCCCGGCACCTCGGACCGGTGCAGTACCACTTCGTGCGCGGCATGGCCGGACCGGACACCCCGCCCGGTTGCGGTGTCTTCGAATGGATGTTGCCCGCCGGGCTCGTCGTCGACCTGTCCGACGCGCTGGCCGGTGCGGATGCCGGTACCGGGGGGAGGGGTCGATGAGCATACCCGATGTCCAGCGCGTCGATTCGGAGACGGGCACGCTCGCCGACTGGAATGCCGCCGGGTTGCTCGCCGCCGCGGATCTGCACATCACCGACCGATTGGTCCGGATGTGCGGGGAACCGGTGTCCGACGCTGCCCGTCTCGGCGCCGCTCTGGCTGTTCGCGCGGTCCGTCTCGGGTCCACGTGCCTCGCTCTCGACCGCATCGGGGAGCTGGCTGCGGGGGAAGACTCCGCAGAGGTCGAGATGCCCTCGCCCCGTGAACTTCTGGACGCGTTGGCGGTGAGCCCACTCGTCACCGGCAGCGACGCCGGACCGCTGCGGCCGCTCGTGGTCCGCGATTCCGCCGACGGCCCACTCGTCTATCTGCAGAAGTACTTCCGGCAGGAACAGACGATCCGGGAGATCCTCGACCGCCGTTCGCAGACTGCACCCTCGGTGGACACGGTAGCGCTTCGCGAAGCCGTCGCGGCGGTCTACTCCTCGCCCGACGACGGTGCCCTGCAGAAGCTGGCCGCCGCGGTCGCGGCGACCCGCTGGACAACGGTTCTGGCCGGCGGTCCGGGAACGGGCAAGACCTACACCGTCGCCCGCATCCTCGCCGTCCTCGACCGTCTCCAGGGCCCCGGCCTGCGCATCGGACTCTGCGCACCCACCGGGCGCGCTGCTGCTCAGCTCCAGGCCTCTGTCGAGGCCGAGTCCACTCTGCCGGTCACCGCCCACGCGGTCACCCTGCACTCGCTGCTCGGCTGGCGTCCCGGCTCGAATCCCCGGTACGGACGGGGGCGCACCCTGCCGCACGACGTCATCGTCGTCGACGAGACGTCGATGCTGTCGATGACCGCCATGAGCCGTCTCCTCGATGCGGTCCGTCCCGACGCGCGGGTGGTGTTCGTCGGCGATCCGCACCAGTTGGCCTCGGTGGAGGCGGGCGCCGTCCTGGCCGACCTCGTCGAACGAACCGACCTCCCGGCAACCGATGGAACAGACGGCCCGCCGGCAACACTGACGCAGGCGTTCGACGCCGTGGGCCTCGACCCGGCGGCCGAGGACCTCGATCCCGACGACGTCGCACGCCTGGCCGACGGCGTCATCACGCTCCGGCGGCAGTTCCGGTTCGGAGGCGGGATCTCGAAGGTCGCGGCCGCCGTCAACGCGGGAGATCCCGACGCTGTCCTCGAGTTGGTCACCTCACCGGACATCGACGATGTCGAACTGGTCGCCCCCGACGACCTCGATGGAGTGGCCGGCGACATCATGTCGTGGGGACGCGGCCTGCGCAGTGCGGCTCGCGCGAGCGACGCGGCGGGAGCTCTGGACGCCCTCGACTCTCACCGGGTCCTGTGTGCGCATCGCGAGGGCTCGTGGGGTGTGCGCGGATGGACGACGCGGATCACCGACTGGCTGGGCACGACCGAGGCCGAACACATGGGTTGGTATGTGGGACAACCGATCCTGGTGACCGCGAATGATCGCCAGACCGCGACCTTCAACGGCGACACCGGTGTCGTCATCGCCGACCCGGACGCGGACCCGCAGCTTGCGAATCGTCCCGGTGCGTCGGATGCGGTCCGGGTGGCGTTCCGGCGCGGCGGCGAGGTCCGCCTGCTGCATCCCACGCAACTGGCCGACGTCGTGTCGGTTCACGCGATGACCATCCACCGCAGCCAGGGCAGCCAGTTCGATCAGGTGACCGTCGTCCTGCCGCCGGCCGGTTCCGAGCTGCTGACCCGCGAGCTCCTCTACACCGCGATCACCCGTGCGCGAAGCCGCGTGCGCATCGTCGGCACCGCCGAGGTGCTCGCCGCGGCCGTCAGTCGACGCGTCCAGCGGGCCAGCGGGTTGCGGTCGACGCTCAGCGCGATCTGATTTCGCGCTCCCTGAGGTGCGAGCGGGGTCAGATCAGTTCACACCCACCCGGCACGAGGTCGCGGCGTTGATAACACTCGACGCTGAGGAGTTTGTGCTGGATGTCGTCGGGCAGCGACATGAAGCCGGCGATCGCGCGGCTGCGGTCGACCTCCGACCGGTGTGCGGTGACCCCCGCCTTCTTGCGTGCCGCCAGGTCCGACACGTCGACGGTCACGTCGATCTCGGACTCCGGTGTGCCGGGCAGCTGATCGCGGGGAACCTCGGGAAAGAGGCTGGGGGCGAGCAGGTCCATCATCCACTCTGGGATCGTCGCGAAGTACAGGGAGCGGACCCGCCAGGCCGGCCCGGCGCGGTGGTAGAGCTTCGTCGAGGCGGCGGCGTCGGCCGCGGCACACGCCAGCCGGTGGGCGTGGACGTGGTCGGGGTGGCCGTAGATGCCGAGCGCGTCGTAGGTGACGACGATGTCGGGTTGGAGTTCGCGGATGTGGGCGGTCAACGCCCGGACCTGCTCGTCGAACGACGCCGCGCAGAGCCGTGGGGTGTCCGGTGCCGATTCGGGCCGGCGGTCGTCGGCGTACCCGAGCATGATCGGCGGACGCGGCATGCCGAGGATGTCGACGGCGTCGGTCAGTTCACGGTGGCGGATCGTCCCCTCGGCCCAGGTGCACATGACCAGGTCGGCCTCGCCGCCGGCGTCGACGTGACGGGCGGTGAGTCCGCCGGTCCACAGCGACTCGTCGTCGGGGTGTGCATGCACCAGCAGCAGTCGAGGCGTACCCATCCACCTGGCTTCCTGATCGTTCCCCGCGGGTGGTGTTCACTCGCGCACCATCCGCAACCGGGGTAGTCGGTCCCCGACCCAGGGTAGCCACACCGCCGCTCGGTAAAGTCGGTGTCCGTCACGACGTGTCGCGCCGGACCCGCGTCCGGCATCGGTCCCTGCACCGAAATGCCACGTCCACAACCGAACACGTGACAACCGAACACACGAGAACAGAACATGGAGGTCTGCGATGAGCGCTCAGCCCGAAGTTCATGAGTTCCAGGCGGAGACCCGGCAGCTGCTGGATCTCATGGTCCACTCGATCTACTCCAACAAGGACAGCTTCCTGCGTGAGCTGATCTCGAATGCATCCGATGCGCTCGACAAGCTGCGTCTGGAGTCGTTGCTCGACAAGGACCTCGACGTCGACACCTCCGACCTGCACATCACGCTCGCCCCGGATGCCGAGAAGCGCACCCTGGTCGTCGCCGACAACGGCATCGGCATGACCCGCGACGAGGTCGTCGGACTGATCGGCACGCTCGCCCGCTCGGGTACCGCCGAACTGCGCCGCTCACTGGCCGAGGCACGAGAGAAGGGTGTCTCGGACGCCGCGGCCGAGGAACTGATCGGCCAGTTCGGCATCGGCTTCTACTCGACGTTCATGGTCGCCGAGAAGGTCACCCTGGTCACGCGCAAGGCCGGCGAGACCACCGGTACCCGCTGGGAATCGACCGGCGACGGCACCTACACGATCGACGACGTGCCGGACGCCCCGCAGGGCACCTCGGTCACCCTCGCGCTCAAGCCGGTCGACACCGAGGACCACCTGTACGACTACGCCGACAAGACCAAGCTCCGTCAGCTGGTCAAGCGTTACTCGGACTTCATCGCCTGGCCGATCCGCATGGACGTGGAGAAGACCGTCCCCGTCGAGAAGCCCGAATCGGAGTCCGACGAGGACACGGACAAGGCGCCCGAGACCAAGACGGTCGTCGAGGTCGAGACCATCAACTCGATGAAGGCCCTCTGGGCCAAGTCGCGGTCGGAGGTCTCCGATGAGGAGTACCACGAGTTCTACCGGCATGTGTCTCACGCCTGGGATGCACCGCTGGAGACCATCACCCTGCAGGCCGAGGGCACCTTCGAGTACCAGGCGCTGCTGTTCATCCCGAC
The DNA here is from genome assembly GCF_021245825.1 of Gordonia metallireducens. Lineage (NCBI taxonomy): Bacteria > Bacillati > Actinomycetota > Actinomycetes > Mycobacteriales > Gordoniaceae > Gordonia > Gordonia metallireducens. The sequence goes on along the minus strand of NZ_JAJQJP010000002.1, from coordinate 399,953 downwards.
GCAGCCGCCGTTCGACCTGTTCATGCGGGACAGCAAGGTCGGCATCCATCTCTACGTCAAGCGCGTGTTCATCATGGACGACTGCGCCGAGCTGATGCCGGAGTACCTGCGCTTCGTCAAGGGTGTCGTCGACGCCGCCGACCTCTCGCTCAACGTGTCCCGCGAGATCCTGCAGCAGGACCGGCAGATCCGCGCGATCCGTCGTCGACTCACCAAGAAGGTCATCTCGACGGTCACCGAGATGCGGGACAGCCGGCCCGACGACTACCGCACCTTCTGGGACGGTTTCGGCCGCGTCTTCAAGGAAGGCCTCGTCAACGACCCGGACAACCGCGAGGCATTGCTCAAGGCATCGTCCTTCGCGAGCACCTACTCGGAGGAGGAACTCACGACGCTGGCCGACTACATCGGCCGGATGAAGAGCGGTCAGGACACGATCTACTACATGACCGGCGAGTCCCGGCAGCAGATCGTCAACTCTCCGCACATGGAGGCGTTCCGCGCCAAGGGGATCGAGGTCCTCGTCCTGTCCGACCCGGTCGACGAGATGTGGGTCTCGGCCGGTGCCGAGTTCGACGGGAAGACGTTCCAGTCGATCGCCAAGGGCGCGGTCGACCTCGACGCCGACGACGAGGACTCCGACGACAGGTCGAAGGACGAGCGGGAGAAGGCCTTCGCCGACCTGCTGTCGTGGCTGACCACCACGCTGTCCGACGATGTGAGCGAGACCCGGCTGTCGTCGCGCCTGACCGAGTCCCCGGCCTGCCTCGTGGGTGACACGTTCTCGATGTCACCGCAGCTGGAGAAGCTGTACCGGGCGTCGGGACAGCAGTTCCCGAAGTCCAAGCGGGCGCTCGAACTCAATCCCGACCACCCGCTGGTCGAGGCACTGAACAAGGCGTACACGAACGGTGACCACGACAAGCTGGTGCCGACCGCGAAGCTCGTCTACGGCATGGCCGTCATCGCCGAGGGCGGCGAGCTCGAGGACCCCGCCGAGTTCGCGAAGTTGCTCGCCGGCAGCCTCACCGAGTCGTTCGCGGCCGGATCGGATTCCTGATCGGCTTCCCGACACCCCGGGCGGGTCGCCCGGAATGACCCGGCGTAGGTGGACGATCACCATCGGCGTCGGGGCGTTGATCCTGGCGGTCGTGCTGGTGTCCGCCCTCCTCGTGGGACTGTCCCGCGAGGACGGGCGGGCCCGCACGCCCGCCGACGCCGTCCGTACCTATCTCACCGCGCTCGCCGACGCCGACGCCTCGACGGCCCTCGCCGTCGTCACGCCGCGTCCGGACGCCCGGTTCCTCACCGACGGGGTCCTGCGCCAGCAGCGCGCCGAGGCGCCGATCTCCGACATCGAGGTCGACGATCCGGGGGAGTCCGCTCAGACGGTCCGGACGCGCTATCGACTCGGGTCACGTGAGGTCGAAGTGCCCATCAGGGTCACGCGGGCCGGGGACGGCTGGGCCGTCGTCGACGGCGCGGTGAAGGTACGCATCGAGTCACTGCTGGTGCCGAGTCCGACACTGTTCGGAGCTCAGGTGAAGGCCGGGGACACCGTCTTCCTCTTCCCCGGTCCGCAGCGATGGGGTTCGCGGGACACCGACTTCGTCGGACGAACCGCCGACGAACCGCCGACCGGTCCGCACCCGCCGATGACGGTCGAGGTGGTCGCCGAGCTCAGCCCGACCGGGGTGGCGGCGGTCAGCGACGCCGTCTCGGCACAGCTCACCCGATGCGCGGCATCGACCCGTGCCGACGCCGGCGCCGACGTGCCCGGCTGTACCCAGCGACTGTTCCGGTCCGCGGTCGACGGCAGTGTGCGCTGGTCGGTCCCTCGCGACCTGTCGGGTCTGCGGTACCTACTCCGACGCCCCGATGCCGGATCCGGTGCGACGCCGAGCGAGAAGGACCTGGGCACGGTCGACGTCGCGGGCGCGGTCGAATGGCGGGTGGCCTACACGCCGGACTACGACCGGGACGGACCCCGCGTCGAGACGACCGACGTCCAGTACCTCATCGGGGAGGTTGACCTCACCGCCGACACCCCGTCGTTCACCGCCGAGCCGGTGACCTGACCTCGATACGGCCCTCGGGTAGCCCCTCGGACCTCCTCGGTCGGCAGGCTCCTCCGCAGGTTGCGTGGGCGGGGGTGGTTGCTGGTTGCGTGGGCGGGGGTGGTTGCTGGTTGCGTGGGCGGGGATGGTTGCTGGTTGCGTGGGCGGGGATGGTTGCTGGTTGCGTGGGCGGGGATGGCTGCTGGTTGAGTAGGCGAGGAGCTTGCGACGAGCCGTATCGAAACCACGCGGCCCCCAGGCCTACCCGGCAGACGGTGCGGGGCGGAGCCGGAACACCGGGATTCGGCGGTCGGTGCGCTTCTCGTACAGGTCGAAATTGGGCCACACCGTGCGTAGCTTCTGCCATGCCGCGTCGCGCTCGGCACCCTCGAGTTCGGTGGGGACCGCTACGGACACCACTCCGGCGACGACGATCTCGATCGTGTCGGCGGCCCGGACGTTGTACACCCACGCGGGCATCTTGGGGCCGCCGAAGTAGGAGCCGGCGATCAGCCAGTCGTCGCCGTCGGGAACCGCGAGGAGTTGGGTGGTCCGGATCGCGCCGGTCTTCCGACCCGCCACCCGAATGGTGATGTTCGGGAGATCGGCGATGTCGAGCAGGGTCATCCGTTGACCGGTGACGGTCTGAATGGCGTTGTCACCCACCACGATCTGTGGGAGAAAACGAGGCATCCAGGGGATCGATCCGATCTTGATCGCGAGGCTGCGCCGCACCTTCATCCGCCTAGTGTGACATGACATCGTCGCCCCGTCGGCACGGCGCCGGATAGCGTGCACATCATGGGCGGTCACACGACGGGACACATCCTCATCGACGGCGGGCAGACGGGAACTCGGCTGCGCATCGAAACTCCGGCCGGAACCGAGGACCGCGAGCTCGGACCGATCCGCACCGACCAGCCTGTCGTCGAACAGATCGCGCAGGCCCTCCACGACGCCGCGATACCGGAGGCCACCTGGTCGGTGGCCGCGGGGGTCTCCGGACTCACGCCTCAGGCCGCGCGCCCGTCGGCGTTGCTCGCCGCAGTCGCCGACCTCGGGGTGATCTCGGTTGCGCTGGCGCACGATTCGGTCAGCGCCTATCTGGCTGCGAACCGGGACGGGTACGGCGTGGTCACCGCGGTCGGAACCGGTGTCGTGACCCTCGGCGTCGGGCCCGCCGGCCTACACCGGGTGGACGGCTGGGGGCACCTGTTCGGTGACGCGGGCAGCGGGTACTGGATCGGCCGCGCCGGCATCGGCGCAGCGCTGCGTGATCTCGACGGGCGCGGGACCGCGACGGTTCTACGAGATCGGGCCGCCGAGGTCTTCGGCCCGCTCGACGAGTTGTACATGGTGGTGCAGGGAGATCCGAACCGCGTCGCGCGGGTGGCCGGATTCGCCCGGGCGGTCGACGCGGCCGCCCGGGATGGTGACGCGGTCGCGCAACAGATCATCGACGACGCGGCGGACGAACTCGCCGGGTCGGCGCTCACCGCGCTGACACGCAGTGGTCACCGACCCGGCGAGAAGGCGCGGATCAGTTGGATGGGCACGGTGATGACGGCCAACGACAGGCTCCGCGGGCGCTTCGTCGACGTGGTCGGCGAAGCCGTACCCGGCGTCGACATCGGGGCGCCTCACGGGCAACCCCTCGACGGCGTGCGGTTGCTGGCCGGGCTGGACGAAGCACACCCGCTGGCGGCGGAGGTCCACCGCAGCGGACGGTGAGGTCAGCGCCCCTTGAACTCCGGCTTTCGCTTCTCGAAGACCGCGGTGACGGCCTCGGACAGATCCTCGCTGGGAAGGAATGCCGAGTTCCAGGCCGCCACGTAACGCAGGCTGTCGTGCACGGCGGCGCTGCGGGAGTGGTCGAGCACGTCCTTGATGCCGTGGACCACGAGCGGCGGATTGTCGGCGATCTCCCGGGCGGTCGCGCGAGCGAGGGCGAGCACGGCTTCCTGATCGTCGGCGACGTCGTTGACCAGTCCGATCTTCTCGGCGCGTGCGGCGTCGATGTCCTTGCCCGTCAGTGCCAGTTCACGCATGTGGCCGTCGCCGATGATGTACGGCAGGCGGGCGAGGGTGCCCACGTCGGCGACCATGCCGACCTTGACCTCACGGACGCTGAACTTGGCGTCGGCGCTCGCGTAGCGCACGTCAGCGGCACAGATCAGGTCGACGCCACCTCCGATGCACCAGCCCGAGATCGCGGCGACGACCGGCTTGCGGCAGTCCGCGACCGCGGTGATCCCGGCCTGCAGCTTGCGCAGCGACTCCAGGAACTCGGTGCGCGCGGCGGCCTTGGCGTTGTCGGCCAGGACGTTGGCCAGGGTGCCACCCATCGCGACGAGGTCGAGTCCGAAGGAGAAGTGCTTGCCGGCGCCGGTCAGCACGACGGCGCGCACCTCGGGATCGGTGTCGATGTGACCGAAGAGCTCGGGGAGCTCGCGCCAGAAGTCAGGGCCCATCGCGTTGCCCTTACCGGGGCCGGTGAGCGCGACCTCGGCGATGCGGTCGGCAACGGTGACGTCGAACGCGGTCCAGTCACGTTCATTCCAGGCTTGCTCTGTCATGCGAGGGAGCTTACTCGGCAGTCAGGACGTCCGATGGGCGGACTGCCGGTGGCGCACTGTTAGATGAAACCCATGAGCGGATACATCCAGGAGGACATCGACCCCGAGGAGCTCGCGCATCGTTCCGAGCTCGCGTCGTCGATCGCCGGGAGCGTGCGCGAACTGATCGACGCGACCGTGCGCACCGAGGTCGGCGAGGCCGACATCGCCGAGGCGCGCCGGCTCATCGAGGCCGCCACCGACATCCTCCGCAAGGACCAGTTGCCCGGTGCCTACGGCATCCGGTTCAACTCCGACGGCACCAAACGCTCGTGGGGCAATGCCGTTCTGGGGCGGCGCAATCCGATTGCACCGCCCGTCGAATTGCACCACGAGCCGGAGTTCACCTGGACCGAGGTCGAACTCGGGGCCGCCTACGAGGGCCCGGCGGGACTCGTCCACGGCGGTGTCCTGGCTCTCATCCTCGATCAGTTGCTCGGCTCGACTGCCGAGTTCCAGGGCGTGCCGGGTATGACCGGCACCCTCAGCGTCCGATATCGCAGCGCGACCCCGCTCGGGAAAATCCGCGGTGAGGCGCGGGTAGATCGGGTCGAGGGTGTGAAAACGTTTGTCACCGGCACTATCACGCGGAACGGCAAGGTGAGCGCCGAGGCAGAGGGAATCTTCATCCTGCCCAAGTGGGCCCGAGGTGAGGTGTCCGATGTGCTGCGCAAGTCGGTGGGCGAGGGCTGAGCGCCCCCTGGAGCTGCTCGTGGCGGATCAGACGTCGGCGAGTGGTGCGCGAGCTCCGACGAATGAGTAACGCGCGCAGAGGAATACGCCGTTGCGGGCGAAATCCCGTAGTTCGAGATCGTAGCGTCGCGGAAAGAGGGGGCGTCCGGACCCGAGGGTGACCGGCGCGATCGAGACGATCATGTCGTCGAGCATCCCGGCCTCGGCGAACTGGGCGGCGAGGTCACCTCCGCCGACGACCCATACGTCCTTGCCGCCTGCTGCTTCCGTCAGTCGGTCGCGGTGATCGGCGGGGTTCCCGTCGATGACGGTGATGGAGTCGGCCACCGGGGTGATCGTGCGATGGGTGAACACGAAGGACGGGATCTCATACGGCCACGGTTTGCCGTCGGCGAGTTCGTTGTCGAGGAGCCACTGGTAGGTGGTGTATCCCATGACCGCGGCGCCGATCCCGGCATAGAAGTCGTCGTAGTTCATCGGACCGCCTTCTTCGAGCGGTTGGGTCAGGAGCCAGTCGAGGCTGTCGTGGTCGTCGGCGAGGAAGCCGTCGAGGGTGGTCGCGGTGTAGTAGCGGAATGACATCTAGAAACCTCCGGAGTGCTTGCGGTGCCACATGATCGGGTCGGGATCGAGCGCCGCGACCCCGACGTCGACGCCGGCGTCGCGCAGCATCCACCGCGCGAGCTGACGACGATGAGCAGAGAAGGTCAGTACGTGCGCGACGATCTGGGAGAGCAGGAACGATTCCGGTGGGTCGCACAGGGCGTCGATGACACGGTCCTGCCAGGCGTTGCGGCGGTCGATGTCACGGATCAGTGCCAGCCAGCGGGGTGTCAATTCTCGGTGGAGTTCGACGAGGGCGGGCAGATCCGACGGCGGGTCGGGCGGCATGTCGGCGCCTTCGATGGTCGCCAGCCAGGGCTGCTTGTCGACGACGAGGTGTGACATCACCTGGGCGAGCGACTCTTCCGGACCGTTCCAATGCAGTGGTTCGTGCCCGGGAAGCCGTCTTCGGGTCCACTCGTCGTCGTCGACCCCTTTGGCGGCGTCCAGCAGGACCTCGACGTCGTCGAGGTCGTGCCGAACCATGAGCATCAGGACGTCGCCGGCGCTCTCCGTGGTGGGCGCACCGTTGTCGACGTAGAGCACGGTGGGCGAGTGGAAGTGGATGCCGTTGGGTGCGGGCAGCCAATGGCTGTGCTCCGCCGGTGTGGTGGTGGCCGCCGCTCGTCCGGGGCTGTGTCCGAATGCGCGCGTGAACGCGCGGGCGAACCCGTCGACGGACTCGTAACCGGAGTCGAAGGCGACCTCGGTGACCGTCCGGCCATGGTGTAGCAACCAGGCGGCACGCTCGAGGAGGACCCGTCGACGCAGCGCCACCGGCGACTCTCCCGCACCTCGACTGACCTGCCGGGAGAAGTGGAACGGGGACGAGAATGCGCCGGTCGCCATCTCGTCCAGATTCGAGTGATCGTCGGCCAGCACGGCGTCGAGCAACTCTCGCAGACGATCACGTTCGCCGGGAGGCCGATTGCTCGGTGCCCGATCGTTCGATGCGGGATCAGGTGCCGGATCACCAGGAGTCGAGGTCACGCTTCGAGTATGGAACGCGGGGCGCCGGTCTGACCCGACCGTTCTTGCTGTCCCTGTTCAGTCGCGGCTCAGCAGCGGGATGAGCTTCTCGGTCTTCTCCGGGGTCCAGCCCGGAGGCTGCAGGATCTCCGCCCACGCTGCCGGGATCGCGGCCAGGTAGAAGTGACCGTGGCCGTCGGGAACCCCGGTCGACACCGCCATGTCGGCGCTGACCTGGAGGAAGGTCACGAACGGGATCCAATTCATCGCCGGGAGGACGTCGCGCCCGTTCTTCTCCTTCAGCCAGTCGGGCTCGCGCAGGATGAGTCGCGGTGACCACCACGAGATCGGGTCGGAGGCGTGCTGCAGGTACACCGCACGGCCGGGCACCCATTCGGCGGTGGCGTTGTAGAGATCCGGGGCGTCGGCGATGAAGCGGACCTGGCGACCGTCCTCGTAGATCGGCTGCCACTCGGGTGTGCCGTCGTCGCGGTTGCCGGTCGTGTCGACCCACAGGGAGTTGTTGAAGGTCGGACCGACGAACAGCGCACCGTCGGTCCGGGCGTTGAGTGAGGGGATCGTGCCGAATGCCGATTCGGCGGCGAACGATCCGAGGCTCTCACCGAAGACCACCAGCTTGGGCCGCTCGGTCTCCGGGATCGCACGAACCTTCTCGGAGACGGCCTCGAACAGCGCCTGACCGGCTTTGCGGGCACGCTCCTTGTCGACGAGGAACGACAGCCAACTGGGCAGGTAGGAGTACTGCATGCTGACCGTCGCGGTGTTGCCGTTGTACATGTATTCGATCGAATCCACCGTCGCCTGGTTGATCCACCCGGTGCCGGTGGTCGACGCCACCGCGACGACCTCCCGCTGCAGCGCACCGGTCCGTTCGAGTTCTTCCGCGGCGAGTTTCGCGTTGGCGCGCAGGTCGTCTCCCGAACCGAGTCCCACGTAGGCGCGGATCGGCTCCATCGCAGGAGCGCCGTTGAACGCCGACAGCTCCTGGACGGTCGGGCCGACCGAGACGAAGATCCGGCCCTGCCGTCCGAGTGAATCCCAGGTCACCAGCGAACCCGGACCACCGGACCGCAGGGGTGACGTCGGCGGTGTGGAATCGGCCGTTGTTTCGTCGTTGACCGCGGCGAACGTCGAGTTCAGGGCCTGCATACCGTAGTTCGCGACCACACCGTTGAGCACGAAGACCGTCACGAGCACGGCGACGACGATCGCCGCGACCGCGGAGATGCGTGGCGGCGCAAAGCGATCGATCTTGCGGACCAGCCAGACAACGCCATCGCCCCACGCCTGGCCGATCAGGATGAGCAGGAAGAAGACCACGATGCAGATGATCGCGATCTGCGGGTAGGCGGTCCAGGACAGCAGGTCGACGTCCATCATGGTGCGGATCTGATCCTGCCAGCGCTGGAACATCACGAGCATGACCACGGTGCCGGCGATCGCGGCGAGGCCGAGCACCACCCACACCCGGTGCATCGGGGCGGGCCAGGGCTTGTCGCGGGAGATCATGAAGCGGATCAGCCACGAGAAGAACACTCCGAGTGAGTACCCGAGCGCTGCCGACGCACCACTGACGATGCCCTGGAACAGAGCGCCGCGGGGGAGCAGCGACGGTGTCATGGACAGCCACAGGAACACGAGCGCAACGCTCAGGCCCACCCAGGAGAAGCGGTCGAGGCGGCGTCGCCACCACGCGGGACTGGCGTCATCGGCAACGTCTTCGGTGGTGTTCGGCGACTCCACAACCGACTCCGCGGCCGGGTCCTCCACAGGTTCTGCCGGTTGGGCTGGGGGCTCGATGCCAGGGCTCGACGACGACACGCGGGTTCCTCTTCTCTCGAGAACCCGGCAAACCTAGCAGCCGATCCGGTTCGGCGAGATGTACTGTGCCCACTTCGGTCCGATTCTGCTCCCGCACGGTTACCGCCGGCGACGCGGTGTCGCCGGCGGTGACCGTGTGTGCCCGATTCGGGCGGATGTCCTACTTCACCTCGGACCGCATCACGCGGACCAGCCCGATGCAGAGGGGGAGTGCGATCCAGATGAGACCGGACACCAGCAACCGTGCCCACTCGCCGCCGGTGGCCCACTCCCCGGACTGGAAGGGCATGTTGGTCAGCGTCGTGTCGACCCACTGGCCGAGGTTGTCCTTGAACCAGGGGACCAGCTCGCTGACCACCGACAAGGCGGTCGGGAGTGCGAAGTAGGCGACGATGGCTCCCGGGGTGTTCAGGATCAGGGCGGCGAAACCGAATCCGAGCAGCAGTCCGAATGCCTGGATGACAAAGGAATTGACGAATCCGGCCACGCTCAACCCCCAGGCGCCGGCCGGGTCGGCGAAGGCGACGGCGGCGATGCTGTTCCCGACGATCCCGAGGATCAATGCCACCGCGACCGCAGCCACCGCGGTGATCATCGACGCGACCAGTTTCGCGCCGATGATCCGTTCCCGACGGGGTTCGAGGGTGAAGGTCGTGAGCGCGGTGCGTTGGCTCCACTCGCCGGTGACCAGCAGGATCGCGAGGATCGGCAGAATGATGGCGGTGGGGATGTTCATCATCCCGAAGAACTCGCCGAGGTTGAGGTTGCCGGGATCGTTCCGGTTGGCGATCAGCATCGCGACCATGATGACGGCGGCGATGACGCCGATCGATGCGGTCAGCCAGAAGCCGGCCCGGGTGTCGACGAGTTTGCGGAGTTCGACCCTGACCAAACGCGCGAACGGGATTCCGGGACGATCGACGTCGATCCCGCCGGAGGTCGGGAGAGGTGCGCGGAAGTCGGCGACGGTCATCGGAGGGCTCCTTCGAGGGTGGGCTGCTCGCGCTGCGTGTCGGAGGTCAGCTGCAAGAACATGGCTTCGAGTTGTGCGCCATCGGCGGGACGCAACTCGGTGAGGACCACGCCGACCGCCGCCGCGGCGCGGCCGACCTCCACCGGGTCCGCGTCGACGTCGAGTCCTCCGGATGTATTGGGGCGGGCCACGATCTGGGCCGCAGTGAGTGCTCGCAACAGGGTTTCGTCGTCGAGCGAGCGGACGCGCGACCCCGCGCCGGCGAGCAGTTCGGCCTTGGTGCCCTGGGCGACGATCCGGCCGTTGCCGATGACGACGATGTCGTCGGCGATGATCTCGATCTCGTGGAGCAGATGCGAGGACAGCAGAACCGTGCCGCCACGATCGGCATAGTTGCGCAACAGAGTTCGCATCCAGTGGATACCCGCGGGATCGAGGCCGTTGGCCGGTTCGTCGAGGATGAGGATCTTCGGGTCGCCGAGCAGCGCGGCGGCGATACCGAGTCGCTGGCGCATACCGAGGGAATAGTTGCGCACCCGACGCCCGGCCTCCTCCGGTGTGAGGCTGACCATCTCGAGCATCTCGTCGACCCGGTCTCCGTTGATCCCCATCGTCATCGCGGCCAATCGGAGGATCTCGGCACCGGTCCGTCCGGCGTGCTGCGCCGACGCGTCGAGCAGGACGCCGACCTGCGTCGCGGGGTTCGGGATGGTCCGGTAATCGACGCCGTAGAGGTGCGCGACCCCGGAGGTCGCCGGGGTGAGCCCGGCGATGATCCGCATGGTCGTCGACTTGCCGGCGCCGTTCGGACCGAGGAAGCCCGTGACCTGCCCCGGTCGGCAGGTGAAGGACACGTCGTCGACCGCTACGTGGTCGCCATACCTTTTCGTGAGGTTCTGCACAGTGATCATGCGTTCCATGGTCGTCGGAGCAGGTCGTCGTCCACATCGGTCGCCGGTCCACAGGTGCATCAGCCGAAAGTCGTAGACGCGCCGTATCCGATGGTCGGAGGTCGCGCATGCACTGTCCGACTAGCGTGAACGGGTGTGAAACCCGAGCAGTACCAACCCCCGCTCACCTGGGCAGGTCACGCGTGGCGACTCGCGCTCATGCTGCTGGTGTCCGCGGCCGTGTTCAGCACTCGTGCCGGATACCTGTGGAACGAGGTGCGCTGGTGGTTCTTCGCCGACCTCGCACTCGGCGTGGCGTCCTACGCGGCGGTCTGGTGGCGGCGTCGGTATCCCGTCGCGGTGACCGTGTTCACCAACCTCGCGGGGATCGTGTCGACGACGTCGCTCGGGCCGGCGACTCTCGCTCTGGTGTCGATGGCGACCCGCCGGCGGTGGGTCGAGATCATCCCGCTGTCGCTGTTGTGTGTGGTCGCGAATGTGGTTGCGTCACAGTTTTTCTCCACACCCGCCGAGGAGAACGATCCGGCGATCGTGGTGTACGCCGTCGTCGTCGCCATCACCGCGGCGATGGTGTCCTGGGGCATGTACATCGGCTCGCGGCGCGAACTCCTCGCGAGCTGGCGGGCCCGGGCGCTCGCGTCGGAAGCCGAGCAACAGGCCAAGGTGCAGCAGGCGCGATCGTTGGAACGTGCGCGGATTGCGCGCGAGATGCACGACATTCTCGCCCACCGGATCTCGGCGATGAGCATGTCGGCCGGGGCACTGGCCTACCGGACGGACCTGACCGGTGAGCAGGTGCGCGAGACGGCACGCACGATCCAGGAGACCTCACACCTCGCGCTCACCGAGTTGCGCGAAGTTCTCGGTGTCCTACGGGAGGGCCCGGGCGACGCCGCGCCGGAGGAGCCGCAGAACACACCCGACCTGATGGCGCTCGTCGACGAGGCGCAGCGGCTGGGGATGCGGGTCGACGCCAGATGTGAGATCGACGTTGCCGCATTGTCTCCGGCGATCGCGCGCACGCTCTATCGATGCGTGCAGGAGGCCCTGACCAACGCCCGCCGTCACTCTCCGAGCGCGCCGGTCTCCATGCACATCCGCGGTGGCCCCGACCACGGCGTGGATCTTCTCGTCGAGAACCCGTTGCCGCTCGCGTCCGGTTCCGCTTCACCGGCGCCGGGTTACGGCCTGGTCGGGCTCGCCGAGCGCGTCGGCCTCCACGGCGGGCGGCAGTCGGCGACCGTCAGCGACGACAAGAGATTCCTGCTGCACGTCTGGCTACCGTGGCAGTCATGACCGCACGCATCATGATCGTCGACGACGACCCGCTCGTCCGGTCAGGACTCCGGCTCCTCCTCGGTGGCGACGCCGGGCTCGACATCGTCGCCGAGGCAGGCAACGGGCAGGAAGCCCTCGACATCCATCGCGACGATCCGGTCGACCTGATCCTGATGGACCTGCGCATGCCCGTTCTCGACGGCATCGAGGCCACCGGACGATTCAAGTCACTGCCGACGCCACCGGCGGTGATCGTGCTGACGACCTTCGACGCCGACGACTTCGTGGTTCGCGCGCTCGCGATGGGTGCCGACGGCTTTCTTCTCAAGGACACCGCGCCCGACCAGATCGTCGCCGCCATCCACAACGTGCTCGCCGGGCAACCCGCGCTGAGTCCGTCGGTCACCGCCGCGTTGATCAAGCAGGTCGTCGACGGCGGGGGAGCCCGATCCGCTTCGGCGGCGAGTCGGATCGAATCCCTGACGGCGCGTGAGCACGACGTCGCGGTCGAACTCGCCCGCGGGGCGTCGAACGCAGAGATCGCCGACCGGCTCTACATGAGCCTCGCGACGGTCAAGGCGCACATCTCGCACATCTTCACCAAGCTCGACGCCTCGAACCGCGTCCAGGTGGCGATCCTCATGCACGACGCCGGGAAGGTCTGAGACCCCGCAGACGTACCGCACGGGTGAACACCCACACGAGGATCACCATCCCGATCAGCTCGACGAGCGTCTGGGTGATCACCGTTGCCGCGGCGAGTTCGGCACCGACCGGAAGTGCCAGCGCCAGCGGGAGCACCACGAGCGAGTTGCGGGTGACGCCGGAGAACACGACGGCCGTGCCCGACTCTGCCGAGAATCGGAGGGCACGGGCGACGCCGAGTCCGACGATCGTCATCACGACCAGGAACAGTGCATAAACCGGTACGACACCGGCGATGTCGTCGAACCGGGAATCGATACGCGGGACCTGGGATCCGACCGCCGTGAACAACACCGCCATCATCAACGGCACCATCATCGTCGACACCGCGTCACCGGCACGGCGCCCCACATCGCTGCGCGCCGCCCATGCCTGTGTGATCCAGGCCAACGCCAGCGGGAGGGCGATGAGTACCGCGAACGCCCACAGGAACGGCTCCGGATCGATCACCTCACGACCGTCGCCGAGCAGCAACGTCAGATACACGGGGACGGCGAGCATCTGGGCGAGCAACAGCAGCGGCGTCGCCGCGAGCAGCCGCTGCCTGTCACCTCCGGCGAGGCCGGCGAAGACGACGACGTAGTCCACGCAGGGACACAACAACACCAGCAGCGCGCCCACCCGGATCGCGTCATCGGTCGGCAACAGGGGCGACAACGCGGCGACAACGAGCGGTACGAGGACGAAGTTCACCGCCAGGACCACCGACAGGAACTTCCGGTCACGCAGGGAGGCAACCAGGTCGGTTGCTCTGACCTGGAGGAAGGTGACGTACAGCAGCGCGGCGAGCAGCGGTGTGACCGCCACATCCAGGGACTCGGCCGCCGACGGCACCGTCAGCCCGACGGCCAGTCCCGCACCGATCGCGAGCAGATACAGCGCGACCTGATGCTGTTCGAGACGTTCGGGGACGCTGACGGTGTCGGGCACTGCACCATTCTGGGTCACCGCGGGTCGTTCGGCGCCACCGGTTGCAGGACTGCGCGACACTCGACGGGTGACTGCACCGTCCCGACGCCACGACACGGTGCTGCTCGTCGTGGTCGTCGTGGCCCTGATCGCGGCCAACATCACAGCGCTCAGCTCGACCGGCGTGCTCGCAGTACTGATCATCCCCGTGGCGGCGATCCTCCTGCTGCTCATCGCGCGACTCGGCGGACTCGACCGGCGTGAACTGGGACTGAGCCGCGCCGAACTGCGCGCGGGGGTCCCGTTCGCCGTCGCCTCGGTGATCGTCGTGGCCGCGATCGTGTCGACCGCGGTCGCGATACCCGCGACCCGCGACTTCTTCCTCTCGGACCGCTACGACGACACGTCCGAGGCGTTGCTGGCCGCGTTCGTCGTCATCCCGCTACAGACCGCCGTCCCCGAGGAACTGATGTTTCGCGGCGTCCTGCAGGGAACCCTCGGCCGGGTTCGTGGGCCGGCCGCGACCCTGGTCTACGGTGCCGTCGCCTTCGGGCTGTGGCACATCCTGTCCTCGACCGGGCTCACCGAGGGAAACGAAGGCCTCAGCGACACCCTCGGGTCGGGGACCGCCGCGCAGGTCGCCGGGATCGCGGGTGCGGTGGTCGCGACCGGCGTCGCAGGCTTCGTCCTCGGTTGGCTACGGCAGCGCACCACGAGCCTCCTCGCACCCATCGCCCTGCACTGGGCCCTCAACGCCACCGGCGCGATCGGCGCCGCAGTGGCGTGGCAGGTGTCTTAGATCTGCTTCACGCCGTCCCGAACACCCGATCACCGACGTCGCCCAATCCGGGTCGGATGAATCCGTTGACATCGAGTTCGCGGTCTACCCCGGCGGTGTAGATCGGCACCTCCGGGTGGGCCTCGTGCAGGACGTCGATCCCTTCGGGGCAGGCGACGAGGCACACGAACTTGATCGACCGCGGCGAGTACTCCTTGATCCGGTCGATCGCCGCGACCGCCGAAAAACCGGTGGCGAGAAGCGGATCGACGATGACCACGTCACGCTCGTCCAGATCCGGGGGCATCTTGAAGTAGTACTCGACGACCACCATCGTCTTGGGGTCGCGGTACAAGCCGATGTGGCCGACACGCGCGCCCGGCACGACGCCGAGCATGCCGTCGGCGATCCCGGCACCTGCACGCAGGACTGCTGCGAACACCAGCTTCTTACCGTCGATCACGCTCGCCGTGGTGGTCTCCAGGGGTGTGTCGATGGTGACCTCGTGCATGGGGATATCGCGTAGCACGTCGTAGGCCATGAGGGTGGAGATCTCGTTCAGCAGGCGCCGGAAATCGTTGGTGGACGTGTCTTTCCGCCGCATCAGGGTGAGTTTGTGCTGCACCAGCGGATGATCGATGACGGCGACGGTGCCCATGGGTTCCCCTATCCTGGTTCTCAGAAGACGGTTCCGGTGCTGCGGATCGACAAGGGCGGCAACCCGTTCCGCAGCCGAGTGGCAAGGACCCGGCCGGCCGCCCAGGTTCCACCCTCGAGGACGCAGGCCAGCGGCATCGTCGCCGCGTCGGCGCCCAGGCGAGTGCGGACGAGTTCGGCGATCTCGTCGAGCAGCGCAACGGTGAGGGCGCGCCATTCGATGACGATCTGGTCGCCGACCTCCCATTCGACGTCGGCCCAGTCCTGGTCCCGCAGTGCGAGCACAGCGGTGTCGAGGAAGAGTCCACCGTTGCGGTACTCGGGAAGACCGGTCAGATCGTCGAGGCCGGTGACCTCGACCCCGGCCCGCAGGAACGGTTCCAGCATCGAGTAGGTCAACCACTGCGACAGCTTGTGGAACGGAACCCACCCGGCGGTGAGGCCCGGCCCGGTCACCGCGCGGTGGGGCCAGCAGTCACCCAGCGGGACGACGCCGATTCTGTTGTCCGACGGCCAGATCGGGCCGAGGTGGGTGAGTACGGCGCCGAGGATCTCGGCGGCGCTCACCGTCGCCCGACCATCCGCGGTCAGGTGATCGAACAGCGCTCCGGGGCGGCCGTCGGGTCCGAACACCGTCGGCTCGTCGGCAAGCACGTCGCCGAGGCGACGGAGCAGTTCCACGCGGCCCTCGAGTCCGGTGAGCGGATTGGTGGGGGAGACCTGAAAGGCGCTGCCCAGGCTGTCGACCGTCACCGTACGCAGGCCGGCCGCGTCGACCCGAAGTGGTTGCGCCGCATCGTCGGAGAACAACCCGGCGGTGAAGGCCGTCCAACTGGCGACGCCGAGCCCTTCCGAACGGGTGAGAACCTGACCGGTCGACTCCTCCCGGTAGGACCACTCGGGACCGGCCCCGGCATCCAGGAGCACGCTGACCAGGACGACGTCGATGAGGGCGCGGGTGTGGTCGGGGGAATCCGCCGGCGGCAGCGCGTCTCGAAGCGATCCGAGCCGATCGACGCCGCCGGCCTCGAAATGGCGCCAGCGGCTGTGGAACGGGATCGCGCCGTCGGGATAGCGATCGCGGGTGGTCTCCACGACGATGTCCGCGGCAGCACCGAGAGCGTCGTCGTGAACGGTGAACCAGGCGGACCGGCCGTCGCGGGCGCGCTCGAGGAGCTGACGCGAACGCTCGCGAACCGCGCTGCTCGTCCGCAGCAACGCGGCGGCGGCGACATCGGTCTCGGGTGTCTCGGCGGCCCGGTCGGCGGTGTCGTTCCGCGCGGTGCCGTTCACTCGAGCCCCCGGCCCTTGACCTTCCGCAACGCCTCGGCGTCGGGGACCGGCCCGGGCGTGAAGTAACCGGCCGCCATCTTGGCGTCGATCTCCACGCGGGCATCGGCGGGTACCAGCTCGTCGGGGATGTTGACCCGCTCGCCGACCTCGATACCCGAGCCGGTGATCGCGTCGTACTTCATGTTGCTCATCGAGACGAGCCGGTGGATCTTGGTGATCCCGAACCAGTGCAGCACATCGGGCATGAGTTCCTGGAAGCGCATGTCCTGAACTCCGGCAACACATTCCGTGCGGGCGAAGTACTGGTCGGCGGTGTCACCGCCTTCCTGGCGCTTGCGGGCGTTGTAGACGAGGAACTTCGTCACCTCGCCCAGAGCCCGGCCCTCCTTGCGGGAGTACGCGACCAGGCCCACGCCACCGCGCTGGGTACCGCGGATGCACTCCTCGATCGCGTGCGTGAGGTATGGACGACACGTGCAGATGTCCGAACCGAACACGTCCGACCCGTTGCATTCGTCGTGGACGCGGGCGGTCAACTCGACCGACGGATCGGCGAGATCACGAGCGTCACCGAAGACGTAGACGGTCTGCCCGCCGATCGGTGGCAGGAAGACCTCCAGGTCCGATCGCGTGACGAGCTCGGGGTACATGCCCCCGGTCTCCTCGAACAGCACCCGCCGGAGTTCGGCCTCGGAACAGCCGAAGCGTTCGGCGACACCGGGCAGATGCCACACCGGCTCGACCGCCGCCTTCGTCACCAGGGCGGCGCCGCTGGGGAGCAGCAGCTTGCCGTCGGGGACGAGCCGCCCCTTCTCGATGGCCTCGGCGATCTCGGGGAGGATGACGTGCGCCTTGGTGACCGCGATGGTCGGTCGGATGTCGTAGCCGGCGGCGATCTGGTCGGGGAAGCTCTCCGCGACCGTCGCTCCCCAGGGGTCGAGCGAGACGATCGCCTTCGGGTCTCCCCATTGCGGGTACGGACCGATGTGGTCGGTCGGGGAGGTGTTGGTCAGATCGGCGCGATGGTCGCGGGCCAGCGCCCCGGCGGCCACCGCCAGCGCTCGGTAGACGCTGTACGACCCGCTGTGGGTACCGATCACGTTGCGGTGAGCGCGAACTCCGGTCGTCCCGATGACGGGACCGCGCTCGGCCGCAGTGGGTGCACCCCAGTGGATGGGCGGGGCGTCGACTCCGCCGCTGTGCGAGGTCAGTCGGATGTGCCCCAGGGATTTGTGCTCGCCGGACATCGCGATCTCCTTCTGCCACGACGGTCATCCGCCACCTCGAGGAAAGCGCCAGCATAGTTCCGAATTCGCGATCCTGCCGGGCGGAACGAGATCCCTCACCGCAGACGACGATGCGGCGGCCCCCGAGGGGTACCGCCGCATCGTGCTCGGCTGAAACTGCTCAGTTGCCGTAGGGGATCAGATGTCGAACCGGTCTGAGTTCATGACCTTGTCCCACGCCGCGACGAAGTCCTTGACGAACTTCTCCTTGGCGTCGTCGGAGGCATACACCTCGGCCAGGGCGCGCAGCTGGGAGTTCGAGCTGAACGCCAGGTCGACGCGGCTGCCGGTCCAGGTCTGCTCGCCGGTCGCGCGGTCGGTGCCGACGAAGACGTTCTCGTCGTCGGTCTTGGACCACTTGGTGGACATGTCGAGCAGGTTGACGAAGTAATCGTTCGTCAGCACGCCCGGCTTGTCGGTGAGTACTCCCAGTGCCGAGTTCTGGTAGTTCGCGCCGAGCACGCGCAGGCCGCCGATGAGCGCAGTCATCTCCGGTGCGCTCACGGTGAGCAGATTCGCCCGGTCGAGCAGCTTGAACTCGGCGGGCTGAGCGAGACCCTCACCGACGTAGTTGCGGAAACCGTCGGCGGTGGGCTCGAGGTAGGCGAACGACTCGACGTCGACGTCATCCTGCGCCACGTCGGTGCGGCCCGGCGTGAACGGTACGGAGACCTCGACTCCCGCATCGCGAGCGGCCTTCTCGATGGCGGCGACGCCACCGAGCACGACGAGGTCCGCGAAGGAGATCTTCGCGCCGGCCTCGCCGGTGAACGACTCGGCGATGTGCTCCAGCTTCGCGACGATGTCGGCGAGTTCGGCGGGCTCGTTGGCCTCCCAGCTCGCCTGTGGCTGCAGACGGAGGCGACCACCGTTGGCGCCACCGCGGAAGTCGCTGCCGCGGAACGACGATGCGGCAGCCCATGCGGTCTTCACCAGCTGCGAGACCGAGAGACCCGACTCCAGTAGAGAGGTCTTCAGGGCGGCGATGTCGGCATCGGAGACGAGCGGTCCCTCGTGCACCGGCACGTTGTCCTGCCAGTCGTAGGTGACCTCGGGGACCAGCGGGCCGCGGTAACGGATCGCGGGGCCCATGTCGCGGTGGAGCAGCTTGAACCAGGCCTTGGCGAACTCCTCGGCCAGCTCCTCCGGGTGATCCAGCCAGCGACGGGTGATCTTCCCGTACTCGGGGTCGAAACGAAGTGCGAGATCGCTGGTGAGCATCGAGGGGTGGGTCTTGCCGTCACCGAAGGCCATCGGCACGGTGCCGTCGCCGGCGCCGTCCTTGGGACGCCACTGGTTGGCGCCCGCCGGGCTCTTGTACAACTCCCACTCGTAGCCGTAGAGGGTCTCCAGGAAGGCGTTGTCCCACTGGGTCGGGGTCGGGTTCCAGGTGACCTCGAGGCCACTCGTGATGGTGTCGGCACCCTTCCCCTCGCCGTGCGAGCTGCGCCAGCCGAGACCCGCGTCCTCGAGTGCGGCGGCCTCCGGCTCGTGGCCGACCTGGCTCGCATCCCCGGCGCCGTGTGTCTTGCCGAAGGTGTGACCGCCGACGATCAATGCCGCGGCCTCGACGTCGTTCATCGCCATCCGGGCGAAGGTGTCCCGGATGTCGGCAGCCGACCCCAGGACGTCCGGATTACCCTCGGGCCCTTCGGGATTGACGTAGATGAGACCCATCTGCACAGCGGCCAGCGGGTTCTCGAGTTCGCGGTCACCCGAGTACCGCTGATCGGCCAGCCATTCGAGCTCGGGACCCCAGTAGACGTCATCGGGCTCCCACTCGTCGACGCGGCCGAAGGCGAAGCCCGCGGTCTCGAAGCCCATCGACTCCAGCGCGACGTTCCCGGCGAAGACCAGCAGGTCTGCCCACGAGACGGCCTGGCCGTACTTCTTCTTGATCGGCCACAGCAGACGACGCGCCTTGTCGAGGTTCGCGTTGTCCGGCCAGCTGTTCAGAGGTGCGAAGCGCTGCATGCCGGCCCCGGCGCCGCCGCGTCCGTCCTGGACGCGGTAGGTGCCCGCCGCGTGCCACGACATGCGCACCATCAAGCCGCCGTAGTGGCCGAAGTCGGCGGGCCACCAGTCCTGCGAATCGGTCATCAGGGCGGTCAGGTCTGCCTTGAGGGCCTCGACGTCGAGGTCCTTGAGTGCCTCGTCGTAGTCGAAGTCGGCGTCGAGGGGATTCACGACATCCGGATTGTGCTGCAGGATCTTGAGATTCATCTGGTTCGGCCACCAGTCCCGGTTTCCGCCGCCCTCGGTGGGTTGCTTGGCCTTGCCGTGCATGACCGGGCAGCCACCGGCGGTGGGTTCGGTGTTGGCCTCGGCGATCGGCGGGTGTTCTTGCGCCATGTCATTCCTTTCGGGAAATGGTGATGGAGGTTGAGCGCAGCCGTGATCCCGCCCGGTCCACAGGTGTGGGCCGGCCGGTCAGGTGCGTTCGGATCTTCGGTGGTTCAGGCCTTGCAGTCGGGGCAGAAACCCCAGTAGACGACCTCGGCCTCGTCGATGACGAAACCGTGGTCGTTGGATGCGGTCAGGCACGGGGCGGCGCCGACTGCGCAGTCGACGTCCCCGATCGCACCGCATGAGCGGCAGACCACATGGTGGTGGTTGTCGCCGATACGGGACTCGTAGCGGGCCACGTGTCCCGACGGCTGGATCCGCCGGATGAGACCGGCAGATGTCAACGCGGCCAACACGTCATAGACCGTCTGCTGGGAGACGTCGGCGAGTTCGGCTCTCGTCGAACCGAGCACGGTGTCGGTGTCGGCGTGGGGGTGTGCATGCACCGCGCGCATGACCGCGACCCGCGGACGGGTGACGCGGAGTCGAGCTGCGCGCAGCTGGGTGGCGCAGTCGTCGTCGGTGAGCATGTGGACCAGTATGCACCCGTTTTTGGAATGGTTCAAGTTTAGGTCCGGCGAGGTGCCGGATGGCGGGACGGTCGGAGACGTAGGATCGGCTCATGTGGAACCGACATCCTGCCGGTCGCGGGTGATGTGATGTCCCGCTGCGACGAGATCGTCGACGAACTCTACGGCCTGACGCCGGACGTGTTCGTGAAGCGGCGAAACGAGATCGCCAAGGAGGTCAAAGCCGACGGTGAAACCTCTCTGGCAAAGGACATCTCGAAACTGCGCAGGCCGACGCAGGCCGCGTGGGCGATCAATCAGTGGGTGCGCGCCAATCCCGATGACTGCGACCAGGTGACCGCGCTGGCCGCGGACCTGTCTGCGGCGCAACGACGTTCGGCGGCCGACACGATGCGGGAACTGTCCCGCCGCCGCCAGGAGCTGATCAACTCCTCCGCCGACGGTGTGGCCGGCACCGCCTCCTCGCTCGGAGTGCAGCTGTCCGACAGTGCGGTTCGCGAGGTCGCCACGACGCTGCGCGCCGCGATCGCCGACGCCGAGATCCTGGCCGACCTCCGACACGGACGCCTCGTCACCTCGGCCGAGTACAGCGGATTCGGTCCCGCAGGGGTCTTCGTCGTGCCCGACCCGCCGGCCGAGTCGAAGCGCAAGGGCGGACACAGCCACGATGCCGAACCGGAGAACGTCGACACGGGTTCGGCTGACGAGACCGAGGGCAGTGATGAGGACGCCGAGGTCAGGCGTGGACTCGAGGCGCGGATCGCCCGGGCCGAGGATGATGAACAGTCCGCGCGGAAGAGCCTCGGCGACGCGTCTTCCGCGGTGGACGAGGCGTCCTCGGAGGTCGACGAACTCGTCGCCGAGGCACGGGACCTTCGCGTGCAGTTGTCCCGGGTCGAGGACTCGCTGCGCTTCGCACGTCAGCGATTGTCGACCGCCGAGGAGGGCCGCTCGGAGGCCAAGGTCGCACTTCGCGATGCGGTCGCCGAGGCGAACAAGCTGAGAGCGGCGCTCGCCGATCTCTGAGGGTTCAGATCAACCGCAACGAATCGTCTCGTCGCAGCACGAAGAAGTACGGCGCCGGTGAGCCCTTGAGGTCCATGGCGCCGATGACCGAATCGTCGGAGAGACGGTGGAAGACATCGTTGATCGGCAGCTGGTCGTAGACCATGGTCGCGGTGTCGGCGCCGCGATAACGCGTGGTGCGCAGCCGTGCGCGCGCCTTCCGGGTCTGGCTGAGCAATCGGGTGGCGGCGATCGGTGTCGCGAAGGACATCGCCTTCACCTGGGGCGTCTTCTCTGCCACGGAGAGACCACTGAAGGCGATCGCCGGGTTCATCGCCCAGAGCGCGGTGTGGTCGCGGGTGGGGAAGAGCAGCGGGTGGACGGTCTCGGCGTCGACGAACTGCTTGCCCCACCAGCCGCTGGCGGCGAGAAACCCGTCGAGGGGATGACCGGTCGGCAGCTCCGCCCCACGCCAGGTGCCGATCATGAACTCCGGGTCGATCGCGTCGCAGGAGTCGAACAGATCGAGTGCCTCGGCGGTGTCGGTGGGGATGGTGGTCAGGATCTCGCGCACGTCCATGTCGCCGATCCTACGGCCAAAGACACAAATAGAGAAGAATGTCGCAATGTCAGGAGGTCGAACCTGCGGGAACTCCGCGCGGGGCGTCGTTGCCGTCGGGTTGGGAGGTGAGCCACGCGACCGCGAAGGCCCCCGCGATCGCCCCGGCGAAACCGACGTAGGCGAGCCACCCGAGTCCGTCGACGGCACGGTCGCCGAGGAACAGGACGCCGATCACCGACGGAATCCCGACCTCGCCCACCACGAGCACCGCGGTGACGGCGTTGACCGGACCGAGTTGGAGCGCGACGGTCTGCACGTAGAACGCGAGTGCGCCGGCGAGGGCGATGGTCCAGGCCGCCGGGTCGGTCAGGAGGGCTGCGGGGTCGAACGGGTGCACGCCGTCGAGGACGCGCACCGCCACCGCGAGGGCGCCGTACATCGCGCCGGCGAGCGCGCCCGCGAGGATCGCGCCGCGCCGTCCGAGTAGGCGGACGACGATCAGGCCGACGACCGCGACCACCGTCGACACGATGAAGAGAGCCCAGTGAAAGGTCATGTCGTGGGCGGTTCTGGCCTCGTGTGACGCCGACGCGCCTAGCATGCAGAGCGATGCCACGACGACACCCATCGCGGCCAGATCCCGGCCTCGGAGCTTCGTACCGAGGAGCACGCTGCCGAGAAGCGCGGTGACGATCAGATTCCCGGCGACGATCGTCTGGGCTAGGAAGAGCGGGAGCAGTCGAGCGGCGACGGCCCCGCCGGCGAAACCGAGGATCACCATGAGGGTGCCGACGAGGAAGGCGGGGTCGCGGAAGGTGTCGAGGGTCGAGCGCAACGACGGCCCGCCCTCGGCCGTGACCCCTGCGGCGTCGGGCCCGGCGGCGTTCCGGGCGCCGAGCGCGCGAAGGACCGTCGACAGTCCATAGGCCACCGCGGCAAGCGATGCCGCCACTATTCCGATCGTGAACACCGTATGAAGGTATAGGTCCTCGTGGCCCGATGCCCGGATTCCGCGCCCGGCCGGTGCGGCCGTCGCGCCGGAATAGTCGCCGACCGTGGGCAGTTGGCCAGATCATGACCAGCTCTGAGTATGACCCGCGCGACCTTCTCGCTGAAGCACGTCTCGGCGTTCTCGCCACCATCAAGTCCTCCGGCCTCCCGCAACTGTCGCCGGTGACCCCGTTCTACGACCGCGACGCGGACACGATCTACGTGTCAATGACCGAGGGGCGGGCCAAGACGGTCAACCTCCGCCGCGATCCGCGCGCGGCGCTGGAGGTCACCGGACCCGACCGTTACACCTGGGCCACCGCCGAAGGGGACGTCACGCTGATCGGCCCGGGCACCGACCCCCACGGCCCCGAGGTGGAGGCACTGGTCGACTACTACCGGAAGGCCGCCGGCGAGCACCCGGACTGGGATGAGTACCGCGGGGTGATGGTGTCGGATCGTCGCGTGTTGATGGTGATGTCGGTCAAGCGCGTGTACGGCGAGCGGCTGCGCTGATCCCCCGCGGGGCTTTTTCTCCGCGATGAGGACCGTGGCTGTCCTCGTTGTGGGCCACAGTGGAGGTATGAGCAGAGAGATCCAGGTGACGTTCGACTGTGCTGATCCCGCGGCCCTCGCCGCGTTCTGGGCCGAGGTGCTCGGCTACCGGATCCAGGCGCCGCCTGCGGGATTCGACACCTGGGACGCCGCGCTGGAGGCGATGGGCATACCGGAGGAACGCCGGAACGATGCGTCGGCGGTGATCGACCCCGACGGTCGCGGTCCGCGGATCTTCTTCCAGCGCGTTCCGGAGGGCAAGACCGCGAAGAACCGGGTACACCTCGACGTCCGAGCGGCTCCGGGCCTCGCCGGCGACGACCGTATGGCGTCCCACGAAGCCGAGGCGGCACGACTCGTCGTACTCGGTGCGACGCGGGTCCGGCGCGTCGAGCCCGAACCTCCGCTCGGCGCCGGGCACATCGTCATGCTGGACCCCGAGGGAAACGAATTCTGCTTGGACTGACCGCATCTCGTAGAGAACGACGGCGTTATGTCCCCACGTTCTCTACCGATTCCCGACCCGTCATCGGAAGGTCGCACGCCAGGTGGAGGGTGCCGTTCAGGTCGGGTTGCTCGAAGGTGACCCGTGCGTCCCGACCGTCGACGATCAGGGACGCGATGGTGTTGCCGAACAGCGGGCCCACCTCGCTGTGCCATCGGACCGGGAGCTCCGGTGAACCGCGGAAGCTCGCCCAGCGCCGGACGACCCGCGCGATGCGCGGCGACCAGCCGAGGCGGAACACGGACTTCATGTACGGGGGAATGGCGTTGTGCACCGGCGAGCACACCAGTTGGAACACGGTCGCGCTCGTGGGTTCGTCGAATTCGGCTCGTGCGGCGTAGCTGTGGTGGACGTCGCCCGACAAGACGCTGACGGTCGCCGGTCCGGTCGTCTCGGTGCCGAGCCGGGCGACATCGCTGATCATCCGACTCAATCGGGTGAAGGAATCGAAGAAGGCCGGCCAGTGCTCCAGGTCGGCGCCCTGCCGGATCTTCTCGGCCACTGTGCCGACCCAGCCGTCGTGCCGGGCCCCGATCTCGTCGAGGGTCTCGACGTCGCTGAGGACCGGCGGGAGCAGCCACGGCAACGACGACCCGAGCACCAGATGGTCCACCGACTCGATGTCGTCCTTCACCTGGCGCTCGACCCAATCGAATTCCGTGTCGCTCACCATCTTTCGTGCGCCACCGGCGAGGATGCGGCCGTTGCGGGAGTCGATCATCGTCAGTCGGGTCGCACCGAGGTCCCAGCGGAAGCTGAACCGGACCCCCTTGACGCCGTCTGTTTCGGCGTCGGCACGGTCGGCGAGGTCGACCAGATGCGACCAGCAATCCCCGTCGATGTCCTTCACCGTGCGGTAGTCCTCGGAGGCGGCCAGCTCGGCGGGCGACAGGTTACCCAGGTGCTGGTACACCCAATACGACGCGAGGCCGGCCCTGATCCGGTCCCGCCACCACGGTTCGTTCTCCATCTCGCGGCGCCAGGCGTCCGAGGTGTTCCAGTCGTCGCGGATGTCGTGATCGTCGAAGATCATCGCGGTCGGGACGGTGGACAGGATCCAGCGGATCTCCGGGTCGCCCCAGGTGTGCCGGTAGAGACCCTCGTACTCCTGAAAGCTCACCACCTCGTCGGACGGGCCGGTGGTCGCGGTTCTGGTCGCCTCGAGTTTCTCCTTGACCTGTGGGGTCAGCTCATCGGCATACACCTGGTCGCCGAGCAGGATGAGCGTGTCCGGCCACGCCGCGACCGGCAGATGGCGCATCCGGACGGCATAGCAGTCCAACGCGTCGACACCGAGCTCCCGGTCGATCTTCGGGTCATCGGCCCGGGGATATCGGCAGGACCCGAAGACGAACCGGTGATGACGGGCGGACGCGGGACCGCGGGTGCGGATGACACTGGGCGGGAAGGTCGAATCCGGTAGAGGCCACTCCCGCGAACCGTCGACGGTCACCGTGTACTCCGTCACGGTGTCCGGGACCAGTCCCGTGATCTCGACCAGTGCGTAGTGGTTTCCGAGCACCTCGAAGGTGCGCGTTCGGCTCCCGTGGATCTCGACCTCTGCCGGGGCATCGGTCTGGACCCATACCAGCGCAGATGTCTCGTCGACGTGCCGCAGAATCGGTCCGAGTACCAAGGCCATCGACCCAGCGTAAGCCGTGCGCCCCTCGGTCGTGCCGGTCTCCGCCGACGTGGTCCGGGAACGTGTCCGGTGGCCGGCGTCGTAGGCTGACGAACGGATCCACCGGGCGAGGGCGAGGGTGAGTTGATGACGAGCGGTGACGACCTGGACGCGACCGTCGCAGAGGTACTCGCCGAGCTGGCCGAACTCGAGGACCCGAGGATCCGTGCGGTCAACGAGAAGCACGGCGACGACCACGGGGTGAACCTGACCAAGCTGCGGGCCGTCGCCAAACGACTCAAGACCCAGCACGACCTGGCACTCGCGCTGTGGGCCACCGGCGACACCGCGGCCCGGCTGGTCGCGCTGCTCATCTGTCGACCCAAGACCTTCGACGCCGCGCAGCTCGACACGATGGTCCGCGAAGCCGCACGCCCCAAGGTGCACGACTGGCTGATCAACTACGCGGTGAAGAAGAACGGGCACAAGGAGGAGCTGCGTCTCGCGTGGATGGACGACACCGACGAGGCGGCGCTCAGCGCCGGATGGGCGCTCACGACCGAGCGGGTGGCCAAGAAGCCCGACGGTCTCGACCTGGTCGAGCTGCTCGACACCATCGAGGGCGGCATGAAGGACGCACCCGAACGCCTGAAGTGGGCAATGAACACCTGCCTTGCGACCATCGGCATCGAGCACCCCGAACACCGCACTCGCGCAATCGGAATCGGCGAGCGACTGAGGGTGTTCGAGGACTACCCGACATCGCCGGGATGCATTTCGCCGTACGCGCCGGTCTGGATCACGGAGATGGTTGCACGGCAGGAGGCCTGAGGCGTGCTCAGGCGGGCTGAGGACCACACGGGTCGGTATGCAGTGCTCTATCCCGCCATCGCGGAGGCCGCCCGGCGCCACGACGCCGAGTACATCGGCCTGATCGATGTCGGACGGCCCCTCGGACTCAATCTCAACGTCGACCGTGTGGGGATCTCCTACGGCGGCGATCAGTATCTGGGCGACGCATCGTCGCCGGTGCAGGTGGACTGCTCGGTGGTGGGCGGCGGTCGAGTACCGAGGACACCACTGCCGGAGGTCGATGAACGAATGATCCTCGACCGTGCGCCGCTCGACGCCCGAGACCCCGGCGACCGTGACCGGATCCGGCAGGCCGTCGCGGACGGGTCTGTTCTGGACGCCGAGATCGGTCTGGCGAAAGCGGCTTCGCCGGAACGCATCTCGGCAGATCCGATCACCGCGCTTCCAGAGGCGGTCACGAGTGTCCCGGATCGTGCTCTGCCCGTCGTCCTCACGACGTGGTCGCTGTCGCGGTACTCGCCGGAGAGGCGACGCCGTTTCGTCCACGCGATGGGGGAGGCCTCCGCCGCACGGAGAGTGGCCTGGGTGTCCGTGGAGGGAGTCGGTGTCGCCCCGACCATTCCGACTCTCGGGGACCGTCCGGCGTCGGGGCACAGCATCATCGGCATCACCGTCTTCGAGCCATCAGCGACACTGTTGCACTCCGACGTCGTCGGCGACGCGCTCGGTCGGTGCTGGTCCCGGGGAAAGCTGTTGTGCTGGTTCGCCTGACGGTGCACGGCCCGACCCGATCATCCCATCCGCCCCCTCGGCATCTGATCGGCGGTCTGTCCGCTCGAGAGTCGCCACTGCGATCGACATCGCCGCGATCGCCGCGGCCACCACGAATGCGACGGCGTAACTCGCGGCGGTGATGATCGCGCCGAGGGTGGTGGCACCCACGGCCTGCCCGAACATCAAAGCGATGAACAGCAGCGCGGTGCCGGCCGCGGACCGAGAGGCGTCGATGGTCGAGGTCCAGGCGATGAGTTCCGACGTCGACGAGGTGAATCCCCACCCGAACATCAGGCAACCGGCGAGCGCGACGGCCATCTGTCCCGGAGCTGCGGCGACGAGGAGGATGCCGACCGTCATCGTCGAGCCGCTGAAGATCCACGCAGACGTCGCGGTCCACTTCGCCAGCGGGATCGCGGATCCGGCCACGGCTGCGCCGCCGACCCCGATCATGATCCACGCGACGATCGTGCCGCGCTGCGACGAGCCCCCGGTGTCGACGAGGATCGCGCGGCCGTAGGTCCACATGGCGCTCGACGCCACACCCAACAGGACTGCGGCTGTCAGAGCCGTTCGGTGCCGACGGACCCAGTCGACGGACAGGGCATCTCGTTGCTCATCCCGATCGGCCGAACCGGGCCTGTCGGCCGTCAGGAGAGCGATCGTGATGAACACGGTGATCACGCCGATGACCGCCCAGGTCAGCCGCCATCCGGGAAGGAAGAGCAGGGCCAGCAGGCCGGCGCCGACGAGGCCGGGGCCGGTGCCGGAGTTGACCATCGACTGCCCCCGGTCGATACGTTCAGCGGCGAGGTTGCGCCTGACGACACTCACCATCGCCGGGGACGCCAGCCCGGCCCCCACCGAGGCGATCACGGCGGAGATGCCGAAGACGACCAGGTTCGCGGCCGCGGCCATGCCCCAGACGCCGCCGGCCGCGGTCGCCGTGGCGATGACGATCAACATGCGTGGGCACCGTCGCCCGAACAGGAAGCCGCACAGCGCGGCGAGGCAATAGACCAGGGATGACCCTGCGGAGATGTATCCCGCCCGGGCCGAGTCGAGGGCCAGGTCTGTCTGGATGTCGGGCAGGAACAGCCCGTACGCGAGTCGCACGAGCCCGTAGGTCGCCGCGATGAACGCGATCCCGGTCACCACGACCAGTCCCTCGCGCTGCAAGCCAAACGAAAACGTGCGTTTCATATTTTCGATACTAGGCTGACGACCATGCCGATGCGCAAGAGCTCAGAGGAAAAACTGCTCGACGCAGTTGACGACCTGGTGTTCTCGCGCGGGATCGAGACGACGCCGGTCGACGCCATCCTCGCGCGTGCGGGCGTGTCGGCCGCGACGCTGTACCGCGGCTACCGCAGCAAGGAGGCGCTCGTCGCCGCCTCGCTCGAACGACGCCACGCACGGTGGCGCGAGACATGGGGGAACGCGATCGCCGCCGCGCCCGACGACGAGGGCCGACTGCTCGCCATCTTCGACGCCATCGACGAGTTCGCCGCACGGCCGGACGGCGCGCGGTGGTGCGCGTTCCTCGGCACCGCGGCCGAGATGTCCGACCCGCCGGCCGAGATCGCCGAGGCAGTCAGACGAGACACTGACTACATGCGAGACACCCTGCGCGACCTCGCCGTTCGATTGCCGTGCCCGGACCCGGACCGCCTCGCCGAACAGATTCTTGTCGTCGTCACCGGCGAACTTGCGATGCGACTGCGGGACAACCCGTTACGCAAGTCGGCTCTCGGTCGGGACATCGCCGGAACGCTCGTCACGATCGCGTGCACATCTGTCACCGGTTGAGTGCCTGTCGGCGTACCGCGATTCGCGTACGGGCGTCCGATCATCGGAAGTACGAGGCGTACTTGCTGTAAGGCACCTGGCCGTTGGGGCTGGCCTTGATCGCGGCGGCCACCGGTGGCGGGATGGGGGCCCAGTAGGCGGGCATCGCGGCGGCGAGTGAGGGTTTGACGATGTAGAGGAGTGCGAAGTTCACGATCCAGAGTGGGGGAGCCATCGACATGCCGACGGTGCTGGTCACTCCGGCCTTCGTGTTCGTCACCAACTGCGCGGTTCCCGACATCTGTTGCGCGACAAACCCGAAAGGGACCTCGATGGTGTACGCCGACCGATAGAGAGCGACCAGGGTGTCGAGTGCTCCGTTGTTCCGCAGCCAGGTGCCGACGTAACCGCCGGGGGCGATCAGTGAATTGACCTGTCGCGTCGGTGCACTCGCATTCGCCGGACTCTGCAGCATGCCCTGCTTGTTCACGTACAGGCCGTAGCTGCCGACGACGGAGTCGCCGGTCATCGGGCGCCCCTTGGTGTTGGTCAGGATGAGCAGGCAGGCGTCGATGATCTTCGCGGCATCACGGCTGCCGCCGATCCCGCCGCCGGTGAGGAGCGCGCGGTATTGCTGTTCGGACAGGGCGTCTTTCGGCGACAGGCCGATGGCGGCGGCCACCCGATTGGCGGCCGCGAGACCGAGCGGTTGGTTCAATTGCGCCGGGTTGGTGAGCTTGGGTGGTGCGACGCGCTCGAAGGCCGGGGCCCCCGAGAACGGGAGATCGAAACCGGTCGGGCGCGCCGGGGCCGCAGTCGCTTTCGGGGCGATCCCGACCGTGAGAACAACCGCTGCAGCCAGTGCGAGGACCACGGCAACGGGCCCGGATCGCAGCCGCACGCCCGGGTGACGGTGACGGGGAGAGACCTCGACATGCATGTTGGACCTGCCAATCGCGCCGACCTGTGAGAGTTGGCTCAGTGAAACCCGTGGTCACCGAGGTGTCAATAGTCCGCGCGGCCGACAGCGTCGACGAAAAAGGCCGCCGGTTCGCGGGTGAGCTCGCGAGCCGGCGGCCGGTCCGGGGTCAGATCAAGCCGAGAGCCAGCATCGCGTCGGCGACCTGAGTGAAGCCCGCGATGTTCGCGCCCATCACATAGTTGCCGGGAACGCCGTACTCCTCGGCGGTGTGCAGGCAATGATCGTGAATGGAGGTCATGATCTCGGAGAGGCGCTCTTCGGTGTAACCGAAGCTCCACGAGTCGCGAGATGCGTTCTGCTGCATCTCGAGTGCGCTCGTCGCGACGCCGCCGGCGTTCGCCGCCTTACCGGGTGCGAAGCTGACGCCCGCTTCGCCGAAGATGCGCACGGCCTCGGGGGTGCAGGGCATGTTGGCGCCCTCGGCGACGATGCGGACACCGTTCTTGACGAGCTGTGCGGCGTCGGACCCGTTCAGCTCGTTCTGCGTCGCACACGGGATCGCGATGTCCGTGGGCACGTTCCACAGCGAGCCGTTGGTGACAAGCCGTGCCGAGGGCCGGGCGTTCACATAGTCACCGATGCGACCCCGCTGGACGTTCTTGATCTCCTTGAGGAGCTCCAGGTCGATGCCGGCTTCGTCGACGACGTACCCACTCGAATCCGAGCAGGCGACGACGCGGCCACCGAGTTGTTGGATCTTCTCGATGGCGAAGATGGCGACGTTGCCCGAGCCGGAGACGACGACCGTCTTGCCGTCGAGCTTGTCGTCGGCTGCGGCAAGCATGTCGCGGACGAAGAAGACCGCGCCGTACCCGGTGGCCTCGGTGCGCACCTGTGAACCGCCCCAGGCGAGTCCCTTGCCGGTCAGGACGCCGGATTCGTACCGGTTGGTGATGCGTTTGTACTGGCCGAACAGGTAACCGATCTCGCGGCCGCCCACGCCGATGTCGCCGGCGGGGACGTCGGTGTACTCACCGATGTGGCGGTAGAGCTCGGTCATGAAGGACTGGCAGAACCGCATGATCTCGAGATCCGACTTGCCCTTGGGGTCGAAGTCGGAACCGCCCTTGCCGCCACCGATCGGCAGCCCGGTCAGTGCGTTCTTGAAGATCTGCTCGAAGCCGAGGAACTTGACCACGCCGAGGTAGACGCTGGGGTGGAAGCGCAAGCCGCCCTTGTACGGGCCGAGTGCCGAGTTGAACTCGACGCGGAATCCTCGGTTGATCTGTACCTGGTTCTGATCGTCGATCCACGGCACGCGGAAGATGATCTGCCGCTCGGGTTCGGTCAGACGCTTGATGATGCCAGCATCGGCGTAGTGCGGGTGCTTGGCCAGGACGGGTCCGAGGCTGTCGAAGACCTCACGAACGGCCTGGTGGAACTCGGCCTCTCCGGGGTTGCGCGCAACCACCTGTTCGTACAGATCGCTGATCTTCTCGTCGAGCACGGCCACGGCGGCCACCACTTCCTTGTTCGATTCGTGCGGAACGGCGGTGCCCTCCGAATCGGGTCACCGCCACCCCGCAGCCTATCGAGTGACAGGAAACATGTGTGAATCCGTTCGACGCCGCGCCCAGGCGACGATCGCCGTGATATCCCTGGCGGAACGCTCCGATGTGCTCATCACGAGATAGAAAGTCGAGGTCAGGGCGTTTCCGTTGACGGCTGCCTCGTAAGCGGCGGCGCGTGCGACGTGTCGGGCACGTTCTCGTGCGATCTCGGTCTCATCGGGTGTCGATAATTCGGCGATCACCAGCAAGCCGAGCCGGCGGGCGTTCGACGCGGCGATCGACACCGCGTCTATCAGTTCGTCCTCCTGTTGTCGTTCGAGTCGACGGCCCCGCCAGTCCCACCACCTGCGCCGCGGCCGTGGTGCGCGGCCCAGCACGGCGATACACGACTTCGCCCCGGCCGACATGCGTCGCTCCGGAACGGTGTCGCGGGTGTCGGCGCGGACCCGCGGGCCACCGGACCCGGGGTCCACGATCTCGATGTTCAGCCCTCGGTCGCGGAGGGTTCGGCACAGCCTGGTGGTCAGCGCGCCCGGTCGGCCGATGACGACCACCTCGGCTGTCGCCGTCGGGTTACGAGCCGGCGGTCGGCTCGTCGGGACCTCGGCCGACCCCACGACGGTTCTCACCGGGGCACCGCCGGACGACCGCGACCCCGGATGCACCGCCACGTCGCGTCAGAGAAGCTCGATCCGGTGGTCTTTCACCGCGACCGTGCTCTCCTGCCCGTTCGGCAGCTGGTAGGTCCGGACATCGCCGACGTCGGCACCCAGCACCGCGCGGCCGAGCGGCGAGTCGGGCGAACACACGTCCATACCCACCAGGGCGTACTGCTCCGGAGCTCCCACCAGAAAGGTGGTGACGTCGGCTGGATCGTGATCGAACACAACGGTGACGACCGAACCGACCTGGACGGTGCCGTCTGCTGACGGTTCGGCATCTGCCGTGGACAACGCGGCGTACAGCTGCGCCAGACGCCGGTCGAGCGATTCGAGACGCTCCAGGGCGCGATGGTAGGCGTCGTTGTTGTCCAGATCGCCGGCGGCGCGATGGTCGAGGACCTCGGCGCTGACGACGGCTCGATCGCGAATCTCGGCGGCCAGCTGACGCTCGAGCAGATCTCGGGTCAGCGGCGTTGTCGGGACAGGTGCTGCGGTGGTCATCGTTGCTTCCTCTGCTTCGGTGGCGAGACGCCGGCGTCAGGACGTCGCGATCAGGGACCTTGCGCGGAGCTCGAGCATCGGGTGGCGAGCCGCGATCTCCGCGCGTGAGATGTGGTCCGGGTCGGTGCTGAGGGTGAGAATCCAGGGCACCGACTCAGCCGCTCCGCCCGGCGGCGAATCGACTCCCGAATCCGAGTCCCAGGGGTCGAGCTCGAGGTCGGCGAGAATGTCCCGCGACAGGCTCTCCAGCTTCGACTCCGTCAGCCGGCCCGAAGGATCTGCGAAGGCGAAGCAGATGTCCTTGCCCACCGGCACTCCGAAGTCGTCGACGTCGTTTTCCCGATGCCACTGCCGACGCAGGAGTCGGGAGTCGGAATCCTCGACGACAAGCGAATACTTCACCGTTTTCGGAAAAGCGTTGAATGCGCGTGAAGACGCTTGATCGAGAAACTTCCTCACCCGACTCTTCGATGCGCAGACCCGGATACGACACTCCATGACAACCGCTTGCACGGCGACTCTTCCTTCCACTGAAAACCGGCCGGTCGGGCCGGTGACACGGACTCTAGCCGAAAAAAATATAAAAGCCAGTCGGCTTCCTAGCCGGGCCTGCTCCGCCGCGAAAGGAACTGTGGTGCAAGTTATTAAGAGACGAACGATGCTCCCTGAGGTGTGCGGAGCCGTAGAGACGGGCCGCGATGGGCGGCGGCTGGACTTTTATTTTTTCTGGGCTATGGTCACGGAGGTGAGTGGGTCTCCAACCTCACTTCATCATTCATGTCAGCGAGGAATCATGGCAGAAAAGAATTCCAGTTCGAAAAAACGCCGCCAAGAATTGAAATTGCGGCGCGAGAAGAAGCGTGCAAGCGAAGACAGCTCGATCATCAGAAAACGGAAGAATGTGGGATGACGTGGAACAGAACACGCATCTCGCAGAGGTTCTCACCTATCTCCACGACCGTTTCTCGACGCTGGCCGCGGTCGAGCGGCCGCAGTCCGAGCTGCTTCGGGGATTCCGGGCGGGCATGACATTCGCTCGCGTCTGCGTCCTCGACGAGATCACGACCGAGTCTCTCCGTCCCGACGCGTTCGTCGGCGCAGCTGTGCTCTCAGGGGGTCTGCGCCGGGACTTCGACATCATCCAGGGACTCCTGGATCGACTCGAGCGGGAGGGTCGATGGGCCGCCGACGCCGACGACAGTGAGTTCCGGGTCGGTCACCACGCCGCGTTGGGAATCGCCCGCCATCACCTCGAGGTGGCTCGCCGGACACTCGACCTCCGGCAAGCACCGGCCGGAGTGCATCGGCCGGTCCGCAGCCGATCCCGCCGGGCTGCTCTCACCGCCGGTTAGTCACACCCTGTGCGTGGGACCGGGCGCGACGAGCCCGGTCCCACGCACAGCTCTGGGCAGACCCTGTCAGCGTGGAACGCCGAGTCCCTTGGCGATGGTCGGCCACGCGCGGTGGAGGTCCTCGTTCCAGTAGCCCCAGGAGTGCAGGCCGGATCTGAAGTCGTAGGTGACCTTGACGCCCGCGGCATCAGCGCGGCGCTTGAAACTCTGCGTGCACTGGAGGACCACACCTTCGAGGACACCTCCCACCGGGGAGGCGAGGCCGGCGATTCCCAGCGACGGATCGGGCAGTCCATTGCCGACGGCGACGTAGACCGGCTTGCCCTTCAGCACGTTCACGTGAGCGGCCGGATTGTGGTCGTCCCACGTCGAGTGGCCCACCGGGCCCCACATGTTGTCGGGGTTGCCGCCTCGGGTCGACACCGACGCGGCAGTGGCCTGACGGTACTCGGGTGAACCCTGGTCGAGGCAGCCGCTGAACGCCGCAACACCGCGATAGAGGTCGGGATGGCGGACGGCGATCGACATCGCGCCCAGCGCGCCCATCGACAGTCCGCCGATGACATTCCGGCCGTTCCCGTTGAAGCGTTTGTCGATCAGCGGGGGCAGTTCCTTGGTCAGGAACGTCTCCCATTTGTTCCGTCCCAGAACAGGATCCGGCCTCTGCCAGTCGGTGTAGTAAGCGGCCATCCCGCCGATCGGCATGACCACGTTGACCGGCTTGTCCGCCACGAACTTCACGATGTCGGTCTGGAACGTCCAGCCGCTCTGCGTGTAGTTGGTGTAGATGCCGCCGTCGATCCCGTCGAGGAGGTACAGAGTCGGGCGGGGTTTCTCACGGTCTCGGGGGAGTAGCACGCTGACACGAACGGGTCGCTCCATCGCGGCCGAATAGACCGTCACGGTCGAACGCGTCGGCGTCGTCGGTGACACGGACAGCACGCGCGACACCTCACGACTCGACCTGTCGCTCGGCGCCGCGGCGACCGACCCCCCGACGGCCAGACTTCCGGTCACGGCGACGGTACCCGCGCATGCGAGTACGACGGCTCTCTGCCAGATCGACATTTCTCCCCCTACTGCTTTCCGACGGTGCGCCCCCACGCTCCGCGTCGGCGATATCCGCTCAATCATGTACTAGACGCCGCCGACCCGCCGAGGTTTGGGGAGAGTGTCTGCGCGTCCGCCACCTGCGTTTCACCGAATTTGGTCCGAACGGAGGAGCGCGGCGTGGCGAGCGGGCCCGCGGTGCTCGTGTTTGCGCCGAGATCGCGCGGGTACCCGTTCGAGACTCGGGCTGCGCCCCATCGCGTGGGCCCATCAACGCAGCCGACCAGAACCACCGACATCGGAAGGACGGTTCTCTGTGAGCACCTACGTCACCGCGAATCCCACCACAGGCGTCACGGATCGCGAGTTCCCCGGACTCGCCGACAACGAGATCGACGGACTCGCGGCACGGTCGCTCGAAGCCTTCGAGAGCTGGCGACGCACCGACGTCGCGCAGCGTGCGGCCATCCTGTCCCGGACCGCGGACCTGTACGAGAAGCGCGCCGACGAACTGGCGTCGACGATCACGACCGAGATGGGCAAGCCGGCCAAGGAGGCGGCAGGTGAGGTGCAACTCGCCGCCGACATCTACCGCTGGTACGCCGAACACGGCCCAGACCTCCTGGTCAGCGAGGAACTGGATCCCCAGGGCGCCGAGTCGTCGATCGTCCAGACGGCGCCGATCGGACCGCTGGTCGGTGTGATGCCGTGGAACTACCCGTACTACCAGGTGGCCCGATTCGCTGCTCCGAACCTGCTGGCCGGTAACACCGTCATCCTCAAGCATGCGTCGATCTGCGCGGCATCGTCGGCGTTGATGGCCGAGATCCTGCACGATGCCGGTGCACCCGACGACGTGTATGCGAACGTGTACGCGAGCAGTGACCAGGTCGCAGAGCTCCTGGCCCATCCCGCCATCCGCGGGGTGTCGCTGACCGGTAGCGAGGGCGCCGGCGCAGCCGTGGCCAAGGTCGCCGCCGAGAACCTCAAGAAGTCGGTCCTCGAGCTGGGCGGCTCGGACCCGTTCATCCTGCTCGACTCCGCCGACATGGACCGAACCACCACTATCGCTGCGCGGGCCCGCCTGTCGAATGCGGGACAGGCCTGCAACTCGCCCAAGCGGTTCATCGTGCTCGAGGAGCTCTACGACGACTTCGTGCACGGGCTCGTCGAGAAGTTCGAGGCGACGAAGGTGGGGGATCCGGGTGACTCGTCCACGCGTATGGGACCACTGTCGTCGATCTCGGCACGCGACACCGTCGCCGACCAGGTCAAGACCGCGGTCGACCAGGGTGCGACGCTACGGACCGGTGGCGCTGCGATCGATCGCGACGGCGCTTTCTTCCAGCCGACCGTGCTGACCGACATCACGCCGGACATGGACGCCTATTCCGAGGAGATCTTCGGACCGGTGGCCATGGTCTACAAGGTGTCGTCAGCGGACGAGGCCGTTGCGTTGGCCAATGACGTGGAGTTCGGTCTCAGTGGGTCGGTGTGGAGCACCGACACCGCGAAGGCCGAGGAGGTCGCCGACCGGCTCGAGGTGGGCATGGCCTACGTGAACGAGCACGGCACCACGCTGCCGGGCCTGCCGTTCGGCGGCGTCAAGCGTTCGGGTTACGGCCGTGAACTCGGACGCTGGGGCCTGGGCGAATTCGTCAACACCAAGCTGCGGCGCACGGCAGCGAAGTAGGTCACCGGGACTCGCGGAAGTTTGGACAAGACCGGGGGTTCCTGTAAGCGCCCCGGCCTCTGGTTCAACAAGCGGGTTACAGCACCGCGTGAACGTGAGCCCGAGACTATCAGGTGGATTCGTCTTGCGACGAATCCGTGGTCGGGCGCTCACCGCACCGAGCGGTTGACCCTCACCTCGACATCCTCGGGGTCGAGGGTCTTCTGCTCGCCCGTCACCACCCCGACGCGAACCGGACTGTGGGACGCGTCGGTGACCGTGAGCGGAGCGCCGTCGGGCTGGAGGTGGTCGTTGCCCCACTGCCAGAGCGACATGACAACCGGGAAGAGATCCCGGCCCATGTCGGTGAGCAGATATTCGTAACGGACTCGCTGACCAGGCTCCTGATACGGGACCTTCGTGAAGACACCCGCCTCGGTGAGCTCTTTCAACCGCGCCGACGCGACCGCATCGGTGATGCCGACCCGGCGGGCGAACTGGTCGAAGCGGGTCGCGCCGTAGAACGCCTCACGCAGGATCAGGATCGCCGATCGGGTACCGACCAGCTCGACCGCCTTGGCGATCGAGCAGTGCGTCGCCTCCCACCGGTCACGTTCCGCGAGCGGTCCCACCAACTTCATCATGTGATCCATCCTACCCTGACTTGACACGACCATAGTCAGGGCGTAGATCTCTGACTATGGCAGACAAAAGTCAGCCACCTTCGGATCGTCGGCGACGATCCGCCTAGATGGAGGTCAAACATGGCAACTGCAGTCATCGTGGACGCGGTACGCACTCCGATCGGGAAGGGGAAGCCCTCGGGTGGGTTGCACGACGTCCATCCGGTCGACCTTCTCGCGCACAGTCTCCGGGCGATCGTCGACCGCACGGGCATCGATCCGGCGGAGATCGACGACGTCATCACCGGAGTCGTCAGTCAGGTGGGCGAGCAGAGCTTCAACATCGCACGACGCGCACTGCTGGCGGCGGGCTATCCGGAGTCGGTGCCCGGTGTGTCGATCGACCGCCAGTGCGGCAGCGGACAGCAGGCGATCGCGTTCGCGGCCCAGGGAGTCATCGCGGGCACCTACGACGTGGTCGTGGCCGCGGGAGTCGAATCGATGTCTCGGGTTCCGATGGGCTCGGCCGCGGTGGGTGCGTCGGACCTGAACGGTGTCGCGTTCGACGAGCGCTACCCGGATGGACTTGTCGGGCAGGGCATCTCCGCCGAACTGATCGCCGCGCGATGGGGCATCTCCCGGACGGCGATCGACGAGTTCTCCCTGCGCTCACACGAACTGGCGGCGCAGGCGACCAAGAACGGGTTGTTCGACGCCGAGCTCGCACCGATCGCCGGTTTGACCGCGGACGAGGGGATTCGGGTGGGCAGCACCCTCGAGAGTCTGGGTGGCCTCCGACCCGCATACCACGACGAGGCGATCGAGCAGCGGTTCCCCGAGATCGACTGGAAGATCACCGCCGCCAGTGCCAGCCAGATCAGCGACGGGTCGGCGGCCGTCCTCGTCATGAGCGAGGAGAAGGCGGCGGAGCTGGGGCTGCGCCCGCGGGCGCGGGTCCACACGATCGCGGTGGCCGGCGATGATCCGCTCCTGATGCTCACCGCAATCATCCCGGCGACCCGGAAGGTGCTCGCGCGCAGCGGACTCGACCTGGCCGACATCGACCTGTTCGAGGTCAACGAGGCCTTCGCGCCGGTCGTACTGGCCTGGGTCCAGGAGCTCGGCGTCGACCTGGAGAAGGTGAACGTCAACGGCGGGGCGATCGCCCTCGGTCACCCGCTGGGAGCCAGCGGAGCCCGTCTGGCCACCACCGGCCTGAACGCGCTCGAGCAACGGGGTGGGCGTTACCTGCTCCAGACGATGTGTGAGGCAGGCGGTCTCGCGAACGCGACGATCTACGAACGTCTCGACTGAGCGGCCCGTCCGGTGTCAGCTGTCGGTGTGGCGTGCGCGCTCCACGGCCGCCGCCGCACCGTGGTGCCACGGGACGCCGTGCCCGGGCAGGACGGACTTCGCGCCGGTGCTCGCCAGGGCGTCGAGCGACGCCCTGTTCCGCTCCAGATCGGCGGTCGCGGACCCGTCGATCAACCGGGGCCCGTGTGCCCCGGTGTAGGGGTCGAGGGTGACCAGTGCGTCGCCGGCGATCACCGCGTCGCGGTCGGGGAAGTGCAGGGAGACGTGGCCGAAGGTGTGTCCGGGGGTCGGCACCACCGTGGCCTTCCCTGGGAGCTCGGCGGCGTCGTCGAAGGTGGTCACTTGGGCCTCGTCGATTCCGCGGACCTGGAAGGCTCCGGCAAAGGCCATGCGGCCGAGCAGTTTCCACGACGGCGGGTTGCGCAGCGGAACCCCGAATCGGGTGGCGTTCTGGTGCGCGTATCGATAGGGATGAGCGGCGAGCCACGCGTCGTCGCGATGGATGCGCACCGGTATGCGCCAGTGTTTGGCCAGGCGCCGTGCGGTGCCCACGTGATCGAAGTGCCCATGGGTGATGATCAGCGCGGACACCGCGTCGACATCGCGACCCAACTGATGGATCGCGTCGAGCAGCGGGCCGTACGACCGGGGCAGTCCGGCGTCGACGATCACGAGTCGGTCGCCGTCCTCGACCAGGTACTGGTTGGTGTACGCGTGTTCGAGGCGATGGATTCCGGGTGCGACATCGCGTTGGAAGGCCATGTCCCAGCGTAACCCCGCCGAGGGGGTCCCAAACCCGCCTTCACCAGGGGAGGATTCCGTTCTCGTCCTGCAGGGTTCCGGTCGGCCCGTCGGGGTCGATCGTCGCCAGGCGCACGACAGTACGCGCACTGTCCTCGGCGGGCCGTCCGCCGGTCATCCCGGTCGAGGCCGTCATGTCGGTCGCGGTGAAGCCGGGTTCGACCGCGTTGAACTTGATCGCCGGTTCGGCCTTCGAATACTGGAGCGTGAGCATCGTCGCCGCGGATTTCGACGCGGCGTACAGCGTCGCGGTCAAACCGTACTCGGGACGGTCGGGGTTCGTCACGGCCCAGAACGATCCGGCACTGCTGGACACCGTGACGACCCGTGGATGATCGGATTCGCGGAGCAGTGGAAGTGCCGCCTCGGTGACCCGGACGATGCCCGCGGCGTTGGTGTCGAAGACCCTCGCAGCGGTCGGACCGTCGACGATCCAATCGCCGGAGATCCCGGCGTTGTGC
The DNA here is from genome assembly GCF_021245825.1 of Gordonia metallireducens. NCBI lineage: Bacteria > Bacillati > Actinomycetota > Actinomycetes > Mycobacteriales > Gordoniaceae > Gordonia > Gordonia metallireducens. The sequence goes on along the minus strand of NZ_JAJQJP010000002.1, from coordinate 359,966 downwards.
ACCAGTACGTCGAGGCGTCCCTCCAGAGCGTCGATCCGGGCGAGCGCGGCGGCGACCGACGAATCGTCGGTGACATCGAGTTGCACGAACCGCGCACCGGCTTCGGCGGCGGCCTTCTCGCCCCGCTCGGCGTCGCGCGCGCCGATGTAGACGGTGTGCCCGAGCCGGGTCAGCCGGCGGGCTGTCTCGAAACCGATTCCCTTGTTGGCCCCGGTGATGAGAGTGACTGTCATGAGTGGATCCCTTCCGTCTGGCCCGAGGTGGGCCGTGTCGTCGACGCTATGGATGCGTCGCGCGATCCGGCAGTGCTCCGGTTGTCCCAGGGTGTGGCAGGACCCCCTCTCATCCGCGCGGCTCGACCTAGGCTGAATGACATGACCAACCGGCCCAACACGCTCGGCGAGTATCTGAAGGCGCGCCGCGGGCTCGTGGCCCCGGAACAGGCGGGCATCCCGGAGGTCGGGGTGCGACGCGTGCCGGGCCTGCGGCGCGAGGAGGTCGCGATGCTCGCGGGGATCAGCGCGGACTATTACCTGCGCCTGGAGCGCGGCCGCGACCGGAACCCGTCGACGCAGGTCCTCGAGTCGCTGGCGCGGGTCCTTCAGCTCAACGACGACCACGTCGCCTATCTGTTGTCGTTGGTGGGTGACCAACCCCGACGACCCCGCCGACGTATTCGCAAAGAGGTTGTGCCGGTGGGTGTTCAGAAACTGGTGGAGAGCCTCGGTCAGCCTGCGTACGTCGAGGGCCGCTACTTCGACATCCTGGTCGCCAACGCCTCGGCGACGGCGCTGTCACCGCGGTTCGCGGTGGGGCGGAACCAACTTCGGGACATGTTCCTGGAACCCGCTGATCAAGCCCTGTACCCGGACTGGCGGAACTCGACGCGATGCTTGATCGGCAACCTGCGTCGAGCGGTCGGCACCGACGTCGACGACCCGCGGTTCGTCGAGCTGGTGGGCGAGTTGTCCCTTGCGAGTCCGTGGTTCCGCGAACTCTGGGCAAGGCACGACGTCAAGGCACAGTTCGGCGCCCCGATGCAGTTCGATCATCCGACGGTCGGGGAGATGACGCTGTACCGGGAGCGGATGAGCATCGACGGGACACCGGGGCTCGAACTCGTCGTCTTCCATCCGGAACCGGGTAGCGCGGACGCCGAGAAGCTGGCTCTGCTGTCGTCGGCGGTTTTGCCGGTGTCGAGTCGAGAATCGAAGGTGGACCGACCAGATCGCTCAGATCTCACATAGAGGGGTGGGGGCAATCTTGTCCGGCCGGCGCCACAAACTGCTTCGAGATCATCCGGGGACGGCCTGCGTCGCTGGGCGGCCCCGGTTCTCGGCCGTCCCGCGATGGTCCGGCCGCCACGTGAGGAGGAGCGCCAAGGCCAGCAGGATCTCGGCGATGTCGCCCCAGTAGTACATGAGCGTGCCGCCGGTTCGGAGCTCATCCGGCGGAGCGTCGACGGCGACGAACAGGCCGGCATAGATCAGTTGCGCGACGACGGCGTGCCCGAGAACCGCGATACCGAGCACCACGATCCGCATCCGCACCGATGGGCGGTCCGGACCCGGGTCGGGGCCGGCGATCATCCAGGCGAACAGATAACCGGAGATGAAGAAGTGCGCGTGGATCGCTGCATGCACCGCGGCATGCTCGTCGGCGATGGCGAACAGTGGCGTGAAGTAGAGCGCAACCAATCCGCCGATGACCGCGGTGAGCAGGAATGCGGGGTGCGTGAAGATACGGGCCGGCCGGGATCTGAGCAGATGCACCAGCGGCCGGGTCGTCGATGGTGGCGCGGTCCGTAGGAGCAACGTCATGGGTGCGCCCAGGACGAGGCCCGGCGGCGCGAACATGCCGAGCAGGAGGTGGCCGATCATGTGGTCCGGAAATGATCCGGATGTGCTGGGCCGCAACGCGAATCCCAGCAGGATCAGCCCGAGCAGGAAGCTGACGGTGCGCCAGTGGTTCCATCCGCGGGGCTCCCCATGGCATCGGCGTGCGGCGACGAGGTAGACCGCTGCGGCCAGGACGAGGACCGCCATCGCCGCCAGGGCACCGGCGGACACCGCGCCTGGTTCTGCCTGGTGGGCGACGTTCACGACGACGTCGAGGTGTGCTGCTTCGCCGCCGGCGTCGCAAGTGGTGCGGCAGATCGCTGAAGTGCCCATCCGGCCAGCACGAGGACCGCGCCCAGGATCAGAAAGCCGACGTCCCACAGGGTTTGGTTGTCACCGGTGCGGACGTGGTGGATACCGAGGATGTGGTGATCGACGACCCCTTCGACGAGGTTGAACAGACCCCACCCGACGAGAACCCAACCCCATAGTGCGCGAGAGGCCCACAACCGTTGCCGGGATCGGGTGACGCGCGAATACAGCAGCGCGAGCCCGACGAGTACGGCGAGCCAGGTGAAGGTGTGAAACAGTCCGTCCCAGAGGGTGTTGATCTCGAGACCGTGCACGGTGTCGGCAGGGTAGTGGTCGAGCCCGATGCGGTCGCTGTCGGTGCTCGTCAGCATGTGATGCCACTGCAGAATCTGATGGAGAAGGATTCCGTCGATGAACCCGCCCAACCCGACGCCGAGAACCACCCCCGGTAGGGCGAAGGACGGCGCCGAGACCCGACCTGACCGTGTTTCGCTGCTGTTCACCGTTGGCCTCCCACAGAAGTTTGTGTGCGGAGTCGGATACCCCGGGCGCGAACGGCGTCAAACGCGTACCCACTCGCCTCGACCCTCGGCAGGGCTCGCCGTTGCCGGTAGGCGTTGCCCCGCGGGGCGACGTGCTCGTCACACCTGCGAATCGCCGCCGTCGACGAACAGTTCGCTACCGGTGATGGAACGCGCCTGAGGGGTCTTCGTGGCGGTCACCCGAGGTATGGAGATCCTGGCGAACGGCCGGGTGGACCGAACGGAGCTGACGGCGATCGCGGTGACCTCGCTCGCTGCGCTGCCGGTGACCGGCGACGGCAGCGACCCCGCTGGCGATTAGCCGACGTGTCGGTTGTGCCCGCGCGTTCGAGCGGACCGCGTGTTCGCCCGTCGGCTGAGGTGAGGAGCGTGTCCGTCACTCGTTGCGGAGCTTCGCGAGTTCGGTGGTGGCCACGACGGTGAGCCGGTCGAGAATCTGCTGGTAGGCGGGGGACTGGCGGTGGACCAGTGAGGTGTGCGTTTCACCGTCCACCAGATTCAACTCCGCTCTGCCGCCGGCCGCGTGGACTGCGGCGGTGTAGTGCCGGGAGTTGTTCGGGTGCACGTCGTCGTCGGCGAGACCGTGGAAGAGGATGACGGGCAGATCGGGGTCGAGGTTCTGGATCGGGTCCACCGACGCGTATCGCTCGGGTACCTGATCGGGTGTGCCGCCGAGGATCTGCTTGATGACCCGGCCGTTGCCGTGGTTCACGGCGTAGCGCATGTCCAGTGGGCCGGAGATGGACACCACGCGGGACGGGACGAAAGCCGGACGCGAGCCCACTTCGTCGTCGTCGAGTCGGTGCCGGGTGCCGCCCCAGACGGCCAGTTGTGCTCCGGCGCTGTGGCCGATCACCAGTTCGTCGTCGATGCTGAGTTCCGGATGTGCCTCGGCCATCGTGGGTACGTGGTCGAGTGCGCGGGCGACGTCGTGGAAGGTCGTCGGCCATCCGCCGCCGGTGCCGACCCGGCGATACTCGAGGTTGTAGACGGCGAGTCCGCGGACGGCCAGGTCACGCGCCATGTCGTCGAATTGTTCTGCGCCGGCGCGGCTTTCCCAGCCGCCGCCGTGGATGATGGTGACCAGTGGAACGGACCCGTCCTCGTGGTCGCCGGCCGGTAGATAGAGGTTGGCCCAGTTCTCGGCAGCGTCGGCGTCGGCGGGGTCGAGATACTCGATCCGTTCGATGCGGAGTCCATCAGAGGACTCGGGGACGGGCGGAGCCGCCGTCGGAGTCTGAGTTGTCGTGGCCACCGCGGACGACTGTGGGGCCGGCTTCTCGGACCCGGCAGAGCACCCGACGGTTCCGACGGCGAGGACAGCCGCAGTGGCGGTTGCGATCAAGTGACTTACGCGCACGACGAATTGAACCACGGCAGCGGCGGTTTCGGGGTGAGCAAATCGTGACCGGACACGACGAAAATGTGTCGTTCCACCTTCAGTGTATCGCCGGGTACGGGGCTTGCGGCAAGGCCCCGGAGCGAATGCACAATGGCTCGGCAACTGTGCGGCGGGAAGGTTTTTCAGTGGCGAACATGGCAGATACACCCGAACGATTCGAGGTGCACGAGTCCGGTGCGTTGTTCCATGGCACCAGAGCGGACCTGCAGGTGGGTGAGTACCTGGTGCCGGGCCATCAGTCGAACTATCGGCCCGAGCACACCTCCAACTACATCTACATGACGAAGGTCCTGGACGGCGCGGTCCTGGCTGCCGAAATAGCCCGAGGTGACGGCCGTTGTAGGGTCTACATCGTCGAACCGCAAGGCCCGGTGGAAGACGATCCGAACGTGACGGACAAGAAGTTCCCGGGCAACCCGACGCATTCGTATCGCAGCGACCGACCCGTCCGGGTCGTCGGGGAGATGACCGACTGGGAGCCGCATTCCCCGGATTACCTCCAGCGGTTCCGCGAGGGACTCGAAGTCCTGAGGCGGGAAGGACGAGCGGTCCTCTACGACTAGTCGCGAACCAAACGACCGGTTCAGATGTCGACATCCTCGGCGGCCGGGTGTTCGCGGGGGCGCTCGTCGGTTCCACCGAAGACGTCGTGGCCGGGTTCGGTGTCGAGGACCTCTCGCCGGAAGACCAGCATGAAGGCGAAGTAGACGCTGCCGAGGAGAATCAGACCTCCGACGATGATGACCGGGACGGTCGCGTCGGTGGGGGACACGAGGATGACGATCGCACAGACCGTCCACACCAGAGCGACCACTGCGACAGGCAGCTCGAATCGGCCGAGGTCGAAGGCTCCGGTCCGTCGATCGAGGCGCTTGCGCACGACCAGGTCCAGCGTGACGACGAGTCCGTAGGTGATTGCGGGGAACAAGGTTCCTGCAGTGATGAGTTCGATGAGCGCGTCGCCTGGGATCGCGATCATCGCGATGATCCCGATCACCAGTGGGAGCACTGTCGCGGGGATCGGGGTCTGAGTTCGGGGGCTGACCTGCTTCATGAGGCGGTGGGCGGGGAAGCGGCGGTCGCGCGACATCGCGAACACGATACGTGCGCATGAGGTCATCGAGACCAGCCCGCCACCGAAGAAGGCGATGGCGATGACCACCAGCAGGATTCGTTCGGTGGGGGCGCCGAGTTGGTCGCGCATGATCGTCGCCACCGGCGACCCCGAGGCGGTCACCTTCGCGATGTCGTCGATGGCCACCGTCAGACCGATGAGGAACAACATCCCCAGGATGCCGGCGGCGGCAACGGAACCCACGATCGCCCGGGGGACCGTGCGATGGGGATCCTTGGCTTCCTCGGCCATGTTGGCCGCCGATTCGAAGCCGACCAGGGTCGCCAGGCCGACGATCATCACCGCCATCAGGCCGCCACCGAAGGCGAAGTAGTTCGCCGAATCCACTGCGACGCCGCGTGATCCGAGATTGCTGACCGAGCCGTCGCCGGTGACGGCCACTGCCACGAGCAAGGCGATGACGAGCACGATCACAATGGTGACCTCGACCCCCACGGCCAAGGAGTTGATCAGTCCGACGAGTCGGGTGGATGCGATCGCCAGGGCTGCCTGCACGAGCAGGACGACCACCGTGATCACGCGGGCGGTCTGTTCGTCGGGTGCCATGTTGAAGAGCGGCATCAGGCATTGGCTGGCCATTGCGAAGTCGATCGCCATCAGGCCGGTGACCAGATAGCAGAAGGTCAGCCAACCGAAGATCCACCCCACGCGCGGGTTGGCCAGTCGTGAGGCCCACTGATACGACGAACCGCTGAGCGGGATGCGTGCGGCGAACTGTGCGATGACCAGTGCCACGAGCAACTGGCCGGCCAACGCGATCAGCCAGGTCCAGATCCCCACCGGCCCCGAGTTGTTCAGCAACATCCCGTAGGTGCCGAAGATGCCGACCACCACCGAGATGAACGCGAAGGAGACGGCGAACACCTGGAAGGACCCGAGGGTGCGTTTGAGTTCTGGCTTGTACCCGAATTCGGCGGACACCTCGGTCGCATCGTTTCGGGATGTCTGATCGCTCATAGGGCCTCCGCCGCTCAGGTCTGGACCAAAGCTAGAGAGCATCGCTGGAAAACGTCGCGAAACGCCGAAACGTCACCCGGTTGAGCTAACGAGAAGACGTTATTGAGCAGGTGCTCCGGCTATTCGTGTCGTCTCTGTGATCGATTGATTCGAGCCACTTGATCGTGAGCTGAACTAACGGCGTATCCGCTGCATCCGTATGATCACGCCCATGTCTGGTCTCTCGTGTCTGCTTCGACGCGCCTCCGATGACACCCGCCCCGCCGTCGGCCGTCACCGGTCGCGCTATGTCTCGGTGGGCCTGGCGATCGTGGCCGCCGCGATGTCTCTCGTTGTTCTCGCTCCGAACGCCCACGCCGATCGGGTGATCAACGGGATCGTTGTCGGGGGGAAGATCGAGGAGGCCTACTCCAAGACCGGTGGTTCCTGGAAGTGGGGCGCACCGACCGGTCCCGAGCGAGCCTCGGCCAAGCATGGTCGTTACCAGAGCTTCGCCCGTGATGTCTCGTTCTATTGGCACCCTGCCGTCGATGGAGGTACGGCTCATCAGGTCGGCGGCGCGATCCGGACCCGCTGGCAGAAGATCGGCGCCGAGCGTGGCGCGCTGGGCTTCCCGACGACCAACGAGTACAAGTCGGGCAAGGGACGGACCAGCGACTTCCAGGGCGGCACGATCACCTGGTCCGCGAACGGCGGCGCCCAGATCGTGTGGGGCGGGATCATGCAGAAGTGGCGTGCGCAGGGGGCCGCGAAGGGGTACTACGGCGTCCCGCTCGGTGGCGAGTACCGCATCGGCAGCCGCTTTGCCCAGGACTTCCAGAACGGCACCATCTTCTGGCCCTGACCCCCGGTAGCGTGGGCGCTCATGATGCGTGTGCGCGCCGCGCTGGTCCCGTTCGTCGCTGCTTTCGTCGTCGCGGGGTGTTCTGCTGTCGACGGTGAGCCTGACGATGGCGGCGGTGCCGCGTCGACGGTGACCGAGACGGTCACGTCGACGCCTCCGTCCACGCCCGGTTCGACGCCGTCCGATGTCGCGATTGATGGCGGGAACCCCAGTCCGAAGACCGCGCCCGCGGGTGAGGGCGCCCGACTCACCGTCACCGACATCCGGACCGGCTCGCACGACGGATTCGATCGAGTCGTCTACGAGCTGGGCGGAAGCGGGCGGCCCGGCTGGCGCGTCGCCTACGTCCACGAGGCGCTCCAGGACGGAAGTGGCTTCCCCGTCGACGTCGCGGGTGAGGCGATCCTGGAGGTCCAGATCACCGGGTCGGCATACCCCGGCGACAGCGGCGTCGAGCCGTATGGCGGCCCCGATCCGGTTCGTGCGCAACCCGGTGGCTCGGTGGTGGAGGTGCGGGGTGCGCTCGTATTCGAAGGCGTCACACAGTCTTTCATCGGCGTGTCCGAACCCGGAGCGCCGTTCACTGTCGATGTGCTGACCGATCCGACACGACTGGTGATCGACGTGCAACGCTGACCGGGCCGCTGGTGGTGTACGCGCCACCGAAAACCTAGTACGGTGTACGGAGTAAGGCGCCGGAAGGAGCGACCAATGCCCACGTCACCGCGAACCGCCACGCCTCCGCGCTGGCTGAAGCCGATGAACAAGGTGTTCCTGTTCCTCCAACGCTTCGGTGGGATGAAGGAGCTACCGGTCCTCATCGTGCCCGGCAGAAAGAGCGGGAAGCCGCGGCGGACGCCGCTGACCGTGATCACCCTCGACGGAGAGCGTTACCTTCTCGAGGGGTTCCCCGGCGCCGACTGGGCTCGCAACGTACGCGCCGCCGACGGACTCGCACAGTTGTCGATCCGCGGCGACGTGACCGATGTCCGGCTCGTCGAACTGCCCGCCGACCAGGCGGTCCCGGTACTCCGCGCCTGGCCTGAGCTGTCGGGCAGCGACGGCCCGAAGATGATGAAGGACGCCGGCGTGGTCACCGACGTCACCCCCGATGCATTCGCCGCCGTCGCAGGACGCTGTGGAGTGTTCCGAATCGACACCCGCTGACCCGCTTGGTCGCGCTCGGGCTCCGGTAACCGGCAACGAAATCCGATGTTTACCGATACGAACGAATGGTTATGTACCTTCCCGGTCAACGTATCGGAACGCCAGGAGGCACACGCATGGTCGCACTCATCGTGGGACTGTTCGCCCCAGTGGGGCTCACGGTGTTCACCGTCGGCATGGAACGTTTCCAACGCCGCATGGAGCGCCCCGGCACCAAGCGAGACGACTCGCTTGCTGCTGTTCCCGAGGCCGGCGTCACGCCGGCGCCCGCTTCCGAGCGCCCGAGCGGGGTGCCGACAGGTCTGAGGCTCGCCTGACCTTTGGGTGCCGCTCGATCCGACCACTGCGCCCGACCTGGCGCCGGTCTGGTTGTCAGTGCGCGTACTCGCGGGAATCCGTTGTGTACTCGGGGATTCCGTAGTCGTCGAGGCGTCGCTTGACCAGCTCGGTGATGTACTGGTCGGCGAGATCCTGCAGCACCGGGAGCCTGCCTGCGAAGCGGACCGCAGCGAATCGGCTGGTCAACCACGGCGCGGTCGCCGCTGCACGGGCGAGATCGGTGACCGAGAGGTCGACGCCCATGTCGGCGGCCTTCTTGAAGTTGCCCTCGCAGAACGCGGCGGTAAAAGCCAGTTTGCTGTAACTCTTTTCGACGGCGTCCGCTGCACGGTCGAAAGTGCTCGCAGACGGGCGCAGGTAGGCGTCCATGGTGGAGCTGACGAGTTTGCGGCAGTCGTCGTCGTAGCCGTAGCGCAGGGTTGCGGCGCGCGCGTTGAACAGATCGACGATCTCCTGTGCGGAACCAGGCAGCAGTTCTTCGGGTAGGCCGAGCAGGAATCCGCGGTAGCGGTGGAACTCGACCATCGCCCGCTCGTCGTAGGGCAGATCGCGGTTCGCTCTGACTGCTTTGTCGGCCTTCTGGTACGGCCCGATCATGCCCGCCGGGAACTGATCGATCTGGGGGACCGGCAGACCATAGACCCTGGTATCCCAGGTTCGCTTCTTGCTGTTGTTTCGGCCGGTTCGCTGCAACGCGTTGAACCGGACCATCGAATGCATCAGCCGCACCATCACGGTGGCCTCGAAACCCGGGCTGAAGCGCTCGAGACCGCCCGGCAGTGCCGTGACCGCGAAGTAGGCGGTGGTCTCGTTGACCCGGTGTGCGGCGCGGGTGCCCGACAAGGCGCCGGTGATCGTCATCGGCAGTGCCGCATAGCTGTTGGTGAAGGTCGCGAGGAATGCGCCCCGGGTCATGAAGGGTGACACGAGCGCGGCATACAGTCGGGAGTACGCAGCGCCGTCGTCGATGAGACCGAAGTCGATCCAGTCGGGCTTCTCCTGCATCACCGCGATGAGTTCGCCGATCTCCGGGGGAGCGTCGGAGACGTTATCCGCGCCCTCGCGGCATACGCGTCGGACGAGATTCACGAGTTCGGAGACCGGATACCGTGCAGCCAGGGCAGCGACCCGATCGGCGGGTACATCGGCCAAGAAGGTGGATGTGTGGACCAACTCCATCAGACGCGGGTCGTTCAGGTACTTGTTGCGATCGCCCAGTCGGCGCGGCAGTGCGGACGTCACGTCCGGGTCGGTGGTGAATCGCTCCGGGGTCGTGTCGAAGTCGAAGTCGCCGTACAGCTCGGGCAACTCGTCGGCCTGCCGCGCGACTCGCTCTGCCAGTTCTGGGTAGTAGTTAGCCATCCCGACCTCTCAGTCACCGCCGACGTCCGTGCTGTCTCTGTCATTGGAGCAGGTCCGGCGATCCCGGATGACCGATTTGGGACAACTGGTCGAAATCGTCTCACAACGGTGGGTGCAGATGGCCGGTCACCGGCTCGATTCGACCACCTACGATGAGGACATGCCGGCACCCACGAGATCGGCGCGGGACGTCGGGAGAGAACCGTTCTTCACCATCGGGCACTCGACCCACACTCTCGACGAGTTCGCGGGCCTGCTTCACGAGAGCGACATCGAGCTTGTTGTCGACGTCCGAAAACTGCCCGGCTCGAAGCGATATCCACAATTCAACCAAGACGCGCTTGCGTTGGGTCTCGAAGATGCGGGGGTCCGGTATCGGCGCGAAGAGGCTCTCACTGGACGACGCCCGGTGAGCAGAGACGTGCCTTCCGGTGTCAACGGCTGGTGGGAGAACCGGAGCTTCCACAACTACGCCGACCACGCGTTGTCCGATGAATTCGCCGGGGCTCTCGACGATCTGCGCGACATCGGCCACAACTCGCGCGTGGCTTTGATGTGCTCCGAGGCGGTGTGGTGGCGGTGTCATCGTCGGATCATCGCGGACCATCTCCTGGCTTCCGGCGAGGACGTGCGTCACATTCTCGGCCCCGGCCATGTGGACCTGGCGATCCTCAGCTCAGGCGCGGTCATCGGGCGGCGGGGGCAGGTTGCCTACCCCGCAGGTCGGTGAACACCGCGGAGCAGAGGGGCGGTGGCGATCTGCTCGTACTTGCATCGACGGCGAGCTGACGGCGGTGTCACCGCACCGACGCGATGGCTTGTGCGATCACGGCGGTCACTGCTTCCGGGTGGGATATCAGGGTCAGGTGCGACCCGCCGTCGAAGATGGTCACCTGTGAGCGCGCCCGCCGTGCCATGGCCTTCTCCGACGTGGGCGTGATGATCTGGTCACCACTGCTGATGAAGTACCACGAGGGGATGGTCTGCCACGCCGCGAACTTCGACGGCGTGCCGAAGGCCGCGGTCGACGCCGCGCGCTGCGTCGCCGACAGTCGGGTGGCGTGGACGGCGGGTAGGTCGCCGGCGAAGTGCCGCACAAAGATGTCTTTCTTCAGGTAGAGGTCGGCAGCTCCCGGGGGCGCGCCCGGATACGGGAGTGTGTCGAACAGTTCTGCGTCTGGCTTCCTCTTCAGGACGGAATCCGCTCCGCTCAGCGAGCCGTTGGTCTCTCCGACGGCCGGAGCCGCGGCGTCGACGTAGACGAGTGCCCTTACGCCGGGGTTCCCCGCCGCTGCATTGGTGATGACCGAACCCCCATAGGAGTGCCCGACCAGGACGACCGGGGCGGGCACTGTCCTCAGAAAACTCGCGACGTACTCGGAATCGGTGGTGAGGTTCTCCAGGGGGTTGGCGATCGCCCGCGCCTCATAGCCCCGCCGCTGTAGCGCCGACACGACTCCTTCCCATGCCTGGATTCGGTGAAGCCCGAGTTCCCGACGGGTTCGGGTACTCGGCGGTCGACTATGCAGGCGTCATAGGTCAGCAGCTCGATGAGCTCGCCATCAGAACGGCTCACCTCGTGGTCCACGACTTCGGGGGCCCGTGGGGCTTGACCTGGGCCGCGGACAACCCCGGCCGGGTGGGAAGCGTGACCCTGCTCAACACCGGAGTGTGGCTCGGTTACCGGTGGCACTGGGCGGCACGGGCCTACCGTATTCCCGTGGTGGGGGAGTTGACGAAGTAGTGCCCCATAGAGTGGTGTAACTCGGTGGCCGAGTTCGTTATCGACGTCGTGTCGTTAACGGATGCAGAGCGGCCACCGCGTGATCCTTCGAGTCAACCTTCCACAGAATCCTCGAGGAGTCATCGCGATGACCGCACCCCACATTGTCGACCCTGCAGGCCTTCTTGGCCAAGCCCTGGCCGAGGCGTCACCAGATCTGATGCGTGAGCTGCTGCAAACCATGATCAACGCGCTGCTGTCGGCCGATGCCGACGCGGTCTGCGGAGCCGAATGGAACCAACGCACACCAGAGCGCACCAACCGCCGCAACGGCTACCGCCACCGGCCACTGGATACCCGCGTCGGTACCGTCGACGTCGCCATTCCCAAGCTACGTTCGGGCAGCTACTTTCCCGAGTGGCTCCTCGAACGCCGCAAGCGGGCCGAGTCAGCACTGATCACCGTCGTGGCCGACTGCTACCTCGCTGGAGTCTCGACCCGCCGGATGGACAAGCTGGTCAAAACTCTCGGCATCGACTCGCTGTCGAAGTCACAGGTCTCACGCATGGCCACCGACCTCGACGAACAGGTCACAGCGTTCCGCCATCGTCGCCTCGACGAGGTCGGGCCGTTCACCTTCGTCACCGCCGATGCGTTGACGATCAAAGTCCGCGAGAACAAGCAGGTCGTCAAAGCCGTTGTCCTGCTGGCGACCGGTGTCAACGGCGATGGCCACCGCGAGGTGTTGGGCATGCAAGTAGCGACCAGCGAAACCAAAGCCTCCTGGAACACCTTCTTCGCCGATCTGGTCGCCCGCGGGCAGGGCGGGGTGCGTCTGGTGACCTCTGATGCCCACGCCGGACTGGTCGAGGCGATCGCGGCGAACCTGCCCGGCGCCGTGTGGCAACGGTGCCGTACCCACTACGCGGCCAACCTGATGGCGGTGTGCCCCAAGTCCATGTGGCCGGCGGTCAAAGCGATGCTGCACAGCGTTTATGACCAGCCCACCGCCACTGCCGTGCACGAGCAGTTCGACCGACTCCTGGAATACACCGAAGGCAGACTCCCCAAGGTTGCTGACCATCTCGGTGACGCTCGAGAGGACCTGTTGGCCTTCACAGGGTTCCCCGATGACGTGTGGCGACAGATCTGGTCCAACAACCCCACCGAACGACTCAACCGCGAAATTCGCCGCCGCACTGACGTTGTGGGTATCTTCCCCAACCGTGACGCCATCATCCGACTCATCGGCGCGGTCCTGGCCGAGCAGACCGACGAGTGGGCCGAAGGCCGCCGATACCTCGGCCTCGAGGTCCTCACCCGATGTCGACTGACCCTGACCACCGACACCACCACAACAACGGAGGCCACTACCGACCCGCTGATCGAACTGCCTGCCTGAAAGCGACGAAGGATCAGAAACGAGTTACACCACTACCTGGGACTTGACCGTTGGTGCCTGGCAAGACATCCTCGATGCGGGTGCCCAAGTGGACCAAGGTCGCGCGCGGAGACGAGGCAGGGACCCTGTACTGGTCCAGGATTCTCAGGCCGACAGAGCGGTTGCCGGCCTTCGTGGTGCCACGCTGCGACAGTGCCCGGCTGGTTCGCGGATGGGCTGCGGCGATCGCGGCCGCCGCGGCCAGCACCCATGCACCTAGCGGGAGGGGGTCGTCTCCATTCCCTGTACTGGCGATATGGTCGCCGCTACCTCTGATGCTCCGAATGTCGCTGTGTAGCAGTTGGGTTGGAACTTTCTGAGGCAAGGTTGGAGGAGTGCGCGAATCGATGCATCCGATGCAATATGCAGTGCTTTACTGGTAACCCTGCATATTCGATTTCTGCATATTCTCGGCAGGGGACAGTGCGCTCAGTGAACGTTCTTCGAGCTGTACTTGGAAGGTCGCCGAACCGATTCGGCAGACGTTTGGTCGTTGACTACCGCGGCGTGGCCGTAGTCCTGCTCGCCTCGCCCTGCTTTTGTTGCTCGTCAACGAGCGTCACAGCGAACCCGGCTACGTTGAGTCTTCCTCTGTCCGGGCGTCGGGTTGCCACCGGGCTCTGAGGATCGGCTCGAGTTCTTCGGGGGAGAGTCCGGTGGCCACTTTGGAGAGGTGTAGTTCGGAGAGGCTGCGGCGGCCGGTTTGGTGGTAGACGGTCAGCTCGGAGGTGAGTTCGGAGCGTTCCGGGCCGCTGATTTCCAGGTCAACGACATTATCCCATTCGACAATTTTGGGTCTACGTAAGCCGTACTGCACTGTCAGGTACTCGTCGTCGATCGAAAGTGCCAAGAGTGTGTGACTTGGGTTGAACAGCATTACGGCGATACCGACGAGTGCTGTCGCCCCGAAGAAGATCACACCCAGAGTGCCGACAATGATCCACGGAGTCGATGGCAACCGGGACAGTGGTAGGTCGCCAAGGACAGCGGCTTTGTCGCCGAAGGCCAGCCATGCCGACGCCAGCGTCATTCCTGTTCCGCAGACGGCTAGCGACCAGGTGAGCGTTCTTGGCGTTTCCAGGGTCCAGGATTCGTCGAAGGCTCCTGAGGTGTCGAGCGTGGGGCGATAGGCGAGGAGCGCGAGCCCCAAGCCAGTAAAAATGGTCCCGATCAATAGCAGCACTTGCCCGCTCCTGTCTAAAGGGTCGGCGTCATCCGAATAGCTTGTTCCAGGCGTTGCGCGCGCCTTCGCCGATGCTGCGCCCGTAGCTACTGCCTACCCACGCTCCAATCCCGGCGCCGACGGCGGCGCCGATTACGGTCCCGACGACAGGCACTACCGACCCAGCGCCAGCTCCGATGGCTGCTGCGGTCGCCACTCCTGCGAAGGTTCCTACGCCAGCGCCGGCGGCGCCTCCGAGCGTGGCGCCGGCGAGGCCGCCTACGGTGGAGCCGACAGTTTCGGGGACGGGGGCGCCGTTCGCGAGGTCAATTCCGCCGGCACCGATGGCAGCTATGGTGCCGGCCGGGCCGGCGCCTTTGCCGAGTATACGAAGCCAACGAGCGGCTGCGGCGGCCTCACCGGGGTTGAGTGCGTGACGCCCTGGTTGGGCAACTAGTCCGCCAGCTTCGAGGAGTCCGCGTGCGCCCTCCATGGCTGTCGAGAACAGCGCTCCTCTAGTGTCCGCGTTGTTGGGAATCCGAACAAGCGACACGTTGCCGTCGGGTCTAATGTCGTAGGACAACCCGTCAGAGTGCTCGATGCGGATGGTGTCGTCGGGGTGTACCTCGATGAGCGCGGATACTCCGTCGCCGATGTCAGTCGCAATGACGGTGCCGTCTTCGAAACCGTAGATCAGACCACCGTTGGGTGCGGTCTGTGCGGTGGTCGCGAGTGTATCGGTGCCGTCGGGAGCGGTGCGGTAGTACTCGGGTTGTCCGTCGGCTCCGGTCCGGACGTTGACCACGCCGACGTCTTGACCGAGGTAGTTGTTGGCGAGCCAGTCGTTGTAGCTGAGTTGTTGGCCGGGGGCTGGTTCGGCCCCTTGGGTGGGACTGCGTTCAGGTTCAGGTCCTGACGGCTGGTCGGTGATTCCCGCGGTGAGTAGCTCCGAAAGTCCGCTTTTGTCGCCGTGTGGTGGCTGTTGCGGCGCGTCTTGACCGACGTCTTGGCCGAGGTAGTTGTTGGCGGCCCAGTCGCCGTAGCTGAGTTGCTGGCCGGGGGTGGGTTCAGCGCCCCGGGTGGGGCTGGGCTCGGTCCCGGTTGTTGTGGGTGGGTCCGTGATAGGAGCGGTGAGCAGGTCGGCGAGACCCTCGTTGGTCGAGGGTGTCTGTTCTGCTTGCTCGGCTCGGGCCTGTGCCTGCTGTTCGGAGGTGACCGGTCCGATGAATCCTGCGTCGCCGGGTTGAGGTATGAGGTGGGAGGTCTGTGTTGGGTCGGCAAGGATGGGATAGCGGGCATCGGCGGCGGGCTCGACGTGTTGGATGAGGTCACCGTTCTCATCGCCGGTGTACGAGGTCTTCTGCGGTTGGCCTCTGGAGTCGAAGGCCCAGGGTCGGGCGACATGGCTGACCGGGTTGCCGTCGCGGTCGTAGACGGTTGCCGAGCCGTCGGGGTTGACTTCGGTGTGCCCGCCGGGAGGCACGTTCATGGCGAACCGGTAGGTGGTAGGGGAGGTTTCGTCATGAATCAGGACCATCCTCGAGGGGCCAAGTGTGGCTTGCGTCGACCCTCCGCGCGTCAGGAGTGACCTGGCTCGCGGGTTGGCTGCGGCGATGGCTGCAGCGCCGGCAAGAATCCAGATCGGCAGCGGGATTGATGTTCGCTCATCGGTCGGGGTGTCGAGTCTGGCGACGGTTTCGGTTGGAAGGGTTCCGATGTCCTTGGTAATTGGGGCGCTATCGGTAGGTGCGTTGCCGCCGGTGCTGTTTGGTGCCGAAGGCGCGGACGGTACCGGTTGAGGTGCTTCTCTGATGGGGGCACCTGACTCGGGTGGAGCGGGTGTGACCGCACTGTCTGCGGCAGGGGAATGAGGGTCGCGCTGCGGGGACTGCTGGCCGGGGACGGGGACGATCGGGGTGCCGTTGCCTTCGCCGGGGCCGGGTCCGGGGTTGCCGGTGATACCGGGTCCGTTGTTTGAGCTGGTGTTGGCTGGTCCTGTGAGGGGTGGTGGAGAGTTCTGTGTGGGTGGTGGGGTGTAGGTGGGGACGCTGATGCAGGGCCAGCCGGCACCGTATTGTGCGCGCATCTGATCGCACAGTGGGTCGGCTTGGGCGGTCGGCTGGGAGCCGGTGAGTGCTGCCGAAGTGATCATGGCGGTGCCTGACAGAGTGGCCGCGAGAGCGAGAAGGGTTGTCGCACTGCGATGTCGGCGCCTGAGTGCAAAGCGTGTGCGGGTTTGGGTCATCGGTTACCGACAACCTTCCCGAGAATTGCGTCGGCGCCGCTCCAGAACCAGCGTCCCGCGATGGACATGAGGAGGAAGAATCCGAGGAAGACGGGGATCTGGCCCCAACGCTGGCTCCATTCGCCGAGGTGGTCGAGGTTGGCCGCGGCCAGGATCAGCAGGATGCAGCCGGCGACGAACAACGCGGCTTTGGTGACGACGGCGCGTCGGCCACCGCTGTCGGTAGGTGTGGCGTGGGCAGGTCCACCGGAATTAGTGGTGTTGTGAGACATGGATGTTCGATTCCCCCGAAGTCGAAAAGCCGAAAGTCTTGAGACGACTCAGAACAGAGGCGTGTCAGAGGTAGTGAGGCTGTCCGTACACATTGACGGTGTTGTCATTGGCCGGTGTGGAGATCGCGACCGTGACGTAGGAGCGCACCGCGACCGGACCGAGGCAGCCATCAACCTTGACGTGCACGCCATCGACGGTGAGCCCGGCGGTCGGTCCGGCGAGTTTCTTTGTGCCGAATGGGATGTTGGCGATGGTGCCAGGCTTCAAGGTAGTGGAGATGTTGCCGTTGGCTTGCGCGCCGACAATCAGCGCCGGCGGCCAAGAGATGGACATCTGGGCGGTGGGCCCGGCGGTCACTCCGAGGGTAAGTCCGGAGGTGACGTCAGTGTTGCAACCGATCTGGAAGCCGGCGCTAACGGTGCCCGCGGACACCGCGACCCGGCCTGCGCCGGAGATCCGTCCTTCGCCGCGTAGCGACAGGAAGCCTTCTCGGGTCCACGGTGATTGGTTGAGGGGCCGTACGCTTCGCACCTTCTCGTGCGCTTTGACGGCAGTGATCCGCCAGCCATCGGCGGTATGCTTCGACACCGTTTGATCAGCGAACGAGTATGGTCCTGCATCAGCTATGGCTGCGCCAGACGTGACCCCGAACGCGACCGTGGCTGCGGCGCAACCCGCGACCATCAGGCGACGCGCTGGTGACGCCACTACACCCCGCATATTCAACACTGGAAACCCCCGTTTTGTTAGTGTGAATGAGTGTAGACCATCACGGGGGGTGTCGATTGGCTAGCGCGACCGGACAGGTGTGCCTCGTATCACACCTACTCGGCAAGGAGTTGGCGGGCTGCGTTGATTTCGGCGTCAAGTCCGGCTGAGGAATGTCGGGTCGGTGCTATTCGAGGTCTGCACACTTAGCGCGCCGGCTCCGGTTCGTAGCCGACGAATCGATGCTGTCAGTCCGATCCGAATGCTGCTGTACGACAAGCCACGCCACAGGCTCAGGCTCTCGGGGGTCGTGAAACCTTCGATGCTCCGAATGTCGCTGTAACAGTTGGGTTGGCGCTTGCGGGGGCAAAGTTGGAGGAGTGCGCGAGCTGATGCATCTGATGCAATATGCAGCGGTCTAATTGACATAATGTATCTTATCGGCACTTACCTAGGACGGGTTGGAACGGTCTCTTGCAGCCCCAGTATCGCAGCCTGTTCCGCAACTGGTTTCGATCGCCGGCACGCGGTGGCGTGGTTTGTCGGGTCGATCCTCGGTCGAGGTGCATATCGACGCTCACCGAAGTCCTCTTTCGTCGTTGATCGCGTCGCATTCCTGGCGGCTAGCCCCCTTTCTCCTATACGCAGCTCACCCTTAATAAAACGTCACTGTGACGAATAGCTGAACTTCAATGCCCCTTCAGAATCGCATTGTCTAAGCTGCTGTCGGACGTCCTGCCTGTGAGTGTCACGGCACCCCGTGGTCATCATGGCTGTGGAGGCCCATCGCCACCGCGCTGGCCCAACGGCACACGGTCTACCTCTGGGACATGCCTGGCTACGGAGAATCCTCGAAATTCGACGGACAGGACGTGTCCCTCGCCGTCCAGGGCGATGCTCTGGCCGCACTGGTTGATTCATGGGGCCTCGATCGACCCATCGTCATCGCACACGACTACGGCGGCGCGGTGAGCCTGCGGGCGCACCTTCTTCACAACACCGTATTCCGAGCGCTGGCGTTGGTTGATGTGGTAGCCCTAAGTCCTTGGGGCTCACCATTTTTCCGACTGGTAGCCGACATTGCTGACGTATTCGCGCAACTACCCGCGGCCCTACACCAAGCATTGGTCCGTGAGTACGTCGCCGGCGCCGCGCACCGCCCGATTCGCGACCTCGACCACGACGCGCTCGTCCGCCCCTGGCTCGGCGACCACGGTCAGGCCGCGTTCTATCGACAGATAGAGCAGGCCGACGAGCGTTACACCCGCGACATCGAGCACCGCTACGACCAGCTCGCACTTCCGGTTCTCAATAGTGTGGGGTGAACGGGACGCCTGGATTGCTCTCGACCGGGCGCACACGCTCGCGGCCACTATCCCCGGCGCCGAACTCCGCATCGTCCCTGAAGCGGGCCACCTCATCCAGCTCGACGCCCCTGAACGCCTCACCGGCATACTGCCGGATTGGCTCGCCCGACTCCCTCACTGGGTTGAGTTGTTTCATCACGACGTCTCGATGTACGCAAAGAAAGTTCGCGCGCGACCGTGGATTGGTTCGGACCCAGTCGTGCTAGTCTCATCAGCAACATCAGCAACATCAGCAACATGAGCACCACGATCTGGAGTGCCCCGAATGCCCGTGCCGTACGGCCACAGCAAGCGCCGACGACTCGGCATCCGAACCATGCTGACTACCGCGGCCACCGCCGCCGCCCTTGTCGGCGGACTCGTCCATGCCGGCGCGGCCCAGGCAGCCGACGGGCATCCGTACGTCAACCTCGGTGACAGCTACAGCGCGGGCGCATCGGTATTTCCCCAGGCGACGAATGCGGCGATGTTCTGCTCCAACTCGCTCGTCAACTACTCCCACCTCGTCGCAGAGCAACGCGGGACCCCGGTAGTCGATGCCAGTTGCTCAGGCGCGACGACCGAGGATCTGACTCGGCCGCAACACTTGTGGCAGGGACCGCAGATCAAGGCGGTAGGACCGGCGACCCGCCTGATCACCTTGACGATCGGCGCGAACAACAACGGGTTCTTCAGTTTCGCGACGTCGGCCTGCCAGCAGGCCTGGTTGTCGGCCCCGTTGTCGGCCACTCCGTGCCGCGATAGGTACGGCACCTCGGTTGTCGACAAGATCAAGTCCTCGACCCATCCCGACCTCGTGAAAGCGTTGCGCGGAATCAACCGCGCCGCGCCGCGGGCCCGCGTGGTCCTCGTCGGGTATCCGCAGATCTTCCCCGCCAAGGGCTCTGCTCTCTGCTCGGCGTCGTTGCTCACGACGCCTGGAGATACCGCATACCTTCACCGGGCCTTCGTCGCCCTCAACGACGCCATGCGCCGCGCCGCCGCAACCACACGGGCCACCTTCGTCGACATGACCAAGGTCTCCGCCGGCCACGACGCATGCGCGGGCGCTCGGCGGTGGGTCGAGCCGACGTTGGGTGCGGTCAGCTTCCCGGCGATGCACGCCAATGAACTCGGTCAGAAGGCGATGGCCGACCAGGTCGTGGCCGCACTGCGCTGAGGGCCTCTCCGAGCACCTACTCGCCCAGTCTTGCCGATCGGGCGGCATGTCTGTCCCGACGTCTCACCGCTACGTTCCCTGCCCTTTCGGACAGCCCACCACCTGACCAACCTGGTTGCAACGTTGCTCGCCTTAATGTCAGGCGTCACGTTTACGGATCACTGTGGCCTGGGTAACTGGGTCCAGGTCCTGTCCCGAGGAGGCCGGTCATGGCTATCGACGAATCTCAGAGTCCGCACCACCACATCGGTGGCGTGGACAGTCACGCGGAGTCGGCGGACTATCTCGCCAAGCGGCAGCTCAAGGGCGGCACCGCCGGTTGGCTGCTGCTCGCCGGTCTAGGTGTGAGTTACGTGGTCTCCGGCGACTATTCGGGCTGGAACTTCGGTCTTGGACACGGCGGCTTCGGCGGTCTCGCGATCGCCGCGGTCGTGATCGCCGCTATGTACCTGTGTCTGGTACTGGGAATGGCCGAGCTGTCCTCGGCTTTGCCTGCGGCCGGCGGTGGTTACACCTTCGCCCGTCGCGCACTCGGCCCATGGGGTGGATTCGCCACGGGCACTGCGATTTTGATCGAGTATTCGATTGCCCCTGCGGCGATCGCGACATTCATCGGCGCCTACGTCGAGTCGTTGAACCTGTTCGGGATCACCGACGGCTGGTGGGTGTATCTGGTCGTCTACATGATCTTCATCGGAATCCACCTGTCCGGCGCAGGTGAGGCGTTGAAGGTGATGTTCGCGATCACCGCCATCGCGTTGGTCGGTCTGATCATCTTCGCCATCACCGCCATCGGACACTTCGACGTCGCCAACCTCACCGACATCGCACCCAACGACGCCGCCGGGTCGTCGTCCTTCCTTCCGTTCGGCTACATCGGTATCTGGGCGGCCATTCCGTTCGCGATCTGGTTCTTCCTGGCGATCGAAGGTGTACCGCTGGCGGCCGAAGAGACCGCCAATCCCGAACGCAATGTTCCGCGGGGCATCATCGCCGCGATCAGCGTCCTGCTCGTCACCTGCGTGACCGTGCTGTTCCTCACGACCGGCGCGGGTGGTGCCGGTCCGATGTCGGAGTCGGGGAACCCGTTGGTCGAGGCTCTGGGCGACTCGTCGATGGCCAAGGTGGTCAACTACATCGGACTCGCCGGTCTGGTGGCGAGCTTCTTCTCGATCATCTACGCCTACTCGCGCCAGTTGTTCGCACTCTCCCGAGCCGGCTACCTGCCGACGGTGTTGTCGGTGACCAACCGACGCAAGGCGCCCACGCTCGCACTGATCGTGCCCGGGGTCATCGGCTTCCTGTTGTCCCTGACCGGCAAGGGCGACCTCCTGCTGAACATGGCCGTCTTCGGTGCCGCGTCGAGTTACGTGCTGATCATGGTCAGCCACATCGTTCTCCGTCGCCGCGAGCCGGACATGAAGCGCCCGTACCGCACTCCCGGCGGCGTCGTGACCACCGGCTTCGCCCTCGTCGTCGCGGTCATCGCGGTCATCGCCACGTTCCTCGTCGACGTGGTGGCGGCCTTGTGTTGCCTCGGGGTGTTCGCCCTGTTCATGCTCTACTTCGCCGTGTACAGCCGCCACAAGCTCGTCGCCAACTCTCCCGACGAGGAGTTCGCTGCCCTCGCCGAGGCGGAGGACGACCTGCGATGATCTACACCCAGTCGATCTCGGGTACCACCTACACCTTCGACGGGTTGGTCGAACTCATGGCCAAGGCCACTCCACGCCGCTCCGGCGACGAACTCGCCGGGTGTGCCGCCGAGTCCGATGCCGAACGGGCCGCTGCGGCATGGCAACTCGCCGATCTACCGCTGACAGCCTTCCTCGAGGAACAAGTCGTCCCGTATGAGTCCGACGAGGTCACCCGACTGATCATCGACACCCACGACCGGGTGGCGTTCCAGTCGATCGCACATCTCACCGTCGGCGGATTGCGCGACTGGTTCCTCGAGACCTCGACTCGCGCAGACAGTGCCGATCAGATCGCCGCTGTGGCACCAGGGCTGACCCCGGAAATGGTCGCCGCCGTGTCGAAGATCATGCGCAACCAGGACCTGATCCTGGTTGCCGCGGCCGCGACGGTCACCGCGGCGTTCCGCACCACGGTCGGTCTCCCAGGGCGCATCGCCACCCGACTGCAACCCAACCATCCGACCGACGATCCGCGCGGTATCGCGGCAGCGACTCTGGACGGATTGCTGATGGGCTGCGGAGACGCGGTGATCGGCATCAACCCGGCTACCGACTCACCTCACGCCACGTCGGAGTTGCTGTACCTGCTCGACGACATCCGGCAGCGCTTCGGGATCCCAATGCAATCCTGCGTCCTATCCCACGTCACCACCACCGTGGACCTGATCGAGAAAGGCGCACCGGTCGACCTCGTCTTCCAGTCGATCGCCGGAACCGAAGGCGCCAACCGAAGTTTCGGGATCGACATGGCGATCCTGCGGGAAGCCAACGAAGCCGGCCGATCCCTGAAGCGAGGCACCGTCGGGGACAACGTGATGTACCTCGAGACCGGGCAGGGCTCCGCGCTGTCGGCGAATGCGCATCTCGGCACCGGCGGCAAACCCGTAGATCAACAGACCCTGGAAACACGGGCATACGCGGTGGCGCGAGTTCTCGAACCACTCCTGATCAACACCGTTGTCGGGTTCATCGGACCCGAGTACCTCTACGACGGGAAACAGATCATCCGTGCCGGACTCGAAGACCACTTCTGCGGCAAGATCCTCGGCCTCCCGATGGGCGTGGACGTCTGCTACACCAACCACGCCGAAGCAGACCAGGACGACATGGACACACTGCTGACCCTGCTGGGCGTCGCCGGCGCAGCATTCGTCATCGCCGTCCCCGGCGCCGACGACGTCATGCTCGGCTACCAGAGCCTGTCCTTCCACGACGCGCTCTACGTGCGTCAGGCACTCGGCCTACGTCCCGCGCCCGAATTCGAGACCTGGCTGGCCGGCCTCGGGATGGCCGACACCGACGGACGAATCCTGCCCGTCGACATGGTCAACTCTCCCCTGCGCTCACTGACGGTGGCCCGATGAACGCAGCCAACCAACCGGCCGAGGACCATTGGGCCGACCTACGACTGACCACGCAGGCGCGGATCGGGCTGGGCCGAGCCGGGAATTCACTCCCCTCCTGTCGAGTGCTCGAATTCAAGGCTGCTCATTCTGCTGCCCGCGACGCCGTGCACGAACCCCTCGACGTCGACGACCTGACCCGGCAGATCAGCCAGCTCGACATCGAACCGGCATTGCATGTGCGGAGCCAGGCCGACTCCCGCGGCGAGTACCTGAGGCGACCGGATCTCGGACGACAGCCCGCGGACCTGTCTCACCTGCCCGACGCCGGCGCCGACCTCGCCATCGTGCTGGCCGACGGACTCTCGCCGCGCGCACTCGCCGACCACGGGCGTGGACTGCTCGAAGCGCTCCTCGACACCCTCGGCGAGCGCTACTCGCTCGCTCCCCCGGTGATCGCGACCCAGGCCCGGGTCGCGCTCGGCGACCACATCGGCGAAGCCCTCCGTGCCCAGACGATGATCATGATCATCGGCGAACGCCCCGGGTTGTCGGTCGCCGACAGTCTCGGCATCTACCTCACCCATCTTCCGCAGGCGGGACGCCATGACGCTGACCGCAACTGCATCTCCAACATCCACCCGCCCGACGGTCTCGACTACACGACCGCCGCCGCGGTCACCGCGGCCCTGGTGGACGGCGCCCGGAAACTCGGGAGATCCGGAGTCGCGCTCAAGGACACCTCACGCGACCAACTCGCGGACAGTGACGCGCGCATCCTGGACGGCTAGATACCGTCTGGGCGACCCATGACAGTCGCCGCCGTCGACTGTCATGGGTCGCGGCGAAGACATCGTCGCCCTTTGCGGAGGTCATCGAGGCGGCGGCGTCCTCGGAAGATCGTCCTCCGGACCACCCGTCGGAGTGAGGGTGCAACCCCGCTGCAGAACGAAAAGCCATGTGCCGTAGTCTTTTCTCACGTGAATTCCGCTGCTGACGATGCTTTCATGACCGACCTCACTCCGCGTGTATGCGTGTGGTGCTCGTCCACCGAGGACATCGCCGAACTCCGTGGCGAACCGCGGTGCGGCCGCTGCCGCACCGCAGAGCAGACCATCGCTGCGGCCCGCGAATTCGTCGGCCTGTACGGCCTGCGGCCCCTGGGTGGATCGCTCGCCTCCGAGGACGAGGAAGAACACGAACACCGCGTGGCCGCGCGCGAGGCCCGAGTGCTGCTGAACCAGACCCGCTCGCAGACGCCTACGCGCACCAAGTCCAGGCCCGGGCAGCGCGTCGCGACCCGCACCGCGACCACCGCTTCGAAGGCGAGCAACAAGACGCCGGCCCCGAAGGCCCAGAACGACAAGTCCGGGGTCACCCGGCCGGACCGCGCCGAACTCATGAGCCGCGCCAAGAACCTGCTCGCGCAGCTCGCCGAGATCGAGGAGCGCCTGACGATCGCGCAGAAGGACTCCGGCTTGAGTGGCAAGGCCAAGGTGTCCGACCTGACCGCGAAGCGGGATTCGATCCTGCGGACGCTCGCCGCTCTGGAGAAGGCGAACCGGGCGCTGGAGCCGGCCTGACACTCCCCACGGACAGTGGCCCGCGGACCGGAAACCACTGCGTCGCAACCCGTTCGGATGCCCCTTCGCGCCGCATGCCCCTGATCGCCGGTGAAACACGCCGATTGCGCACCGGTCGGTTCCCCTGGGTGGTCGTCGACGACGCGTAGCATTTGGGTCGCACCTGCAGCAGCGCGGGACCGCCCAGGGGCGGCGCGTGCCGCCTGCCCCGCGTTCCGAGAGGAATCGCGCGATGACCGCGAACCAGCGCGACCACGAGGACGATCGGCGCGCGGCCGGTCGCGCGGACGGCCCCCTCGAACAGCAGCTCGAGGAGAGTTTCGACGAAGTCGTGACCGAGGGCACCGAACGCCTGT
Organism: Gordonia metallireducens; assembly: GCF_021245825.1. Classification (NCBI taxonomy): domain Bacteria; kingdom Bacillati; phylum Actinomycetota; class Actinomycetes; order Mycobacteriales; family Gordoniaceae; genus Gordonia; species Gordonia metallireducens. The sequence goes on along the minus strand of NZ_JAJQJP010000002.1, from coordinate 335,011 downwards.
ACCGGGCGGTGCGCACAGTGCTCATCACCGGCTTCTTCGGCGGGCTGGAGGTCGGACTCGGTGTCATGGCGATGCTGGCCGTCGTCCACGAGACAGGCAGCCACCTCTTGGGCGGCCTCGCCTTCAGTATCGGACTCATCGCGATCTACCTCGCGCACAGCGAGCTGTTCACCGAGGACTTCCTGATGCCCATCGCCGCGGTGGTGGCGCGTAAGGGATCTGTCCTTCAGCTGATCAAGCTCTGGGTCGGTACGCTGCTGGCCAACCTCCTCGGCGGCTGGGTCATCATGTGGCTCATCACGCGATCGTTTCCGGAATGGAACGAGACGCTGTCAGAGTCGGCACATCACTTCGTCGACGCCCCGTTGTCGTTGCAGAGCATCTGCCTGGCGGTCCTCGGTGGAGCCGTCATGACTCTGCTGACCCGGATGCAGCAGGGCACGTCGTCCGACCCGGCCAAGATCGCGGCGACTGTCGGAACGGCGTTTCTGCTCGCGGGTCTACAGCTGTTCCATTCCGTCCTCGACTCGCTGCTCATCTTCGGTGCGATCCAGGTCGGCGGCGGCGTCACCGTCGTCGGTTGGTTGTCGTGGTTCTGGTACACCGTGGCGTTCAACATCATCGGTGGCATCGTGCTGGTAACGGCCCTACGTCTGCTGCGGACCAAGGAACTGGTCGAGCAGGAACGCCGAGCGCCCGGGCCCGACTCGGACCGCAATGACGTGCCCTCCGAGAAGCCGTAGGGCTACCCTCTCGACGGCGTGTTCGCGAGCTCCACCGCCCGACGCAGCGTCTCCCGGTCGACGACATCGCCGGCGTTCATCGGCTGGGTCAGGACGCCCGACTCGGTCGCGATGTCGATCATGAACCCCACGCTGTCGTCGGAGAGCCCGCCATCCTCTGTCCAGAACGGATATTTCTGGATGAGGTCGTAGAGCTCTCGAAGCGATTGTTCGGACGGAGGTTCGTCGACGTACTCGCCGACCGCCGCTCGAAACAGTGCGAAGTCGCTCTTCAGCGTTGTCATCGCCCGCAGCGTGGTGGCACAGTATCGCGCGGCCAGTTCTCTGTTCTGTGCGAGCCAGCCCGCCTCGGCGGCCTGGGCCACCTTGAGGAAACCTGGGGCGTTCTCGTAGAGCGTGGCGATCAACACCGGTCGGTCCACCGTCGATCGGGCGGCGTCGAACTGCGTGTCGTGAATGACGGTGGCGTCGAGCTGTCCGGTGGCCCAGGCTTCCGTTCGGGCGGTTGCGTTTTCGATGATTCGCGGATTCGGGATCTCGTGCACGTCACGCGCCTCACCGATGCCGCTCAACAGCGCATTCAAAACGATGGCCCCTGCGCCGCCCGGGCTGTCGACGCCCACCCGGGTCTATGGCTCGAACAGCTGGCCGGCCGTGTCGACGCCATTGGCGCCGGCCAGGACGAAGTCGTCCATGCTGACGTATGGGCAGAACACCTTCAGATCCTCGCCCCGCTCCCGCGCATCGAGAATCGCCGAGACGACGTTGCGAGAACCTCGGCATCGCCGTCGGACAAGGTCTTCACCGCGTCGATGTGAGTGCCGGTGATCGTCACGTTCCCGTCGACGCTGAGGTCCAGCCCGGAATCGCGTCCGTACTCCCCGACGCCGTACACCAGCGGTATCTGCGACGCCGGCGGGGGCGAACCCAGCACGATCCGCAGCGACTCCCCTGTGCCCGCGTCGGTGGGCTGGGCGCAAGCGGTTCCGACGGCCGCCAGCCCGCTGACGGTGATGGCCGCGATCATGCGCGTCGTTCGGCTCCGGCGACCCCTGGCTGACATCCGGTACCTCTTCCGCAGTGTCCGATCGTTCCGCAGCAGTGCATCGACTGCGGACTCGCCCGTGCGGAGACACCCGATTCCCTCGGCATTGGGTTCAGGTGAACATACGTCAGCTCGACGCCGCGGGTGGGCAATCCGGAAGAAGTCGAATCGTCGTGCGACACAGAAGTTCATGACGGGTCATCCGCGATGAGCGCCATCGGCGGCCGGTGTCAGGTGAGCGGCGCCTTGAGTCCGTGCAGGATCGTGCCGATGAGCCGATCGAAGTAGTTCTCGCGTTCGGCCTCGGGCAACAGTCCGAGAGGTCCCTTGATGCAGAGCTCGGCGAATCCGTGAACCGCTGCCCAGCAGACGATCTCGGAGTCCGGGCGGCGTTCGGGCGGGATCTCTCCCACGGTCACCATCTCGTCGAGGACGCTGTGCAGGATGGCGTATGGGCCGTCGCGGCGCGCCGACACGTCGGGATTGACGCCCGGTCGGGAGAACTCGGCGTGAAAGGCGACCTGGAACAGATGCGGTTCGTCGATTGCGAACAGGGCATAAGCTCGCGCGGTCTCACGGAATCGGGAGCGCGCGACCTCCTCGGGTGCCTCGTCATCGGAGACCGTCGCGATCCGCTGGCGCATCAGATCGGCGAGTGTTGCGAGGGCGCGGTCGGCAATCGACGTCATCAGCTCCTGACGATCGGCGAAATGCCGATAGGCGGCGTTGTGGGAAACGCCGGCGCGCCGCGCCACCTCGCGGATGGTCACCTTCTCGGGAGCACTACTGCGCGCCAGCTCCCATGCCTCGTCGATGAGGGCATTGCGAAGGTTGCCGTGGTGATAGGTGGTGCGCTCCGATGCCATGGCGGTCACTCTACCGAGGTTGGGCCAGTCCCCCGACCTGGGTGAACCCGACACGACCTCCTTTCATGCCAATGTATGTTGACAGGGACAACATCGTGGTTCATTCTATGTTGACACTGCCAACACCTAGTGGTGACCGTCACAGCCCAGGGCGGTATTCAAGGAGGAACTCATGGCCACCGTCACCTTCATCACCTACGACGGAGAAAAGCAGGAAGTCCCGTTCGTCGAGGGTCAGAACCTGATGCAGGTCGCGACCGACAACGCGGTGTCGGGAATCGATGGCGATTGCGGCGGAGACGCTGCCTGCGGCACCTGCCACGTGATGATCGACCACCAGTGGGCCGCCGCGACCGGCAGTCGCAACGCCACCGAAGCGCAGATGCTCGAGATGAATCCTGACTGTCAGGAGAACTCGCGACTGTCGTGTCAGATCGCACTCTCCGCCGTACACGACGGTCTCGTCGTCAATCTTCCCGAATTCCAGTTCTGAACCGATCGGAGAACCACTGATGCAGATCCTCGACCGCGTCGTTGAGACGGTGCAGGCGAACATCCCGTTGGACCGTCAGGTTCAGGGCCTCCAGCTCTTCCACAAGACCCGCGCTCGGCTGCTCGGCGAGACGCGGCCGGAATCCTATGTGGAGAAGCCCATCCCGCCGGTGGACCAAGTCGGTCTGGACGAGATCGACATGAGCAACCCGTTCATGTACCGGCAGGGTCAGTGGATTCCCTACTTCGCCCGCCTTCGCGACGAGGCGCCGGTCCACTATCAGGCGAGCAGTCGTTTCGGCCCGTTCTGGTCGGTGACCCGGTACGACGACATCCTCACCGTCGACAAGGACCATGAAACCTTCTCGGCCGAACCCTTCATCGTGATCGGCACTCCCCCACCGGGTCTCGACGTCGAGATGTTCATCGCGATGGACCCGCCCCGACACGACGAGCAGCGCCGGGCGGTTCAGGGCGTCGTGGCACCGAAGAACCTCAAGGAGATGGAAGGGCTGATCCGGGAACGCGTGTGCGAGGTTCTCGACAACCTTCCCGTCGGCGAACCGTTCAACTGGGTCGATCGGGTCTCGGTCGAGATCACGGCGCGGACGCTCGCGACGATCCTCGACTTCCCGTACGACGAACGCCGTAAGCTGGTGCGCTGGTCCGACCTGGCGGCCGGCAGCGAGGAGGCGACCGGCGGCAGCAGCGACCCCGACGTCGTGTTCCAGGCCGCTCTGGAGATGGTCCGCGCGTTCGCCGAACTGTGGCATGACAAGGCTGCGCGTCTGGAGGCCGGGGAGGCACCGGGATTCGATCTCATCAGCATGCTGCAGTCCAATGAGAAGACCAAGGACCTGGTGAAGCGGCCGATGGAGTTCATCGGCAATCTGACGCTGCTGATCGTCGGCGGAAACGACACCACGCGCAACTCGATGTCGGGCGGTGTCTACGCACTGAACAAGTTCCCCGGCGAATTCGACAAGCTCAAGGCCGACCCGAGCCTCATCCCCAACATGGTCTCGGAGATCATCCGCTGGCAGACTCCGCTGGCCTACATGCGGCGGGTCGCCACGAAGGACACCATCCTCAACGGGCAGTTCATCCGCAAGGGCGACAAGCTGGTGATGTGGTACGCCTCGGGCAACCGGGACGAGAGCAAGTTCGAGCGAGCCGACGAGCTCATCATCGACCGCCCGAATGCGCGGAACCACATGGCCTTCGGATACGGCGTGCACCGGTGCATGGGCAACCGTCTCGCCGAACTGCAGCTCCGGATCCTCTGGGAGGAACTGCTGCACCGCTTCGACGACATCAAGGTGCTCGAGGAGCCCGAGTACGTGCAGTCCAACTTCGTCCGTGGGTACAGCAAGCTGATGGTCGAACTCACGCCGAAGACACCGTCATGACCTCGGGACGTGCCGTCGTGATCGGCGCCAGCCACGCCGGCGCCCAACTGAGTGCCCAGCTGCGGTCGTCGGGTTGGGACGGTGACATCGTCCTGATCGGCGATGAGCCGTACCTGCCCTACCACCGGCCGCCGATGTCCAAGACGTACCTTGCGGACACTGTCGGGATCGATGACCTGCTGATCCGCGGAAACGAGTTCTACGACAAGCAGAACATCCGGATTCGTCGTGCCCGGGTAGAACGCATCGATCGTGCCGACCAGCGCGTCGTTCTGAGCGATGGCGAGTCGGTGTCGTATGACCGACTCGCGCTGTGTACCGGTGCCAGCCCTGTGCGCCTGGGGATTCCGGGAGCCGAACTCCGTGGCGTGTACTACTTGCGGACCGCCGAGGACGTCGAGGCGATCCGCGCCGACGTTCCGGGCAGCAGGCGCGCCGTGATCGTGGGCGGTGGTTACATCGGACTCGAAACCGCGGCTTCGCTGCGCAAACTCGGTCTCGACGTCACCGTCGTCGAGGCAGCCGATCGTGTCCTGCAGCGGGTTACGGCCCCGGAGGTCTCCGACTTCTTTCGGCGTATCCATGAAGCTGAGGGCGTCCACATCAAGACCGATGCGGCCGTCGTCGCCTTGGAAGGCGACGACGGAACCGGTCGCGTCACCGCGGTGCGTCTCACCGACGGCGAGACGGTCCCGGCGGATTTCGTGATCGTCGGGATCGGTGTCCGGCCGAACGTCGAACTGGCGCACGAGGCCGGGCTCGCCGTCGACGACGGCATCATCGTCGATGCGCAGGGCCGCACCAGCGATCCCCAGATCACCGCGGCCGGTGACTGCGTCACTTACCACGACGTGCGCTACGGGAAGACTCGGCTCGAGTCGGTGCCGAGCGCGGGCGAGCAGGCCAAGGTCGCGGCGGCCACCATGTGCGGCAAGGAGACCACGATCTCGGCCCTTCCGTGGTTCTGGTCCGATCAGTACGACCTCAAGCTGCAGATCGCCGGACTCAACACCGGGTACGACACCGTCGTCCTGCGCGGGGACCCGACGACGGACCGTGAGTTCGCATGTTTCTACCTGCGAGAGGGACACCTGATCGCGGCCGACTGCGTCAATCGACCGCAAGAGTTCATGTTCAGCAAACGTGTTCTGGCACAGGGGCTGCCGGTCGACCGGGATGCACTTGCCGATCTCGGCGTACCGATCGCGTCGCAGCTCGCGGCGGTCCGCAACAAGGCCACAGCATAGTACTGGCATTTTCTCGCCATTCCGTCGGCCTATCTGAGTCGTTGGACGATCGCTGCGGCGCCGAGTCCGAGGCCGCCGGGAATCGTGAGCAATGCGATTTCTCCGTCGGTGCGCTCCAGGTGATCGAGCGCATTCACCAGCAGCACACCACCGGTCGCGCCGAGCGGGTGTCCGGTGGCGCACGCGCCGCCATTCGGGTTGACCCGGGCGGGGTCGAGATCGAGTTCGCGGGTCAGCAGCATCGGAGACACGGCGAAGGATTCGTTTGCCTCGATGACATCGAGGTCGTCTGGCTGGAGGCCGGTCTGCGCAAGTGCTTTTCGTGCGGCGTCGACCGCGGCGGTCAGTCTGGGCGACCGGACCGCTGCCTGGGTGACGGCGAGGATGCGGGCCCGAGGATGCGATCCCAGGGTCTGCTCCGACTCCGCGCCGCCCAGCAGGGCTGCCGACGCGCCGTCGGCAAGTTGCGGAGCAGTGGCCATGGTGTGGAGGCCACCGGCCGGACGCGTCGAATCCGGCAGCCGGGAGGCGACCAGATCCCAGGACGGGTCGTCCCCGAAAAGCGTCGGCAGAGCGCCGAATCCGACGGCGTCGGCGTCAGCACGGGCTCCTTCGTCGCCGGCGAGGGTCGCCCAGCGCGACATCACCGGAACGACCGACATGGATGTGGGGGCCTTGACAGCTCGGTGATGTGAGCGGACCGCGTAGGCATCGAGCTCGTCGCGGGTGATCCCGGCGTCGGCGGCGGTCAGATCTGCCGAGACGCCGATCGTCACGAAGCCGGTCCGGTCACGGAGGTCGCCGTCGAACGCGAACGCCGGCTTGTCGTGCAGCAACGGCACGCGCGACATCGACTCCACGCCGCCCGCCACGACCACGTCGGCCATTCCGGATGCGACTCGTGCGGTTGCGGATCCGATGGCGTCGATGCCGGAGCAGCACAGACGCGAGACCACGCCGCCGGGCACCGTGTCGGGCCAGCCGGCCCACAGCGTCGCGGCGCGTGCGATGGCACTCCCCTGTTCTCCGGCTGCGGTGCTGGTGCCGATGACCATGTCGTCCACGACGTGCGGGTCGAGGCCGCGCGCGGCGAGCGCGCGCAACAGGCCGGCCAGCAACTCGTGGGCAGGGACGTCGGCGAGTGTTCCGCCGGAGCGACGTACGCGGCCCTTCGGCGTGCGGACGGCGTCGTATACGTAGACGTCGCGAGCAAGCGACGAGCGAACCGTCTTCACTTAGAGGCCGACCGCCTCGGCGGCGGTGTCGGTCTCCCGCCACCGGCGTAGCTCACTGCCCGCTGCCCAGGTGGAATGGGTTCCGCTGGAGATGCGTTCGGGGAGTGCGAGTTTGCATACCGGGCCGTCGGAGACACGCGCCGCGTCGAAGATGACGCAGTAGGACGCGTCGTCGTTCATGTCGGTGGTGAGAGTGATCAGGTAGCCGTCGTCCTCACCTGTACTGCCGACGCGCGGAGCCATCGACGCTTCACTGCCGAAGACCCCCTCGCCGAGGTGGAACGATTCCTCGGCGCCGGTCTCGGTGTCGTGGCGGACGAGCCCGTTGAACAGGAACCATCCGTCGACGCCGGATGCGGCGTACACATAGCGGTGCTTGCTGCCGGCGTGGCCGCCGTTGATCATGCCGAACTCGGTGATCGTGTCGGTCAGTCGTTCTTCGGTCGTCTGACCGGTCCGGAGATCGAACCGCCAGCGGTGCAGGCGCGACTGGAAGTGATCGAGCGCCAGGTAACGGAAGGCGCGCTGCCATTTGTCGGTGATTCCGTCGGCTGTCGGCTCGGGCTCGCCCTGGTAGAACCCTTCCAACACAATCTCTTCGCCGACCTCATAGGCGTTCACGAAGTGGAGCACGTATGTGGGATCGGCCTCGAACCACTTGATGTCGGAGGGCTGTCCGCGCCGTGGGATGACGGCGAACCGCGACGGGGTGTCCCGGTGGAACTTCGGGAAATGCACGTTGTGCTCCAGTAGTTCCGGGTCCCAGAACATGGGCAGGTCGTTGAGGATGGCGTAGTTCTCGGTGAACGCCATGTCGTGTGGCAGCCGGGGGCCGGGCAGCGGGATGTCGACGTAGTGGACGAGGTCGTTGTTCTCGTCGACCACGCCGTAGTGCATGTACGGCGCTTCCTTGCCGTAGTTGAAGAACAGCATCTCGCCGGTCCGGTCGTCGACCTTGGGATGGGCCGACACTCCAAGATGGTAGGGAAATGCGCCGTTCCAGGACTCCTTGCCCAACGTCCTCGCCGAGTACGGATCGAGGCGGTAGAGGTCGCCGCACATCCAGAAGCTGGACAGGGCGGTGCCCCGGTGCACCACGATGTCGGTACTCGACGCATCCTTCATCCGTCGCCGAGCACCCCAGCCGTCTTCGCGTTCGGCCCAATCGGGCATCTCCGCGGTACCGGCCCACAGCGGACGCTGCGCCTCGTTCTCCGCCAGCATTCCGTCCGTGCGTACGAATCGGTTGCGGTAGAACGCTTTCCCGTCGCGGAAGCCGACGACGTGGACCATGCCGTCGCCGTCGAAAGGGTGATAGTTCTTGACCGCCGGATGCAGCGGATTCTCGGTGTTGCGCAGGTACACGCCGTCGAGGTCGGCGGGGATCTCGCCGGCGACGACCGTCAGGTCATCGGCCTTCCACTCGGTGGTCTGAGGACGCCACGGGCCGGTGCGATACGGGTGGTCGTCGTCGGCGGGCAGCGTCGACAGCAGCTTGCCCAGAACCTCGATCTCCATCGACTCAACTTCCTTCGGAGCGGTCACTACAGTTACGAGAGTGACCGACCTGCGTGAACCTGTCAAGGGTTACCATCAGCCGCCTGATGTGGTTACTCTCGCTGTTGTAGTTCCACTGCGTGAGGAAGGCGTGCGGCGAGATGACTGACAGGACGGTATGGATCACCGGCGGATACCAGTCCGATTTCGCCCGGAACCTCACCAAGGAGGGGCGTGGACTCCCCGAGCTCTTCGATGAGGTCGTGTCGGGAACGGTGTCGGCGTCGGGAATACCGGTCGGCGACATCGACGTGATCCATGTGGGCAATGCCTTCGGGCAGGTCTACACCGGTCAGGGGCACCTCGGCGCCATGCCTGCGTCGGTCGTCCCGGAGCTGTGGAGCATCCCGGCGAGCAGGCACGAGGGTGCCTGTGCGTCCGGGTCTCTGGCGATTCTCGCCGCGATGGCAGATCTGGAGTCCGGACGCTACGACTGTGCGCTCGTCGTCGGCGCCGAACTCGAGAAGAACGTCCCGGGCGACGACGGGGCGCGCAACATGGCCGGCGCGGCGTGGATCGGCGAAGAAGGTCAGGACGCGAACTTCATGTGGCCGTACATGTTCAGCCGCATCGCCGAGGAATACGACAAGCGCTACGGGCTGAATCCGCAGCATCTGTGGCAGATCGCAGAGTTGAACTCCCGCAACGCACGTCGGAATCCGCTCGCCCAGACTCGCGGCTGGGAACACGTACCGGAGTCGTTCACCGCCGACGACACCGCCAACCCGATCGTCGAGGGTCACCTCCGCAAGATCGACTGCGGTCCACTCACCGACGGCGGTGCCGGCGTCGTGCTGGTCTCCGATCGATACCGACGGGCGCACCCGGAACTCGAGACGACGGGCTTGTCGGCAATCCTGGGCTGGGGCCATCGCACCGTCGGGTTGCTCCTGGAGGACAAGCTGGCCCGCAGTGCAGACGACGAGTTGATGTTTCCCCATGTCCGCCAGGCGATCTCCGATGCCTTCGGTCGGGCGGGCATCGCAGGCGTCGACGACCTCGACGTCATCGAGACCCATGACTGTTTCACGACCAGTGAGTACATGGCCATTGACCACTTCGGACTCACCGCGCCGGGTGAGAGCTGGAAGGCGATCGAATCCGGCGAGCTCGAGATCGACGGCCGGGTCGCGATGAATCCCAGCGGTGGTCTGCTCGGCGGAGGACACCCGGTGGGCGCCACCGGAATCCGCATGCTCCTCGATTGTCATCGTCAGATCGTCGCCGGCGCAGGTGATTACCAGGTCGACGACGCACGTCGTGCGGCCACGCTGAACATCGGCGGGAGCACCACGACGGTCGTGAGCTTCGTCGTCGGCTCCCCGGTGACGACACAGCCTCGTCGAGCTGACTAGGGTCTTCGAGGTGGAACCAGACCGCGACAGCTTCACCAGCCTGGAGCCCGGCGGCGACAATGCCATCGCGGTGACCCTCGGCATCCTCGGCGACGAGTGGAATCTGTGGATCCTGCGGCACGCTGTCGAAGGTGCCAAACGATACGGCGACTGGATGCGCGAAGGTGCGATCTCCAACTCCGTGTTGTCCTCGCGCCTGGGGGCGCTCACCGACAAGGGCCTGTTCGACCGCGTGCAGTACGCCCACCGCCCGGACCGCTACGAATACGTGCTGACTCGCCGCGGCGCCGACATCTGGACCGTCCTGCTGACGATGTGGGCGTGGGAGCAGACGTGGGCGCCACCGGCGACTCCCCCGCTACCGCGGATGCGGCACATAGGATGCGGCGAGTTCCTCTCCCCCGCAACGACGTGTGGCGAGTGCGGCGCAGGCGTCGAGGCCCACGACGTCGTTGCGGAACTCGGTCCGAGCGGTGCGTGGCCACGGAGCGTGCCCGCTTCGATCACCCGACGACGCTCGGCGGGAGCCAAACAGCCTTCCCAGGTCATCCCGCACACCATGGAGCTCATCGGTGACCGGTGGTCTGCGGCCATACTCGGCGCACTGTTCCTTGGTGCTCGACGGTTCGGCGAGTTCTCCGAACGGACCAGCGCTCCACCGACAATGGTCGCCGATCGGCTGGCGCGATTCGTCCGGCTGGGGGCCATCGACACCGAACCCAATCCCGACCGCCCGGACTGGGTCAGTTATCGCCTGACCCCCAAGGGGGTGGCCTTCTTCCCGGTTGTCGTCTTCATGATCACCTGGGGCCAACGCTGGTTCCGTGCTCCCGAAGGTCCCGCGCTGATCTTCACGCACCGCGGCACGGGTCATGAGTTCCGTCCGCGCCTGGCATGTGACCGGTGCGGTGAAGAACTGACGGCGAGTGCCGTGTCGATCGAACCGGTCGACGTCTAGCGTTCTCCATGCCCGATAGGCGATGGGCCTCGACAGCGCCTGCGTCGGCACCCTCCCGGTCCAGGATCTGACCAAGCGTTGGTGTCATCAAGCCCTGCCCCACCACGGCGTGTGTGACGGATGTCGCGCTCGGCCTCAGCGGTCACGAGCCCGCGAGGATTCCGTGCACGGCGTCGGCGGTCGCCTACCGACGGTGATGACGAACTGATACGACCACGCCGCGAAAACCGGGTCCAGCAGGACGTTTTCGAGCCGCCACAGTTCCTCCTCGGTGAACCCGAAGGTGGTCAGGAGGGGTTCGAGCTGCTGAACCAGGCTGCGGTAGTAGAGCATTCCATCGGACCCGCCGGGTGAGGTGAACCGGAACTCCTCTTCACGTACGTTTGTCAGCCCGGCACGATGCATGTGGTCGCCGGCGGCATGGGCCCACTGCAGATCCATCCCGACGGCAGGGCCCACGCGGGTTGTCCCGGCTTCGAGGACGCGGTCGAAGAGGTCGCGATCGGCATCGTGCCGGGCTGCCACGGCGGTGGGCGGAAGGCCGGTCGCGTCGCAGAGGACCAGCCATCCGCCGGGCGCCAGTTTCGCGACGAGTGCATCGAAGACCTCGCGCCGGCGTCGAAGATGCATCATCAACATGCGGGCGTGGATGAGGTCGTAGGGGCCGCCGTCGGGAAGTCCGTCGTTGAGGTCCATGGTGTGCACAGTGAGTCCGGGTGCTTCGACGAGATGGCTTGTGTCGACGTCCACGGCGTCGACCGTTCCGTTCGGCCCGACTCGGTTCGCGAGCCAGCGGCTGATCGAACCGCCGCCTGCGCCGAGCTCCAGGCACCGCCGGCCCGACACCGCACCACATTCGGCCAGGGCTCGCGTCGTCGTCGGGTCCAGCATCGCAGCAAGCGTGTCCACCTGGATTCGGCCGTTGTCGGAGCCCGTTCGGAACACGTAATCAGTGGTCATGGGCATTTCCTCTCGTCGGAGCTGGTCGGTGGCACTGCCATGAGCGGCTACCCTAAACGGTGATTAGGCTGGCGAAGGTCCTATTCCGGTGCCACGCTGGAACCCATGTCGTCGATGTCGGTTCGACTACTCAGGCTTCTGTCTCTCCTGCAAGGGCACGAGGAGTGGACGGGCGCCCAGCTGTCGCAACGTCTCGGCGTGAGCGGGCGGACCGTCCGCAGGGACATGGAGAAGCTCCGCGAGCTCGGCTATGACGTGGAAGCGACGCGCGGCGGGATCGGTGGCTACCGGCTCGGGCACGGCGGCAACAAATTGCCGCCGTTGCTGCTCGACACCGACGAAGCGGTCGCTGTCGCAGTCGGACTTCGGACCGGGGTGAACTGCATCATCGGCGGGATGGAAGAGACCTCACTGCGTGCCCTCACGAAACTGGAAGGGACGCTGCCGGATTGGCTCCGTCAGCACGTCCGCGATCTCAGTCACTTCATGGTTCCGCTCCCCCACGAGGAACCGATCCCGATCACCGATCCCACGCGACTGACCACACTGGCCGAGGCCTGTCGCAGGCACGAGCGATTTCGATTCACCTACGACCCCGACGACCTCACCACCCACGACGTCGAGCCCTATCGGCTCGTCAACCGTGGGCATCGCTGGTACCTCCTCGGATACGACGTCGGGAAGACCGACTGGGAACTCTTTGCCGTAGAGCAGATCGCGCCGCGTAACCCGCATTTCGGGCCGCGATTCGCCGAGCGGGCGCTGCCGGCCGACGACATCGCCGTATACGTCGGCAATCGTCTCCGCGAACCGCACTGGGCCCACCGCGCGTCAGTGATTCTCCACGCCGGCGCAGACGAGGTGGCAGGCAAGGTGGCGCCTGCGGAGGGGACGATCTCACCGATCGACGACGAGAATTGTCGCGCAATACTCGGGGGACAGAGCCTCACCGGGGTCGCTGCGACCCTGACACGACTCGACGTCGACTTCGAGGTCGAGCGCCCCGCCGAACTGGTCGAACACCTGGGCGTCCTGGCCGATCGCTACGCGCGCGCCGGCCACCGGTGATCAGGGCTGTGTGAAGGTCCGACAGTCGATCAGAAGTCGAAACCGCCGCCCCCGAAGTCTCCGAAGCCGCCACCGTCTCCGCCGAAACCACCGTCTCCGCCGAAACCGCCGTCGCCGCCGGCATCACCTCCGAAGTCGTCCCCTCCGGCGCCGCCGTCGATGGCGCCCATGTCGGATCCGTCACCGACACCGTTCTCGAAGCCCTGAGCGTCGTACGGAACGCCGGCCATACCGGAGAACATCGCGGAGAACAGGAACATCGACCCGACTCCCCAGGCACCCGCCACGAGTGCCGGCCGCCACCAGGGCTCGGAGTACCAACCGGCCGGAACCGGGCGTCCGGCGACGCGGCCACCCGGGTAGTAGTTCGGCGTCCGATCAGACGGGTTGGGCGACGCCTCGACCTGACGCCCTTCGAACTCGACCTTCCGATCCTCGGTGACCTTGCCTGCGCTCTGCTGACCCTCGAGTTCGGGGATGGCGGGACCGGGATCGAGGTTCATCGCGACCCGCGCCGCACGGATGTAGTAGAGACCTTCGATGGCGGTCTGCTTGGCCAGGCGCGTCTGCGCGGGCGAGTTGGCCTGCTCGATCTGTGACCCCGCCGCGGTATAGCGCTCCCCGGCGTCAGCGAGAGCCTGCTTAGAGGCCGGTCCGTCGCCCACCAGCATGAACACCTGCCCGCCGAGACGTTCGATGGCTTGTCGCGCGTCGGCCTTTGCATCGTCGAGGGTCCGAGCGGCGTTGGTGCCGGAGCGCTGCTGTGCGACGACCACCACCCCGACGACGATCAGGACGATGAGGGCGATCAAGATCAGTGCTTCCATGGTTCTCTCCAGCTCGTGCGTGTCCGACGGACTCGTCCGCCCAGGCCGCTGAGCGCGGGCGGGCCTGGCCGACAAATCGGGCACCTTCGAGCGTACCGACCGGGATGGCGCCGGCACCGGGCTCGGCCCGGCGTGCGTCTCTTCGGCGGTCAGCGAGTGCGGGCGGCCTCGACGACGATGCGGACGTCGTCGACGACTTTCAGTGTGCCCATCATCAATGAGTACGGTTTGATCCCGAAGTCGCTCTGGGTGACGGTGGACTCGGCCGAGATCTGCCAGCCATCAGGGGTCTCGACGACCTGTAGGTCCAGCGCATGCGGGCGTGACCTGCCGTGGATCGTCAGCACTCCGTCGGCGTGGTAACCGTCGTCCGTGGCTCTGAAAGTGCTTGCCTCGTAGGCGATCTCGGGGTACTTCTCGGCGTCCATGGACTTCAGGGCGTTCACCCGGGCCAGCGACTTCTCGGCCCCGGTCATCGGGGTGAGTCCGCCTTCCCCGGATTCCACATGCAGCGAGTCGACCGAGATCGCGGCCTTCAGGTTCGTCGGTACGAGGTCGGTCAGCGTCACCGACGCCGACCAGGTGCGCATCGCGATCGCCAGTCGGTGGCCGGTGCGCGCCGCCCGTCCGCCCACGTCGGTGTGCACGACAACCGAACCATCGGATTCGGTGAATTCCCAGACAGATTCCGCCACGGCCGTAGTGTAAGCGCTCGGAGTACGCGGCCGGGCTCATTGCACGGCGGACGACACACAGCGAGGTGGTGAAGACGATGACGGAACAACGGATTCTGCTCGATGTCGACGATGCGGGCGTCGCGACGGTCACGCTCAACAGAGCGGCGAAGCACAACGCCTTGGACCCCGCGATGTTCGATGCGTTGTTGGCCGTGACAAGCGAACTGGCGGCGGATCGTCGAATTCGGGCGGTTGTCGTCCACGGAGCCGGGAAGAGTTTCTGTTCCGGTCTCGACATCTCCTCCCTCGGCGGCGATGAACTGGGTGGCTCACTGCTGGATCGCGATGACGCAGACCGCGGGAACCATGCGCAACGGGTGTCTCTCGACTGGGGCCACGTGCCGGCACCGGTGATCACCGCGATTCACGGCAACTGCTTCGGCGGTGGCCTGCAGATCGCGCTCGGCGCCGACATCCGCTACGCCACCCCCGACGCGCGACTGTCCATCATGGAGGTCAAGTGGGGTCTGGTGCCGGACATGGGCATCACCCAGACGCTTCCGCGTCTCCTTCGGGCGGACGTCGCCAAGGAACTCACCTTCACCGGCCGTGTGCTCTCCGGAGCCGAGGCCCACGAGCTCGGGCTGGTCACCGGTACTGCCGACGACCCACTCGCCCGTGCATTGGAGCTCGCCCACGAGATCGCGGCGATGTCGCCGCACGCGGTCCGCGCCGCGAAGCGCCTCTACGACGAGACATGGACCGGTGCCGACCCGTCGGCCGCGCTGTTGCTCGAGAGCAAACTGCAGGTCGAGCTGATCGGTTCACCGAACCAGCTCGAGGCCGTGCACGCCGGAATGGCCCGGCGCGAACCGCGGTTCACCGACCCGGACTGAGCGACCGAACCGGTGGGTTGGGATGGTCACCCGGTGCTCTCTTCAGCTCGGGCCCGCTGCCGATGGCGGCGCCGACCCGCCGCTTCCCTGGCCGAGCATCAATCGGATCACCGCGGCGCGATCCGCCTCGGATGGCAGACCCATCCCCGGCGAGTACCCGTACACCTCACTCAGCGGGCTGGACCCCTGTCTGCCGTCGACGATCTCCACTGAATCGGTCGAGATGAGTCCGGGGTGCTCCACTCCGCACGCCTGCGACACCTTGACCAGGTCACGCCGCAGCGTCGTGATGTAGTTCGCGACTCGAGTTGCCTTCTCGCCGGGCACCAATCCTCGTGTGAGCCAGTTGTTCTGGGTGGCGACGCCTGTCGGGCACGTGTCGGTGTGGCATTTCTGGGCCTGGATGCAGCCGATCGACAGCATCGCCTCGCGCGCGACGTTGACCATGTCGCACCCGAGCGCGAACGCTAGGACCGCGTTGTCGGGCAGACCCAGTTTGCCGCTTCCGATGAACGTGACCTGCTCGTGGAGGTTTCGCTCGGCGAACACCCGATAAACCCTGCTGAAACCGAGCAGGAACGGCAGCGACACGGAGTCGGAGAACAACAGGGGCGCCGCTCCGGTGCCTCCCTCCCCTCCGTCGATGGTGATGAAGTCGACGCCACGGTCGGTGTCCGCCATCAGGTCGGCGATCTGGTACCACGCATCGATGTCGCCCACTGCGGATTTGATCCCGACCGGCAGTCCCGTTTCGGCGGCCAAGAGTTCGACCCAATCGAGCATGCTGTCCGCGTCGGAGAATTCCGCATGCCGTGACGGGCTCACGCAATCGCGTCCGGCGGGAACGCCGCGCGTCGCGGCTATCTCCGCAGAGACCTTGGGGCCGGGTAGAAAGCCGCCCAGGCAGGGTTTGGCTCCCTGGCTGAGTTTGATCTCCAAGGCGCGGACCGGGGCTTCGGCCACGAGGTCTTTCAATCGGGTGAGGTCGAACCGCCCCTGTGCGTCTCGGCAGCCGAAATAGGCTGTGCCGAGCTGGAAGACGAGGTCGCCACCGTGTCGGTGATAGGGCGAGACCCCGCCCTCGCCGGTGTTGTGCAGCGCGCCCGTGAGGGCGGCCCCGCGATTCAGGGCCTCGATGGCGTTCGCGGACAGAGCCCCGAAACTCATCCCGGAGATGTTGACCACCGACTCCGGACGGAATGCGTTCCTCCGCCGGCGCGCTTCGCCGAGAACTTTTGCACAGGGCAGCACGACCTCGTGGCCGGCCTCGGGTGTCGAGGCCGGCGCCGAACCCGGATTGAATGTTCGATGCTTGATCACGGGGTAACCGGATGTGTACTCGACGTCGTTGTCGGTGCCGAACCCGAAGTAGTTGTTCTCCTTCTTGGACGAGGAATAGATCCAGCGTCGCTGGTCGCGGCTGAACGGACGCTCCTCGTCGTTCGAAGCGACGATGTACTGGCGCAGCTCGGGACCGACGGTCTCCAGCAGGTAACGCGCATGCCCGATCAGGGGGTAGTTGCGTAGCAACGAATGTCTGCGCTGGAACAGATCGCGAACGACAACCGCCGCCGCGGTGGTGGCGGCGCCGACCGCGACAGCAGATCTCCTCCGGCTCATGGAGCCAGTGTTCACCCGTCCGGATCGCCGGTGTCCCGAATCGGTCAGCTCTGCACATGACATTCGTGCAACGGTCGGGTCGCTTGGCCTCGACCTGACGCCGTTGGTCTGGTCAGTGCGGGTTGGCGACCTGTTGTCACCGGTGGTGAACCACCCATACTGGCAGCGGAGTCGGGCGTGAACACTGCCATGGCCGCCCACACCCGCCCGGCTCGACGACGGTCGTCTCTGAAGGGAGAGGTCACGAATCATGAAGCAGTTCAGCCGGTTGGCGGCCATTTGGCCACCGGTTCGATTGTCGGTCTTGTCCATCGTCTCGGTGATCGCCGTCTCGGTTGTCTTCTCCGCCGCCGCTTCGGCGGATGCCCCCGGCACTCGTAACCCGGTGATCCTCGTCCACGGTTGGACGGCGGGTGGTCTTCTGCCACCGGATCTCTCGGTCTTCGAGCCGATGCGAGACGCACTGGAGTCCGACGGTCACCCGGTCTATATCGCGAAGCTGCCCGGCGATACGAACAAGGTCAACGCCGCTGTGATCGCCGGGCTCGTCGCAACCGCGCTACACCGACATGCAGGCTCGAAGGTTGACCTCGTCGGCCACAGTATGGGCGGGCTGTCGACGCGCTACTACCTCAAGTACCTGAACGGGGCCGCACGCGCGGACAACTACGTATCTCTGGGCACCGGCCAATACGGCTAGTCGGTGACGTGCGCCCTGCCGCTACACGCGGGTGGGGAGATGTGCCCGCCCAGCGCCTTCCTGAGCGCTCTCAACCGAGGCGACGACACTCCCGGCGGCGTTGACTACACAACCCTGCGGACCGTCGCCGACGACGAACCGTCGCAGGGCCGACCCGCCCGGCACCTCGACGGTGGCGTGTGCGCGAAAGACGCCATCGACGGCGGACCGCACGAGGACGAACCGGGCAACCCGACGATGATCGCGCTGGTTCGCCAGACGCTCGACGGGATGTGCCCGGGCAAGCCGATCGATCTGCCGATCACCTGATCGGTCGTGGTCGGGTAGAACGAGCGGTCTGGTTTGTAGCTCCGGCGATAAACTGTTCGGTGCCCGGAGTTCCATCCGGCGCCCTTCCTCGGAGGAGGCATCCGATGCCTGCATTTCCCGCTCTCACCCACGTTGCCATCACCGTGAGTGACCTGGCTGCGAGTACCGCTTGGTACGCGAAACTGTTCGACGCCAAACCGGTCCTGGACGAGGACGAAGAATCCGGGGATTTCCATCACACGGTCTTCGCACTCGACGGCGGAACACTTTTCGGACTCCACACCCATACCTCGAGTGGGCCGGACACAGCCGGCTTCGACGAACGCAACGTCGGACTGGATCACATCGCGTTCGCCTGCACTCAGTCCGAACTCGAGGAGTGGGTTTCGCGTCTGGACAAAGCCGGAATCCCGCACAGCGGCATCAAGCACGCCCATTACGGTTCAGGAATATCGTTCCGCGACCCGGACAACATCGCGCTGGAGCTCTTCGCCCCGCCGGCGGGATGACGACGAGTCAGCTCTCGGTGGGCCCGACGTCGAGGTGAGCGAGTGCGGCTCGCGCATTCTCGAGTTCGCGCGTCAGTTCCTCGATCTTCCTCTGCGCGGCTTCGCGCGCGGATTCGATGACCTCGTCCACCGCTGTGATCGCGGCGTCGTCACCCAGCTCCTGCATGGCGCGGGCCACGCGGTCCGCGGTCACCTCGGCGGGTTTGCCCTTCTTGCTGCCGTGCGCCACCGACACCGTCCAGGTGCTCTCCCCCGCTGACGTGATGGTCACGCTGACCGCAGCTGTCGAGGTCTTCGACCGTCGTGCAGCCTTCGGGTGAGCCGGCTTCGGCGTGGCCGATCGAGCCGGCGTGGCCTCCGGACGCGGAGCGGGCTCGGGTGTCGGCTTCGGTTCCACTGCAGCTGCTTTCGGTGTCGGTGCAGGTCGGGTCGCCGGAGTCGGCGTCTGGTCGGCAACCGCGGTCTTGGCGGCACGCGGAGCGGACTTGGCCGGTGCGGCGGCGGATCGTGTGCGTTGCAGTTCGTCGGCTTCGAAGGGCAACTGATCGTCGACGCCCTTGGGCCGGACCGTCACCGTCGAACCGTCGATGGACAGGACACGCGCCGATGTTCCGGCGTCGAGTCCGAGCGACGGCATCGGGTCACGAAGGTAGACGGTCACACGCTTGCCGGCCGCGAGTGCCGCGGACAGAGATTCCAGGTCACCGGCGGTCAGGCCGGTCCTCTTCTGCGAGCTCACGCGTACATGTTCGCACACGCGTGCGACTGATGGGTGTCCGGTGTCGATCCGAGTCAGACGCGTCGGCCGGTGTCCTGCCTACGATGACGGAGTGTTCTTCCTCTTCGGATACGGCCCCAAACAGCAGCAACTCGGCGCGGGACAGACCCGGACCTGCCCCCGTTGCCACAACACCACCCAGTGGGCCCGTATGCGGGAGTTCAAGCAGTTCACCGTGTTCTTCATCCCGATCGCCCGCTGGGGGCGCCGGGAGTTCGAGTCCTGCGGCATCTGCGGCGCTTCCATCGCCCTCTAGCGATCGGCGAAAGTCGGACGACGCGACAAGTGGTTACGCTCGAAGAGTGGCTGCCACCGACTCCCCCGCCCGCACCTCCGACGCGATCACCGGCTTCGAGAGCACTTTCGCCGACGAGCTGACGCCGCTCACCGTCGAATGGCGCGGCGCCGACGTGCCCGATCCGCAGCTTCTCGTCGCGAACGATCAGCTCGCTGCGTCGCTGGGCATCGATCCTGCGGCCCTGCGCTCCGACGACGGGGTCGCGATCCTGGCCGGCGCAGCCGTGCCCGCCGACGGCAGACCGGTGGCGACGGCGTATTCCGGACACCAGTTCGGCGGGTACGCCCCGCTGCTGGGCGACGGTCGGGCACTTCTCCTCGGCGAACTGCTCGACACCGAAGGTCGCCGCGTCGACTTGCAGTTGAAAGGTTCTGGCCCGACACCGTTTTCGCGAGGCGGAGACGGTTTCGCAGTCGTCGGCCCGATGCTGCGCGAGTATCTGATCAGTGAAGCGATGCACGCCCTCGGCGTGCCCACCACGCGGTCCCTGTCGGTGGTGGCGACGGGGCGCGGGATCCACCGCGACGGCGTCGAGCCCGGGGCTGTACTCGCGCGCGTCGCATCGAGTCACCTGAGGGTGGGCACCTTCGAGTTCGCCGCCCGCAACGGCGACATCCTGCAGCCCCTCGCCGACTACGCGATCGCCCGTCACTACCCCGACCTGACCGATCTGCCGACGACCGGCGGCGGGAACCGCTACGCGAAGCTGCTGGAGCGCGTCGTCGAACGGCAGGCCCGCCTCGTCGCCCAGTGGATGCTCGTCGGTTTCGTGCACGGCGTGATGAACACCGACAACACCACCATCTCCGGCGAAACCATCGACTACGGACCGTGCGCATTCATCGACGCCTTCGACCCGGCGGCGGTGTTCAGCTCCATCGACCACGGCGGGCGTTACGCCTTCGGCAACCAACCCGCCGTCCTGAAATGGAACCTGGCACGGTTCGCCGAAACACTTCTCAGGCTGATCAGCCCCACACCGGACGACGCGATCGCCATCGCGACCGCCACCCTGTCCACCTTCGACAGTCTCTACGAACAGCACCTCAACGAAGGTCTGTCCGCCAAGCTGGGCCTGGCCGACACCTTCGTCGACCACGCACTGATCGACGACCTGCTGGCCCTGATGGCGGAACACCGCGCCGACTGGACCGGCACCTTCCGTGCGCTCGCCGACGAACTCCGCGGACGAACGGCTCCCCTCGACCAACTCCTCCCACGGGAGGTCTCGGCGCCCTGGCTCGCGCGATGGCGAGAAACGCTCACACAACACGACCGCGCCGACAAGACCACCGCCGACGCGATGGACCGCGTCAACCCGCTCTACATCCCGCGCAACCACATGGTGGACGCCGCGCTCCGTGCCGCGCACGAGGACGACCTCGCGCCATTCCAGGAGTTGCTCGACGTGGTGACACACCCGTTCGAGCGGCGCGTCGACTGGGTCAAGTACACCGCCCCCGCGTCGGACGAGTTCACTTCGTCGTTCCAGACGTTCTGCGGGACCTGAGAGTCGGGAGGTTCCGCGGAACACCGGTGAGTTGTCACCGAACCCCTGTGTGCGTGCTGGGACTGCGCGACCATGGACCCATGTGGACACTCGCCCGCGATGAGGCTTCCGTCGTCGGATCAACCTCGACCGTGAACTCCTCTGCGGTCGCCGGTTCGATCGCGACCACGTCGAGTGTGGCGGTGGCCGGTTCGGTCGGCACCGTCGCGAGCGCTGCCGTGGCGGGGTCGGTCGGCACGGTGTCCAGTGCCGGTGTCAGCTCCTCGGCGGCTACGGTGGCGAGCGCGATCGTGACGGGTTCGGCGGCGACGATGGCCAGTCTGCTCGTCGCCGGAAGTTTCGCCACCGCAATCAGTTTCGGGGTCGCCGGCAGTGTCGGTGTCGTGGCCTGTCTGCTGTGCCGGCGATGCGCCGGGTGCGTCGGCTGCGTCCGCTGCACGAACTGCGTCGGCTGCGTGGGGTGCGTCAACTGTTCCGGGCTGCGCGGCGCCGTCGGTCTCCGCGACGTTCATGAGTGAACGCGATCGTCAGACCTGCGGCGTACAAATGGATCCGTGAGACGACACACCCGGGTGCGGTCGTGACCCAGTCCGACCCGCACGAATCGGAAGCATCGCTGACCGCCGAACGCGAGAGAACGGCGGCCCTCATCGAGTCGTTGTCTGCTCGCCTGGCCGCCGTCATCGAGGCGACCGCCGACGCCGCCTCGGACGACGAACACGATCCGGAAGGGACGACGCTCGCCGTCGAGCGTGGCCAGTTGGTGGCCCAGCTCGAACGTTCGCGGGTTCGTCTGGACGAGATCGACGCTGCTCTCGAACGGGTCGGTCGCGGAGCCTATGGTCGCTGCGAGACGTGCGGCGAGATCATCGATCCCGAGCGTCTCGAGGTGCTCCCCGCGGCGCGGCAGTGCGTGCGATGCGCGGCGAGGAATCCGTCCCGCCGCTGGTGAACACCGAACCACGACGCCGCGAGGATCGTGCCGAGTTCGCCAGAAGACGCTTGCCCTGACGACCGACCGAGTATACCGGAAGACGGGTTCCCTCTCCGCCGGGTCGAAAGGTGTGCGCATGAAGGCCATTCAGATCATCCAGCCGGGCAAGCCGCCGGAGCTACGTGAGGTCGACAAGCCCACGCCCGGCCCGGGACAGGTGCTGCTGAAGGTGACCGCAGCGGGGGCCTGCCATTCCGACGACTTCGTCCTCAACCTACCTGAAGAAGGATTCCCCTATCCCCTGCCGATGACGCTCGGCCACGAAGGGGCCGGCGTGGTCGCCGAGGCCGGTAGCGGCGTCACCGGAATCTCCGAGGGCACCTCGGTGGCCGTGTACGGAGCCTGGGGGTGCGGGGTCTGCCACTTCTGCTCGCGCGGACTGGAGAACTACTGCAGCCGGGCCGGCGAACTCGGCATCACACCACCGGGTCTCGGCAACCCGGGCGCCATGGCCGAGTACCTACTCGTGGACGACGTGCGGCACCTGGTTCCCCTCGGTGATCTCGACCCGGTGGCCGCGGTCCCCCTCACCGATGCCGGCCTCACTCCCTACCACGCGATCAAACCCTCGCTTCCAAAGCTCGTGGGGGGCACGACGGCGGTGGTCATCGGAGCCGGTGGTCTCGGGCATGTCGGGATCCAGCTGCTTCGCCATCTCACCCCGTCCCGGGTCATCGCCCTCGACGTGAGCGACGAGAAGCTCGAGTTCGCCCGCGAGGTCGGGGCTCACGAGGTGGTGCTCTCCGATGCGGATGCCGTCGCAAGCGTCCGCAAGATCACCGGAAACGACGGTGCGACCGCTGTCTTCGACTTCGTCGGCCTGCAACCCACTCTCGACATCGCGATGGGCGTCGTCGGCACGATGGGCGACGTGGTGATCGTCGGCATCGGGGACATGGTCGCTGCGGCGAAGGTCGGCTTCTTCACCCAGCCCTATGAGGTGTCGGTACGGGCGCCGTACTGGGGAGCACGTGGCGAACTCATCGAGGTGCTGGATCTCGCACGCAATGGTGTTCTCGAGGTTGCGGTCGAGCGGTTCTCACTCGATGACGGCGTCGAGGCCTACCGGCGGCTGGCGGCGAATGAGTTACGTGGCCGAGCCGTCGTGGTGCCTGACTGATCACTGCCCCACGTAGTGCAAGCCCGTCACCTGCGGTTCTTCGTCGCCGACGGACCGACCGGGTTTCGTCGTTCTTTGGGCAGGAACGCTAACCTACGGTACCGTAACTTACGTGGATGTAGAGCTCACCCAGTCTGAGGCCGTATACGCGCACTACCTCGATCACCAGCAGGATCGTGTGCGCGCGAAGTTGATGTACGGGGTGCTCGCCGCCAAGATCCGGCCCGTCGTGCGGTTCACCGCCCGCGATCGGCTGGTTCGTGCGGTCCGCAGCGAAAAGCCTTTGCTGATCGCGGCCAACCATGTGTCCGAGCGCGATCCGCTGGTGCTGGCGGCAGCAGGTTTCCGCTCGCCCCTCCGCCCCCGGATCGGTCACATGCGCGTGCTGGCGAAGGACGAACTCTTCGAGGATCCGGAACAGCGACGCAAGATCGACACCCTGGGCGGCATCCCGGTTTTCCGCCAGAAGGATCACGGTGTCCGGGCCGCCGCGGAAGCCGGTCGGCAGATGTTCGGTGTCTGCGTCGAGCGGATGGTCCGTGGCGACAGTATCGCCGTTTTCCCGGAGGGAACCTGCAACGAGGGCGACGTCACCCGGCTGCAGAAGCTCGGAACAGGCATCGGCCACATTGCCTACCGTGCGCTGAAAGCCGGTGTCGATGTCACGCTGGTGTCCGCCGGTATTGCCTACCCGCCCCACGGTGATCGGGCTCGTCCGATGGTGACCTTCGGAAACCCCGTCGACCTCGTCGACTTCAAGGACGAGACGCCCGCCGCACTGACGAGAATGATCCAGGGCGATCTGCAGGGCGTGGTCGACGAGGTGTGTCGGGCCGCCTGATTCCTGGAGCTACTCTGTCGCCGACGGCGGCAGGTTCTCCCACGCCCAAGCGGTGAGGGCGGTCAGCGCCGGCATGAGTGCGCGTCCCGATTCGGTGAGCTCGTAGGACACCGATACCGGCGGTCCCGGGTCCACCAGACGCTCGACCAGATTGGCCTCGGTGAGCTCCGAAAGTCGGCCGGACAGCACCGAATCGCTGATTCCTCCGACTGCGCAACGCAATTCGGCGAACCCCGCCGGTCCGTTCATAAGTGTCGCGATGAGAATGCCGTTCCACCGCTTTCCCAGAAACCCGAACGCGCGACGCAACGCCTCGTCGCATGTGCGGGGCTCGTGGTCGGGCGCGGAGATTTCGGACATCGACCACATCCTAGTCGTACCCCTGGCGTTCCAACGACGACAGTACTACCTTGTGACTAGTCACTTCTAAATACCTAGTCACTCTCGAGGAGATCGCATGTCCCTCTTCCGCCTGGATGCCAGCATCTTCCCCTCCACGTCGGCGAGCCGCGCACTCGGTGAACTCGTCGAACGAGAATGGACCAGCGCACACCCGGACTCGACGGTGATACGACGCGACCTGTCGACCGATCCTGTTCCCGCGACCGCCTGGCGCGATGCTGTGATCGCCGGGACGGTCCCGCCGGCCGACCGCGACGATCCGCAGCGCGAGGCCGTCGCCCTCGCCGCCGAGATCGCCGACGAGGTCATCGGTGCCGAGGCGTTACTGCTCACCGTTCCGCTCTACAACTTCGGTGTGTCCCAACACTTCAAGACCTGGTACGACCTCACGGTGACCGACCCGCGGATCGGCGTCGACCCGGCCGAGCTGCGCGGCAAGCCCGCGGTCCTGGTCACGACCCAGGGTGGCAACTACGACCCGGGGACACCGAAGGAAGGCTGGGACCACTCGACGCCGTGGCTGCGCCGCGTGCTGGAGGATGTCTGGGGCCTCGATCTCCGGGTCGTCAAACGCCAGTTCACGCTCGTCGGGGTGAATCCTGCACTCGACGCCTTCACCGAGGTCGCGGCCGAACTCGAGCTCGAGGCCGAGGAGAACGCGCGCGCCGCAGGTCGCGACCTCGCCCTGTCACGTGAGGTCGCCTCGGCGGGTTGACCGCCACCGCCGGTACGCTCCCCCCGTCTCGCCTGGTCAGGGCACGGGGAGTTTGGTCTGCGAATCCGGCGGCTACACCGGGGTATGAGCAAGGACGAGCAGACCATCGACAAGACCGGTCGGGACGTCGACGATGACCCGACTCAGGCCGATCCCGACGATCCACGCAAGCCGGATTCGCCCACCGATCTGACCAAACCGTCGCTGATGTTCGTGCTGCGCAAGACGGCCCGCGAGTTCTCTCGCGACCAGTGCACCGACCTTGCGGCCGCACTCACCTACTACTCGGTGCTGTCGCTGTTCCCTGCACTGCTGGCCATGGTCTCTCTCCTCGGCGTCTTCGGGCAGGGAGAGAAGACGGTCGACGCGGTGCTGACGATGGTCGAGGATCTGGGGCCGTCGGACGCGGTGGACACCCTGCGCGCACCCGTCGAGCAACTGGTGTCCGCGCCGAGTGCCGGCTTCGCCCTGGTGCTCGGTCTCGTCGGTGCTCTGTGGTCGGCATCGGGGTACGTCGGCGCCTTCGGGCGCGCGATGAACCGCATGTATGAGGTCGATGAGGGGCGTCCGATCTGGAAGCTTCGACCTGCCATGCTGCTGGTGACGCTCGTGGCCCTGATCCTCGCCGCCGCCGTCGCCCTGATGCTCGCGGTCAGTGGGCCGATAGCGCGGTCCATCGGCGATGCGATCGGCTTGGGCGATACCGCTCTCACGGTGTGGAACATCGTCCGCTGGCCCGTGGTGCTGGTCTTCGTCGTGGTGATCGTCGCCGTCTTGTACTGGGCCACACCGAATGTGAAGCAGCCGAAGTTCCGGTGGATCAGTGCCGGGGCAGTGCTGGCGATCGTCACCTGGATCGTGGCCTCCGCGGCGTTCGCGCTGTATGTGTCGAACTTCGGCAGCTACAACAAGACCTACGGCGCGCTGGCGGGTGTCATCGTATTCCTGCTGTGGTTGTGGCTGACCAACCTGGCCCTGCTCTTCGGTGCGGAGTTCGACGCCGAACTCGAGCGTGGCCGTCAGCTCCAGGCGGGCATGGCTGCCGAGGAGCGCCTACAGCTGCCGCCTCGGGATACCACCGTCTCGGACAAGAACGAGAAGATCCACCAGGAGGACATCGAGAAGGGTCGGGCCCTCAGGGAATCTCACGGCGGCTGAACGCCGCACTGCCCAGCGGAAGTTCTCGTATGACGTTGTGCCCGGGTTCCGGGCACAACGTCATACGACTCTCTGGGGCGCTCAGGCGAACAGTGCCACCGTCTGAGAAGCCTGGATGATCGGACGCGATGCGCTGTCCCACAGGGTCATCGACTGATGGGAGTAGCCGTCGCGGGTGAATGTGCTCGATGATTCCAGGAGCATCCAGTCGGTCGGCTTCGGCAGGTCGTCGGTGCAGATGTGCAGCGACCAGCTCATCGTGCTGACCGGTGCCCACTCGGTGAACGCGGCCGTCGTCGCCGGCGGCAGGGCGTCGGCGAGCGCGACGAGAGCAACCGCCGGATCGACTCCCTCGGCGCCGCGATGCCGCACCCAGGCGCGGAACCGCGGATCCCCGTCGTTGGCCAGCGGGACCGTGCCGCCCGCCCGAACCATCTCGATGTTGTCGACGAATGCCGGGCGAAGGGGCGCCGACGCGTCGCCGAACGGTGCGCATTCCTCGGGTGCCGGCACCTCGGGAGCACCGACATGGTCATGACTGATCGCGCTCGGACGCGGCTGCGCGAAGATCAAGGACGCGTGCGCAGCGACCTGTCCCCCGCTGACGGTTTCGACGGCCACGCTCGAGGCCGACCGCCCCTCGCGGAGCCGGCGTGCGGTGAACGTCGCGGAGTCGGCGACCGGCGCGCTGAGCAGGAATTGCGCCGACCTGAGCGGTGCCAGCGGCTTACCCTCGGTCAGCTGCGCGGCGAGAACCGACATGGCCGCGGTCAGTCCACCGTAGGCAGTACGACCCTGCGTCCACTGTGTGGGCACAACGAATTCAGAGGTCGGGTCGAAACCCGACACGAGTTCGGCGAGTGTGGGCATGTCAGGTTCCTCACGCACTATGACGACCGCTATAACTCGGTCCACGCTACTCTATGCCGATCGGCATAGACGTCCCGGGTAGGCGCCGGATGAGGTGGGTTCGGCGAGGAAAGTCCAGGGGTCAGTCTCCGAACGCGGCCCGTCCCTGCACCGCCGATGCGACCAGATTGTCCTTGTCGAGCGGCGCTCGCCCGGCGCTGGCCTCGATCCATTGCTCGGTGGTGGCGACCGCGGCGAAGTTGGAGTTGAGGATCGCCATCAGCGTGTTGTGAACCTGCTCCGCCGAGGCCTTCCCGGCGGCGTTCGCGATGTGGATGGCGCCGGTGGCATCGGAGATCACCTCGGCGGCTACGCCCAGTTCCTCGGCGCCCGTGGCGGAGGCCAGGTCGCAGTTGTTCGTCATGTAACCCGCCAACGTCACGGTGTTCACGTCCTGGGCCCGCAACCAGTCCGCCAGGTCGGTACCGGCGAACACGCTGCCGAGGTTCTTGCGCACCCGCTTCCACGACGGTGTCGCCCGCTCAGCCACCTCCGGGTGCAACTCCCACGATGGCGAACCCTCCGCGAACGCCGGGGCGTCGGCCGGATACGTGTGCTGGACCGCCACCACCGGGATGCCCTCGGCCTCTGCGTGGTCGATGAGGCGAACGATGTTCTGCAGGCTCGTGTCTCGGGGCGGGTACTGGATCGTCAGCGGGCCGTCGAAGTACTGGTTCTGGACGTCGACGAGGATCAGTGCGCGGCGGATCGTGGTCATGGTCGGAGCTCCCATCTGTGCGACGGCCGGGGATGTCGACCGTCCTCTCCCACTATGCGTCGCTGCGAAGTGCGGTCGCCACTGCTGTCGTGCCTCAGCCGATCACGACTCCTTGGCCGCACGACTCGCGGCCGCGTCCCGTGCCACCGCCTCGCCGAGCAGCTGACCGCCGTTGGTGAGCACAGCCCGCCGCCACGGCAGCGTGCCCTCGATCTCTATCTGGATGGACATCGACAGCACCGTCCGGATCACCACGATGATGCCGAGGATCAGTGCGTCCTCGATCGAGGGCTTCGAGGTGATCGTTCTGATGAGGTCTGCGGCGACGAGGATCTCGAGGCCGAGGAGGATGGCCGAGCCCAGGGTCGTCCGGAGGATCGAGAAGGCGTCGCTTCCGGATTCCTTGCGTGACAGCGACCGCGCGCCGAGGACGAGCGCGATGAGAAAGCCGATGACCATGGCCAGAGCGCCGAGCGCTTCGAATGCGACCGCCACCGCGGTGAAGATGTCCTCGAAATCCATGGCAGTCAGCCTATCCGCGTCCTCGCCCCGGCACGGGCGGTCGTCGCCGAGTCCGTTTCTCCGGTCGCTCCTGACGTGTACCGATCTCGTTGCGCCTTACCCGATCTACGCAGCCGGTCGGGATACGATCCGTCAATGCTGACACGTGGGCGAGGTCGATGACCCCCGTATTGATCGCGATCGTGGTGATCGTCGGGTGGACCCTGGTCGCGGGCCGGTTGTCGCGGCTCCAGATCTCCGGGGCCATCGTGATGGTGGTCGCCGGCATCGTGATCGGGCTGACCACCAACAACTCGATCGGCAACGCGCTCGACACCGACGCGGCCGAACCCGTCGTCGAACTGATCCTGGCTCTTCTGTTGTTCGTCGACGCGATCGAGGTGCGCGGCGGTTACTTCGCCGGTGAACGACGAACATCGCTGCGTCTGTTGGTCATTGCGATGCCGATCTCGGTCGCGCTGGCGACCCTTCTGGGTGTCGCTCTTCTTCCCTCGATGTCGGTCGGTGTCGCGCTGCTGATCGCCTGCGTGGTGATCCCGATGGATCTGACGCCCGCCTCGTCGCTGGTACGTGATCGGCGGTTCCCCACCCGGGTTCGACACCTGCTGAACATCGAGAGTGGCTACAACGACGGCATCATCGCGCCGCTCTTCATCTTCGCCCTGACACTTGCGGGCGACCACAAGCACGCCTCCTCCCCCGCCGAAGCACTCGAACAAGCGGTGCCGTCTGCATTGTGGGCTGTGTTGGCGGGCAGCGTCATCGGACTCCTCGCCGCGCGACTGACGAACTTCTCGATGCGCCGCGGGCTGGCCACCGAACAGTCCATCCGGATCAGCCTCGTCCTGATCCCGATCCTCGCCTACGGCTGTTCGGTACAACTCGGCGGCAACGGCTTCGTCGCGGCCTTCCTCTGCGGAATCGCCTACAAGGCGGCACGAGTCGATGGTCCGGGCGACGAGCAACTGCGCCTCGCCGACGACGTCAGCGCGCTCGCGGCCCTCACGATGTGGTTCGTCTTCGGTTGTGCCGCCGTGCTGGTCTTCGAACTCGGGTTCGTCTGGCAGATCGTCGTCCTGGCCCTGGCCGCGCTGACCGTCCTCCGAATCGTCCCCGTCTATCTGGCACTGATACGCACCGACATCGGCCCGCGTGACCGGCTCCTGATCGGCGTGCTCGGTCCGCGCGGGACCGCGTCGATCGTCTTCGGGCTTCTGGCGTTCAACGAACTCGACGGCATGGTCGCCAACGAGACGCTGTACGCGATGACCGTGACAGTCCTCGCGAGTGTCGTGCTACACGGCTTCGGGGTGAGTCTCGTCGCCCAGCGCTTGCACCGCCGAGAGGCGCACGGAACTCGGCGAGCCAGTGAACCGGACGGCCGCGAGCTCGACGACGCTACGTGAGCACCTCGGGCTGCCGCGCCCGGGCAAACCGTAGGTTCTCGTCGGCGACATCGCCCTTGAACAGACGGCGGTCGGCGTAGTAACTCATCGACATCACCCACGGTGCGTGCGGTCCCTGCTTCGGCAGGGTGTCGAGAGCGCGTTGGACGTAGCCGGCGCCGAAGTCGAGTAGCGGACGTGTGGCCATGTCCGGATCGGCGACCGCCCAGACCGCGTCGTGACCGTGAGAGTCCATGTAGCCGAGCAACTTACAGAAATACTGGCAGAGCAGACCGATCTTCAGTGTCCACGAGGCATTGGTGTACCCGATCGCCAGCGCGAAGTTCGGTACTCCCGACAGCATGATCCCGCGGTAGACGACGGTTTCCGGCAGCGACACCGGCTCCCCGTCGACGGTGAGGTCGATGCCGCCGATGATCTTGATGTTCAGACCTGTTGCGGTGACGATGATGTCGGCTTCGATCTCGGCACCGCTCTCCAAGAGGATCCCGGTCTCGGTGAAGGATGCGATCCGGTCGGTGACGATCGATGCCTTGCCCGCCCGGATGGTGCGGAACAGGTCGGCATCGGGTACCACGCACAGACGCTGATCCCACGGGTCGTAGGGCGGATTGAAGTGGACGTCGACCGGAAAGTCCTCCGGCAGTTGCGACTCGTTGATCTTCCGGATCATCCGCCGCGCGACCTGCGGGAACCGTTGACACAGTTCGAAGAGGATTCGTTGCTGGGCGACGTTCTTCTGGCGGGTGAGCGCGTAGCCACGCTCGTTGCCGAAGACCTTCTTGAGCGTGTTCGCCAGGGCGTCCTCGCGTGGCAGGGGGATGACATACGTCGGCGTCCGCTGCAGCATCGTCACGTGCTCGGCTTCGTCGGCCATCGCCGGCAGCAGTGTGACTGCCGTTGCGCCGCTACCGATCACGACGACGCGCTTCCCGGCGTAGTCCAGATCCTCCGGCCAGTGCTGCGGATGGACGATCTGGCCGCGGAACCGGTCCTCGCCGACGAAGTCGGGGCTGAACCCCTCGTCGTAGTCGTAATAGCCCGAACCGCAGAAGATCCATCCCGCGCTGATCTGTGTGCGCTCGCCGGTGTGAGTCAGTTCGATGTCGACCAGCCAGCGCGCGTCATCCGAGGACCAGGCGGCCGAGACGACCTTGTGGTGATATCGGATGTGGTCGGTGAGGTCGTTCTCCTCGATGGTCTCGTGCAGGTAGTCGAGAATCCGTGGGGCGTCGGCGATCGCCTGCTTGTCCGTCCACGGCTTGAACTCGTAGCCGAAGGTGTGCAGGTCCGAATCCGAGCGGATGCCGGGGTAACGGAAGAGGTCCCACGTGCCGCCGGCAGCACCACGTGCCTCGACGATCGTGAACGTCTTCGACGGTTGCTCGGTCCGCAGATAGCGGGCAGCGCCGATCCCTGAGATCCCGGCTCCGACGATCAGGACGTCGACGTGTTCTGGTGCGCTCACTGAAACTCCTGGGCTGTGCGGCGTGATACTGCATCCAGGATGCCTCAGCCGGCGGCGGGACAGCACCGAGCCCGGTCGATCCCGTCGAACCACGTTAGGAAAGCGTGTGTCCGGGTACGCCCACGACATGAGCGCAACACCTGAACTCCCGCTACCCGATTTCGACCAACTATCCGTCGGAGACATCACACACCGCATCAGGTCTCTCCAGCTCGACCAGGTCAGACAGCTGCTGGAACACGAGCGGTCCACCGCCGGCCGCGTCCAGGTGCAGGAGATCCTGGCCGCGCGGGTCGAACAACTCGAGGCCGGTGCGGAACCGTCCGCCGGCGACCCCTCCAAGGCGCCCCCGGTTCAGGGAGCCGACGCCGGGTCATCTGTCGGCCCGGACACCGCAGCGGAGGCGACCACGCCGCTGCGCCACGGTGTCGCCGAGCAGACGCCGAAGCGCGGTCAACCGTGAACCGGTCCCGCTAGCGGTGTCGGCCCGGTAGGAACTGTTCGAGGCTGTGCTTGGCGACGTTCTTCGCCACGTCCCAGGCGTCCTCGTCGCCCTTCACCAGCGCCTCACTCAGGGCTTTGGCCTGTTCGCGGGTCGAGTGCGGCGGGATGGGCGGCACGGTGGGATCGCACCGGACATCGAGCAACGCGGGACGACCGGCGGCCAGCGCCTCATCCCACGCCTCGCCGAGTCGGTCGGGGTCGTCGACGTTGATCCCGGTGAGACCTATCCCTCGGGCGAATGCGGCGTAGTCGACATCCGGAAGTGTCTGAGACGGTGGGAACTTCGGCGATCCGGACATCGCTCGCTGTTCCCAGGTCACCTGGTTGAGGTCGTTGTTGTGCAAGACGGCCACGACGAAGGTCGGGTTGTCCCACTGCTCCCAGTAGCTGGCGACGGTCACCATCTCGGCGAGCCCGTTCATCTGCATCGCGCCGTCACCCTCGAAGGCGATCGTGGGCCGGCCGGGATGCGCCCATTTGGCGCCGATGGCGTACGGAACCGCCGGACCCATCGTGGCAAGGGTCCCCGACAGCGATCCACGCATG
This sequence comes from Gordonia metallireducens, assembly GCF_021245825.1. Classification (NCBI taxonomy): domain Bacteria; kingdom Bacillati; phylum Actinomycetota; class Actinomycetes; order Mycobacteriales; family Gordoniaceae; genus Gordonia; species Gordonia metallireducens. The sequence goes on along the minus strand of NZ_JAJQJP010000002.1, from coordinate 302,649 downwards.
CCGTCGCGGAAGACGATGTGCCGTGCGTACCAGTCGGCGGCGCTGCCCGAATCGGCGGTGACGATCGAGTCGCTCGGTGCACGCAGCGAGAACTCGTGGAAGATCCGCATCGGGTTCACCGGGTCGGCAGCGGTCATCGCCTGATGCTCGGCGGTCGACCACCATCGCGACACGTCGGCCTCCACCTTCTCGCGCCAGGAGCGATCGGGCTTCCTGTCCAGCATCGGGATCAGCGCGCGCAACGTGGCCCGGGCGTCACCGACGACGTTGAGTTCATTCGGGTACCGCATGCCGATCAGCTTCGCCGAGCTGTCGATCTGCACGCCCCTAGCCTGTCCGAACGGCGGAAGGAACTGCGAGTACGGAAAGTTCGACCCAACGGTGAGGAGCGTGTCGCAGTCGGTCATCATGCGGTGACTGGCCGTGGTGCCGATCAGACCGACCGATCCGGTGACCCAGGGCAACGTGTCGGGTAGGACATCTCGTCCGAGAAGGGCTTTCGCGCAGCCGGCGCCGAGGATGTCGGCGACCTCGGTCAGTTCGGGCACACAGTCACGGGCGCCCTGGCCGACGAGCATGGCGACACGCTCGCCGGCGTTGAGGATGTCCGCGGCCCGCGCTAGTGCACCTTCGTCGGGTACCGGGGTCCCTGGTTCGACACCGAAGCTCGACGGCACCTGCTTGAAGGCCTGGGCCGGCGGTTCGTACTCGAGCTCGAGGACGTCAGACGGGAAGATGATGGCGGTCGGTGCCCGTTCGGCCTGGGCGACCCGGATGGCACGGTCGAGTAGATTCGGCAGCTGTTCGGGCACCGTGCACATCTGCACGAAGTCGCTGCACACGTCCTTGAAGAGCGCGTGCATGTCGATCTCCTGCTGGTAGGCCCCACCGATCGCGGAACGCTCGGTCTGTCCGACCAGGGCGACCACCGGAACATGGTCGAGCTTCGCGTCGTACAGGCCGTTCAGCAGATGAATCCCTCCCGGGCCGCTCGTGGCCGCACACACGCCGACCTCGCCGGAGAACTTCGCGTACCCGACGGCCTGAAACGCGCTCATCTCCTCGTGGCGGGACTGCACGAACTGAGGGGCGTCGTCGGCGCGCACCCATGCCGACAACAATCCGTTGATCCCGTCCCCCGAGTATCCGAAGACCTGCCGAATCCCCCATTCGCGTAGGCGTTTCAGGATGACGTCGGCGACTGTCTCCGTCATGGTTCTCCTCTGTGTTCGACGATGCCGCTGTCGGCTCGGCGCCGAGGGCTTGCCGGTCGCATACCCGGGACGTCAGGTGCCGACACGTTCGGTCTGGCGATGACGCGCCGGTATCGAAGATCATCCACATCAGCGGATTTGGTTCGTTAGGGTCCGATGCGGGTGGGCAGTGGCCCTCCCGATCCTGAAGGTTGTGAACCGAGAGGAAGTCATGAAGCACAACAGCGTCACACGACGTCTGGTCGCAACGGCAGCGGCGGTGGCCATCGGAACGCTCGGCCTGGCGGGTTGCAGCAACGACGACGACAACGACAACACGTCCGCGGTGTCCTCGGCTGTATCCGGTGCGGTCGAGTCCGGGATGTCGAAGGCCGAGTCGGCCATCTCGTCGGCGGAGTCGGAGGCCGCCGATGACGACAAGAAGGTCGAACTGACCGCACCGGACGGCACGAAAATCACGCTCAGCGGATCGATCGCGGCCAAGTACGACTCGGCGACCGAAGCGCAGAAGGCCGATCTCGGCAAACCGCTGACCGGGCCCGATGCGGCCGGTGAAGGCGAGAACGGCGTCGTGTTCCAGCAGTTCGAGGGCGGTGTCATCACCGCGAAGAACGACGACGCGGACACCCCCGCCTACATCACGTGGGGCAAGATCCGCGACGCCTGGAACGTCCCGCGCAACGACGAGGGTGCGCCCTCCCCCGACGGCAAGGGCGGTTCACAGGGGCCGCTCGGTGTGGCCACGAGCGACGAGACCGAGAAGGACGGCGTCAAGGAGTCGACCTTCGAACACGGCAAGATCACCTGGACCGAGGCCACGGACAAGGTCGAGGTGACCGTCGACGGCAAGGTCGTCCCCACCGAGTGACCCCTCGACAGACCGAACCGCGCCCATCCGCTCCGGCGGGTGGGCGCGGATTTGCGTCGGGGCCCTACTGCTGTCCGTGCCAGACGGCGTCGAACGGGGCCGTCGAGCTGATGCGCCCGACGATCCCGCGGTGGGTGAACTCCTTGGCCGCGCGGACCGCGTCGAGGACGTCGGTGCCCTTGGTCAGTTCGGCGGTGGTCGCGGCCGCGAACACGCAGCCCGCGCCGGACACGCGCTCGTCGCCCACCTTGGGCGCGCGCAGGACGGTGATGTCGGTGCCGTCGAAGACGACGTCGACGGCTTCGTCACCGGCGAGTCCGACCCCGCCCTTGACGATGACGTACTTCGGCCCGAGATCGGCGATCCGACGAGCCGCTTCGGCGAGGTCGTCGACGCTGGTCAGTTCGTCCATGCCGGCGAGCGTTGCGGCCTCGAACAGATTCGGCGTGACCACGGTGGCCAGCGGGAGTATCTCCGCACGCAGCGCATTGTCGGTGTCGAGGGCGGCACCGGGTTCCTGCCCTTTGCAGATCAGGACGGGGTCGACGACCACGTGTCGCCAGGTCCGGGATGCCAGCGCCTCGGCGACCGTCGAGATGGTCGCGGGCGTTCCGAGCATGCCGATCTTGACGACCTCGGGCTCGTGGGCAACGGTGGCCGCCTCGATCTGGTCGGCGATGACGCCGGCGTCGACCGGAACGAATCGATGGCCCCAGCCCGCCTTCGGATCGAAGGACACGATGCAGGTGATGGTTCCGACGCCGTAGGTGCCGAGCTGAGCAAAAGTACGCAGGTCGGCCTGGATTCCCGCACCACCGGTCGCCTCGGAGCCGGCGATCACATACGACACCACTGACATTGCTCGATCCTTTCGTGGTTCGCAGATGAACCGGGTCCTTTTGTACACCCCCAGCACTACTCCACTCGCACTGGAGTCGGTCGTCGCGGCCTCCCGACCGCGACGTTTGCCCGGAAAGCAGCCGGGTACCCGGCACCACATGACAGCGTCGACGAGCACCGACACGATGCGGGCCATGGTCTACCGAGGCCCGTACAAGGTTCGTGTCGAACAGAAACCCATGCCCCGCATCGAGCATCCCAACGACGCGATCGTCCGGGTCACCCACGCCGCGATCTGCGGCTCCGACCTGCACCTCTATCACGGGATGATGCCCGACACCCGGCCCGGCATGACGTTCGGTCACGAGTTCATCGGCGTGGTCGAGTCGGTCGGCGGGTCCGTGCAGAACCTGAAGGTCGGCGACCGTGTCATGGTGCCGTTCAACGTCTACTGCGGCACCTGCTACTTCTGCGCCCGCGGCCTGTACTCCAACTGTCACAACGTGAATCCGAACGCGACGGCGGTGGGCGGGATCTACGGCTACTCGCACACCTGTGGCGGATACGACGGCGGGCAGGCCGAATTCGTGCGGGTGCCCTTCGCCGACGTCGGGCCCAGTGTCATCCCCGACTGGATGGACCCCGAGGACGCACTCCTGCTCACCGATGCGCTGTCGACCGGTTATTTCGGGGCACAGCTCGCCGACATCCGTCAGGGCGAGACCGTCATCGTGTTCGGGGCAGGTCCGGTGGGGCTGTACGCGGCCCGGTCGGCGTGGTTCATGGGTGCCGGGCGCGTCATCGTCATCGATCACCTGCAATACCGGCTCGACAAGGCCGAGTCCTTCGCCTATGCCGAGACCTACAACTTCGCCGACTGTGACGACATCATCGTCCACCTGAAGAACATCACCGACAACATCGGCGCCGACCGCGTGATCGACGCCGTCGGAGCTGAAGCGGACGGTAACTTCCTCCAACACGTCACCGCAGCCAAGCTCAAGTTGCAGGGCGGATCGCCGGTCGCCCTGAACTGGGCCATCGACTCGGTCCGCAAAGGCGGCACGGTCTCGGTGATGGGTGCCTACGGCCCCATCTTCAGCGCGGTCAAGTTCGGCGACGCCATGAACAAGGGCCTGACGATCAACATGAACCAGTGCCCGGTCAAACGCCAGTGGCCCCGGTTGTTCGAACACATCCGCAATGGCTATTTCAAACCGAATGACTTGGTCACGCATCGCATTCCGCTCGAGCACATCGCCGACGGGTATCACATCTTCTCGTCGAAGCTCGACGGCTGCATCAAGCCCATCATCGTCGCCGACGCCGGCTGAGGAGACAACAGCATGCCCGCCTATCCCGCTGACCGACCCAACGATCCGGACACCACCGATCTCGTCGACCGCATACCCGGCTGGGGCGTCGACGCCGACCCGGCCAACCGGCCTGCCGTGCCGAAGGAACTGCCCGTCGGACCGGCTCCCGGCGTGCACTGGGACGTCCCGGAAGATCAGCCCAACCGCGAATCCAGGGAACGATCCAACGAACATGCCTTCCTCACACCGGTTTTCGGAACGTCCACACCGCCGAGTGGGCTCTCCGGTGTGATCCGACGATCCGCCTACCGATTCAGCGAGGGCCGGGCCGCGCACTGGCTGATCCTCATCGGAGCCGATCGCGTCGCCGCGGCCGAGGCCCATGTGCGGTCGATCGCCGAGGGGCGGCCCGACAACCCCCTCACCGAAACGGGCATCGGGACCGAACTCAGTCACCACGGCTGGTCGTCGCGGGCCGGGCGCAAGCGGGTGGACAACAACCACGCGTGGCTCGATCCGATCCTCGTCGGCGGGCCGTGGGTCGCGGCCGCTGCCGCCGCCGGGTTGGCGTCGCGCGCCGTTCTCCGGCGTTCACGGGGACACTGACCCGAAGCGCGACCAAGGCCGTCGTCGCAGGCATGCGATTTTCCCGGATCCGCTGACAAACGGGCCGACGCCATGACTAATGGACACATGTCCAACGGGGGTCGGGGAAGAATGCAGTTCAGTGGCGATCGCGTGCGACGAGGCCGACGCCGCTGGTGTGCCGTCGTCGTGGCGTGTGCGGTGGCTGCCACCGGCTCGCTGGTCGGTGTCGGGTCGGCCACGGCGGACCCCTACGCCACCTTCTACAACCCGCCGTCGACCTTTGACCCGCAGCCCGGGTCGCTGATCAGGTCGGCGCCTTCCTACGCCGCGGTCATCCCGTTCACCGGCGCGAACATCGACGCCCGGACCACGACGGTCATGTATACGAGCACCGGCGCGAGGAACCGTCCGACGGCCGTGACCGGAAGTGTCCTCGTCCCCCGTAAGCCCTGGACCGGACGTGGTGAGCGTCCGGTCGTCGTGGTCGGTTCGGGGACCATCGGTGCCGGCGACCAGTGCGCACCGTCCCGTCTGTTGCGGTACGGACAGGCGTACGAGGAGCTCGCGATCGGAGCATTGCTCGCCAACAACTATGCGGTGGCGCTGACCGACTACGAAGGACTCGGTACGCCAGGCGATCACCCCTACCTGAACCGCAGGTCGCTCGGGACATCGATGCTCGACATGGCCCGTGTGGCGCGCAACCCGAAGTTCGGTGTGAGCGCGAAAGCCCCGGTCGCGCTGTGGGGTTACTCCGAGGGTGGTTTCGCGGCCGGGTCCGCTGCCGAACTGGCCGGCACATATGCCCCGGAGCTCCCGATCTTCGCGGCCTTCGCCGGTGCTCCCGCACCGGATCTCGCGGACCTGGCGCGACTGGGAGACGGGAGCCTCCTCGGAGGTGGCGTCGGCTGGGTTGTCAACGGTTTCATCGCCGCGTACCCGCAGCATCGCGAGAAGTTCCTCGCCGCGTTCAACCCGCTCGGTCGGAGTGTTCTGCGAGATGTCAACTCGTACTGCGTGTTCGACGTGCTGAGGATGCTCCCGTTCGTACCCACGACCTTCTACACCAATGATGGCCGTCCGATCGCGGCGCATCTGCGCAAGGAGCCGTGGCTGACCGCGGTGAACGACCAGCGACTCGGCGGAGTGGCCCCACGGATGCCGGCCCTGGTGAGCCAGAATCGTGGCGACGACGTGGTCGATCCACGCGGAACCGATCGCATGGTGCAGTCCTGGCGCGCCAAGGGCGCCGATGTCACCGTCGAGACGATGCATCTGCCCGTCATCCTGCCGGGTACGTTCCTCGGTCACGGAGTCGGCCTGACCTCCGAACTGCAGGCTCTGAGGTGGTTGAACGGCAAGGCTGCGACCCTGCCGAAGAACTGAGACACAGGGTGTGGCGACCTGGGCGTCCGGGTATGACGGACGCGGGTCGACAGTCGCCGGGAAGGAGCGCCATGGCATTCCCCGGTGCAGAGCAGTTCCTGCCGGATTCGCGTGATCTCGACGATCTGATGGCGGCTGCGAGCACGTGCCGCGGCTGCGACCTCTACAAGGCGGCCGACCAGACGGTCTTCGGCGCCGGCTCGCCGGGTTCGACGATCATGTTCGTCGGCGAACAACCCGGCGACCAGGAGGATCGAGCGGGTGAGCCGTTCGTCGGACCGGCAGGACGCGTATTCGATCGTGCTCTCGACGCCGCCGACATCGACCGCGAACTCACCTACGTCACCAATGCGGTGAAACACTTCAAGTTCACCCGGGCGGCCGGTCAGAAGCGTCGGATCCACGACAAACCCTCGCGGACCGAGGTGGTGGCCTGCCGTCCGTGGTTGCTGGCCGAACTCGACGCCGTCGCACCCCGCATCGTGGTCTGTCTCGGAGCGACCGCGGCACAGGCGTTGCTGGGGAGCAAGTTTCGGCTCACGCGGCACCGCGGAGAGCTGTTCAACCTGGCCGACGACGGCGACGTCGGACCCGAACGGACCGAGGACGTGATCGCAACCGTCCACCCGTCGTCGATCCTGCGCGGGCCGTCGGACAAGCGAGACCAGGCGTTCGACGACTTCGTCGACGACCTCCGCGTGGTGAGCAACCTCCTGGCCTCCTGAGCGGCGGTGCCGTCAGTCGGAATTGCTGAGCCGCACATGCTGCGGTTCTCGAGTGTCTATAGTCAGCGAGGAGCAGGTCGACCTCACCCTAAAGCTTCACTGCGCCAACGTGAATCGTCGTGCTCCCCCACCTGTGGGTCATCCACCGAGGCGTCGCGCAGCGCGACCAGAACGGAGAGTCGTGAACACCCAGGAGATCGCGGATCGGTTCGAGATAGCCGACACGCTCCACCGGTACGCCCGTGCAGTCGACACCAAGGACTGGGATCTCTGGCGGTCGGTGTTCACCGCGGACGCCACCGTCGACTACACCTCGGCTCCGGCCGGGCGAGCCGGGAGTCGGGACGAGATCGCCGCGTGGCTCGAGGAGAACTTCGCGTTCGTCTCGGTCAGTCAGCACTTCATCACCAACATCGAGTACTCCTTCGACGGCGACCGTGCACAGGTCCGGGCGATGTTCTACAACCCCATGCAGTTCGTGGGGATGACCGAGCTCAGTACCTGCGGCGGCAACTATCACCACTCGATGGTCCGCACCGAGACGGGGTGGCGGAGCGAACGCCTGCACGAAGAGAGCCTCTGGTTCGTGAACTCGCCCCTCGGGCAGGGCGACACCTGAGACGCGCGTTACCAACCCGTGGCCGCTGGGTACGATCCGGCACCGACTCCCACCGACCAGGCCATGTCCGACGTTTCCGCTCCTAGCCTGAGGGGTACCGCCCGAAAGTACAGAGGAGTCATGTGAACGAAGCGCGAACCTGTCTGGTCACCGGAGCCACCGGCTACGTGGGAGGCCGTCTGGCACCCCGGCTGCTCGAACGTGGGCACCGTGTCCGTGCACTGGCGCGGACACCGTCGAAGCTGTCCGACGCACCGTGGACGGCAGACTCGCGTGCCGAGGTCGTCAAAGGTGATCTGTCAGAACGGGACTCGCTGATCTCTGCTTTTCGCGGCGTCGACGTCGTCTACCACCTCGTGCATTCGATGAGCAACGACGCCGACTTCGCGGCCGAGGAACGACGCTCCGCGGAGAACGTGGTGGCGGCTGCCCAGGCTTGCGGGGTATCGCGGATCGTCTATCTCGGCGGCCTCCATCCCGAGGGCACCGAACTGTCCGAACACCTGGCATCGCGAGCCGAGGTCGGCGACATCCTCATCGACTCGTCGATCGAGACCGTCGCACTGCAGGCCGGAACGCTCATCGGGTCCGGATCTGCATCATTCGAACTCATCCGCCACCTCACCGAGCGCCTCCCCGCGATGACGACGCCGCGTTGGGTGAGCAACAAGATCCAGCCCATCGCCGTCTCCGACGCGTTGCACTACCTCGTCGAAGCCGCCACGGCGGACGTGCCGGAATCGCGGACCTGGGACATCGGCGGACCGGACGTCCTCGAGTACGGCGACATGATGCAGGTCTACGCACGAGTCGCCGGTCTCCGCCCGCGCGCCATGGTCGTCCTCCCGTTTCTCACTCCGTCGGTGGCAAGCCGCTGGGTCCGCCTGGTGACCCCGATCCGGGGCAAGATCGCGCGACCGCTGATCGAGTCGTTGGAATGCGACGCCGTCTGCCGGAACCGTGACATCGACTCGGTCATCCCCCGCCCGCCGGGCGGCCTGACGCCCTACAGCCGGGCGGTGGCCGAGACGCTGAGCCGTGCCGAACGTGGCTCGGCAACCGCGACGTGGGCGAACGCGACCGCGGACACCCCCGCAGCCGAACCCATCCCGACCGACCCGGACTGGGCCGGAGAGGAAGTGTTCGAGACGACGTCCACGACCGTCGAGGACGGTACGCCCGACGCCGTCTGGGACTCCCTCGAACGGCGTGGACGTGTGATCGCGGAGAAGCACCCGGAGTTCCTCCGCGTCCAGGTGTGCGACGACTCGCGCGGCAACGGGTTCGTCGAGTACGCGCTTCGCGACCTCGGTGGCGATCCTGCGCGCACCGAGGTCACCACCACGAGCCGCTTCTTCCCCCGCGGGATCGTCGGACTCGCGTACTGGCGGCTCGGGTGGCCGTTGCGCACGCTCGGCGTGCCGGCCGCGAACCCGTTTCACTGAGGCACAGATCGAGTTCAGTGCGGCACGGACCGGGCTACGACTGATCGGCCGTCGGCCGGGATACAGTCAGCACACCCGCCGCCCGGGCGGTGCCGGGAGGACCGGCTGGACGACGAACAGAGGGTGAGCGGGTGTCGCTGTCGGAACGGATCGACGACTTCCAGCGACGACACCCGGCGACCGGATTCCCGCTCGCGGTGATCTACAAGTTCGTCGACGATCAGGGCGCCTATCTGGCCGCCCTGTGCACCTACTACGCGTTCATCTCGCTGTTCCCGCTGTTGCTGTTGTTCTCGACGATCCTGGGCATCGTGCTCGCCGACAATCCGGCGCTGCAGGAGCGCATCCTCGACTCGGCGATGAGTCAGATCCCGGTCATCGGGAGCCAACTCGGTGAGCCCGAGAAGCTCAGCGGAGGAATCCCGGCACTCATCATCAGTGTGCTCGTCTCGCTGTACGGCGGCCTGGGCGTCGCCGTCGCCGCTCAGAACGCGATGAACACCATCTGGGCCGTGCCCCGCAACGAACGACCGGATCCGATCTTCGTGCGCCTGCGGGGCCTGGTGTTGCTGTCCACGGTCGGCCTCGCCGTCATCGGACTGACCGTCGTCAACGGCATCGCCGCGAGCTTCGAGCTGGGCGTCGCCGGACGGTGGTTCGCGATCCTCGGGTCCGTGGTGCTGAGCACATGCGTGTTCATCGTGGCGTTCCGGTTCGGCACCGCACGTGACCTGTCCGTCCGTGACGTGCTCCCCGGTGCTCTCGCGGCCGGAATCTGCTGGCAGATCATCCAGACGTTCGGCGCGGTGTACGTCGAACGCGTCATCGCCAATGCGAGCTCGACGAACGGTGTCTTCGCGATCGTTCTCGGCCTGCTCGCGTTCCTCTACGTGACCACGATCGTGCTGGTCTTCTGCCTCGAGGCGAACGCAGTACGCGTGGACCACCTGTATCCGCGGTCGCTGCTGACGCCGTTCACCGACAACGTCATCCTCACCAAGGGGGACGAAGCCGCGTATGCGGCACAGGTGCGGGCGCAGCGGAACAAGGGGTTCCAGGAGATCGACGTGACCTTCGACAACCCTCGTGAGGACCGGACGAACGGCGAGAGCACCTCGGACGGTCAGCGCGACGACGAGCCGCGCTAGACCACTCAGCGCATCGAGCCGGTGTCCATGAACCGCTGGTGGAAGCTGAACGCCTCACCGAGGATGTGCGGGGTCTGGCCGGCCGAGGGCATCGCGTCGGCGCGGATGAAGTAGTCGTTCAACATCGGCCGGAACTCCGGGTGCGCACACTTCTCGATGATCTCCCGGGCACGGCGCCGGGGTGACATGCCACGCAGGTCCGCGAGTCCCTGCTCGGTGACGATCACCTGGCAGTCGTGTTCGGTGTGGTCGACATGGGGCGTCATCGGGACGATCGACGAGATCGCACCGCCCTTCGCGGTGGACGGGCTCATGAACAACGACACGTAGCCGTTGCGCGCGAAGTCGCCCGAGCCGCCGATGCCGTTCATGATCTTGGTGCCCATCACGTGCGTGGAGTTCACGTTGCCGTAGATGTCGGCCTCGAGCATGCCGTTCATCGCGATCACACCGAGACGCCGGACGACCTCGGGATGGTTGCTGATCTCCTGCGGACGCAGAGTGATGTGGTTCCGGTAGAAGTCGACGTTGGCTGTCAACTCCTCGATACCGGACTCGCTGAGCGCCAGCGCGGTCGACGATGCGTGCGCGACGGTCCCGTCCTTGATCAGCCGCAGCATGCTGTCCTGGATGACCTCCGAGTAGCAGGTCAGACCCTTGTAGGGGCCGCGGTCCAGACCGCCGAGAACGGCGTTGGCGACGTTGCCGATGCCCGCCTGCAGTGGAAGCAGCGTGTCGGCGGGCAGCCGGCCGTTGCGGACCTCGTAGTCGAAGAACTCCAGGACGTGGCCGGCGATGGCCTCGCTGATCGCGTCGGGCGGTGTCACCGGGCTGGCACTGTCACGGCAGTTGGTCTCCACCACTGCCACGACCTTGGCCGGGTCGACCCGGAACGTCGGCTGCCCGATCCGGTCCTGTACGCGGGTCAGCGGGATCGGCTTGCGGTCCGGCGGCAGCGCGGTGCCGTAGTAGACGTCGTGCATGCCCTCGACGGCCTCGGGGATCCACGAGTTGACCTCGAGGATCACCTTCTTGGCGACGTCGAGCCAGGTCTTGTTGTTGCCGATGGATGCGGCCGGAATCAGCTCCCCCGATTCGGTGATTCCGGAAATCTCGACGACGGCGACGTCGACCTGGCCGTAGTAGCCCACCCAGACCTGCTGCGCCACGTGGGACAGGTGGATGTCGACGTAGTCCATCCGACCGTCGTTGATGCGCTTACGGGCGGTGCTCTCCGACTGGTACGGCATGCGCAGTGCGATGCCGTCGACCTCGGTGAGGAGACGCTCGGTCTCGGTGGAGACCGAAGCGCCCGTCAGCAGGTTGATCGTGAAATTCGAGCCGGTCGCCCGGGCTCCTCTGATCTTCTCGGCGAGCGCCGGGATCATGACTTTCGGTGTTCCGGCACTGGCAAAACCGCTGATCGCCACGGTCTCGTCGGGCTGGATGTACTTCACGGCGTCGTCGGCGGACATCACCTTCGATGCGAACGCGGTGTTGCGAATACGTCCCGATGGCACGGAACTACCTACTGTGGGGGTCACGCTCCTCAGGATAAGCACAGGCGCAAATGAGCAAAATCACGGATTACCGAGACATGTCGATTCAGACATGGTATAGAGCGACGGGTGAGCTGGTCGATCGACCGACTCCGGGGAGTCTCAGTGCACCGCTCCCAGCTCGACCAACAGCACCCCCACGACGATCACGGCGATGCCGGCCAGCATCCTCGGGGTGAGCCGTTCCCGGAACAGGAAGTGAGCCGCTACGGCCGTCGCTGCGACGCCGGTCGCTGCCCAGATCCCGTAGGCGACGCCGAGGGGAACGCCCTGCCGGAGCGCCACCGTCAGCGCGGCGAATGCGGCGAGGTAGCCGGTCACGACGATCCCGTAGAACCGCGGCCGCCCGTTGGTGGCCACGCGGAGTGCCAGGGTCGCGCTGACCTCCGCGACGATCGCGAGGATGACGAAGACGTATCCCACGCTCAGGCCTCGTCGATCAGTGTCGCGACAGGTGCGTGGGACGAGGATCCGGACTCGACCAGCACGACGCCGATCATGATGCACACGATTCCCACCGCCATGACGGGACTGAACGCCTCGTCGAAGATCAGCGAGGCGAGTACGGCTGTCAGGGCGACGCCGGTCGCCGACCACACGCCGTAGGCGACGCCGATCCCCATCCCCCGCTTGAGAACTGCTGCCAGCAACAGGAATGCCGTCGCATAACCGACGACCACGACCAGGTAGAGGGCAGGGAGCGATTCGGAACCCTTGAGGGACAACGTCGCGGCGACCTCGGACGCTATCGCGCCGAGAAGGAGGATCCAGGGCAATGGGGGTCCTTCGGTGAGGTGGGCACTGCGCGTGAATCTACTCCGGTACAGAACGGACCCGCAGCAGTGCTGCGGGTCCGAATCCGGTTGCGTATCCGGTCAGTTGGCGGCACCGACGGGAGTTGCCGAGCGGTTTCCGTCCACGGCGAGCCAGGGCAGCCTGGTGCCGAGGATCGCATCGACGCTGAACCGGCCTGCGCCCACGACGGCGAGGAGGAGTGCGCCGGCGCCGAGGGTCAGCACGAACTCGTAGCCGCCGTCCGATGCCCAGAGGCCGTTGTCGATGTGGGTGATGAACAGCGCGCCCAGCATGTCGATGACGAAGAGGATGGCGACGATCGGGGTGAGCGCGCCGACGATCAGGGCGATGCCGCCGAGGATCTCGAGCCAGGTGACCAGGAACGCGGAGACCGCAGGCAGCGGAACGTCCATCATCTCGAATCCGGCCTTCGGTCCGGCCCAGCCGTTCTGCTGGAACTTCTGTAGGCCGTGGGCCAGGAACACGACGCCGATGGCGATGCGTGCGAGGAGGATTCCCACGCTGCGGACGATGGGATTGGACATGGAAACCGCCTTGGATTCGATAGGGATGACTTGACGTGTCAATTGACGAACCTAGGTGGGATGAGTTGAAGAGTCAAGTGACGCTTCAAGTGAATTGATCCGATAGACTGCCCGGGTGTCCCAAGAGCAGGAGCCCGAGTGGCTCGACGACGAGGAGATGGACGCCTGGATTCAGGTGGCCACGGCGCTGGCCAGGCTCCCCCACGCTCTCGACGCCCAACTGCTCCGTGACGCTCAGCTGACCCACTTCGAATACGAGGTCCTCGCAGCGCTTTCCGAGGCGCCCGAGCACACCTTGCGGATGAGTGAGCTCGCCGAGATGTCGTACGGTTCCCTCTCGCGACTCTCCCATGTGGTGAGCCGGCTGGAGAAGCGGGAATGGGTTCGCCGCTACCAGTGCCCGGAGGACGGACGCTTCACCAATGCCGTGCTGACCGAGGCGGGATGGGAGAAGGTGGTGGCCACTGCGCCGGGTTATGTCGCCAACGTGCGTCGGCTCGTCGTCGACCGCCTGACCCGTACCCAACTACGTCAGGTGTCGTCGATCGGGCGGCGGATCAACAACGTCGAGCCCGACTCGCGCTGAGCGTCATTCACGACTCGGGTTCATCTGCTGCGTGCCCAGAACGTTGAGCAGCTCGATCTTGGCCGCCGCATCGGTTCGCGGGGCCGCGGTGAGGACGAGCAGGACCTGGGTCTGGTCTTCGGTGAACAGTGCCTGACAGTCGACCTCGATGGGCCCCAGCTCGGGATGGATGAGGGTCTTGTGGTCCTCGAACCGTCGGCTGACCAGGTGGGTTTCCCACAGGGCGGCGAATTCCTCACTCTGACGACACAATTCACGAACCATCTCACCGGCACGGGATCGTGCGCCCATGACGCCGTATGCGGCTCGTAGTGACGCCACCTGGGCGCGGCTCTGGCGATCGTGGTCGTCTTCCGGATAGCGGCGCCGCTCCTCGTCGGGGCGGGTGAACCACCGGTAGATGGCACTGCGTTCGAATCCGGTCTGATGCCTGACGTCGCCGAACAATGCTCGCGCGGAATCGTTCTGGACCAGCGTCTCCCCCAGTGCGGACAGGATGAGCGCGGGGGTACCGGTGAGCCGGTCCAGAACGCGCAGGAGACCGGGTGCGATGTAGTCGGAGCCGACGACGCGATCGGGAGCACTGTGCCCGGCGACGCGGTACATGTAGTCGCGTTCATCCGGCGTCAGCCGCAGGGCGCGTGCCAGCGCCGATAGCATCTGCGTACTCGGTTGCGGTCCGCGCTTCTGTTCGAGTCGGGTGTAGTAGTCGGTGGACATCGTCGCGAGCTGTGCAACCTCTTCCCGTCGCAGACCGGCGGTCCGGCGACGCGCGCCGGTCACCAGTCCGACATCCGACGGCTGGAGACTGTTGCGCCGGCTGACGAGGAAGCCGGCGAGCTCATCACGATCCATCTGTGCAGTATCGCGCGCACGCCGACGCTCAGCCAGGGATCACCGATCCCCCGATGACCGCTCTCTGGATGTCTCGCGGCCACGGGCGAACACTGAGTTCATGAACATCACCGGAAACACCATCTTCATCCCAGGCGCCACCAGCGGCATCGGCCTCGCACTGGCCCTCCGCTTCCAGCAGAAGGGCAACACCGTCATCGTCGGTGGTCGGCGCACCGAACTCCTCGAACAGATCCGCACCGAACACCCCGACATCCACACCGTCGCCATCGACACCACCGACCCCGACAGCATCGACGCCGCGGCGGCATCGGTGATCGCCGACCATCCTGATCTGAACGTGCTCGTCACGATGGCCGGCATCATGCGCACCGAGGACTGGTCCTCTCCGGCCGGATTCCTCGCCACCGCCGAGGCGACCGTCACGACCAACCTGCTCGGACCGATCCGCTTGATCGGGGCGTTCATCGAACACCTGCAGACACGTCCGCACGCCACGATCATGACCGTGTCGTCGGGTCTGGCCTTCACCCCGCTGAGGGTGACGCCGACGTACAACGCCACCAAGGCGGCCATCCACATGCTCGGCGAGTCTCTCCGCCTGCAACTCGACGGAACGTCGGTCGAGGTCGTCGAACTGGTACCTCCGGCGGTCCGCACCGACCTGATGCCGGGACAGCGGGACAGCGAATTCGCCATGCCCCTCGACGATTTCGTGACCGAGGTGGTCGAGCTGATCGATTCGCAGCCGGACGCCACCGAGATCCAGGTGGAACGGGTCAAGTTCCTCCGTCATGCCGAGTCCCGAGGGGACTACGCCGAGGTCGTCGCGACGTTGAACCAGCTCGACCGGCACTGACCTCGTCGCCGTCACTCGGCCCGCGGCGCCGAGTGCAACCTGTCCAGGTACGGGACCACCGCCGGATCCACGTCTCCACGACCGGTCGTTCCGAGCCTCCGGACCAGTTGTCGCACAGCGGGCCCCGCGTCGAGTACGGGCTGTACCAGGCCCAGGCGAGCGCAGCGGTCGAGGATCGGGAGCAGCAGTTCCTCCGCCTCGGTGGTCGATCCGTTCGCGGCGACGCATTCGGTCAGCAACAGCCGGGCGTTGAGCGCTGCTCGCGGTCGGGCCTGCCCGTCGATCGATGCGGTGAGGGCGCGTGCGCGACGGCACGCCTCGTGGTGGGCGT
This sequence comes from Gordonia metallireducens, assembly GCF_021245825.1. Taxonomy (NCBI): domain Bacteria; kingdom Bacillati; phylum Actinomycetota; class Actinomycetes; order Mycobacteriales; family Gordoniaceae; genus Gordonia; species Gordonia metallireducens. Next base: position 286,970 of record NZ_JAJQJP010000002.1, on the reverse strand, counting down.
CATCGTCGCCGATGGCCAGCAGCGCCCGGATGGCCGCTTCCTCGGTCTTCTCGGCGGTGACCTGGACGATGCCGTCGGATAGGTCGTGTGGCATCGCGGCGGGGAACGACTTCGCGGTCAGGGCCGCCGCGCCGATTCCCGAGCGGAGACGTTCGGCGGTGATGTGCGCCGCCATTCGCGGCAGATGGAGAGCCTGCGCCAGCCGCTCCCCGGTGTCCAGGCGTTCGGCGGCCTGACCATCCTGTCCGAGAGCATGTTTCGCGCGTGCTCCGACGACATGGGTGGCAAGCATGATCTCCACGATGCCGCCCTCCGCGCCCAGGTTGTAGGTGTCGTCGAGGAGCCGCACCGCCTCGGCGACCTGACCCTTTTCGTACAGCAACTCCCCCAGCAACGCGCCACTGAGGCGCGACCCGTAGGACCGGTCCTCGTCAGACGCGCGCGCGAGGGTCATCGCGTGACGGAACGCTGCTTCGGCCGCGTCGAAATCGAGTTGTTCTCGAGATGCCACCCCGCTGAGGATGTACCCGTAGATCACGCTGAACGGCCCGTTCGTCCGCCGATGGTGTGGCCGCGCCCAACGCTGCCAGTCCCGCGCCTCGTCGTAGGCGAACCGCTGCACCTCACGGAACGACGCGATCGCGGCGACACCGGACAGGACCCATGGGCGGAGGTTGTCGGCACGTAGGACACACGCCTCGACCGCCTCGTCGAGGCCGTCGAGCTGGTCGTCGAGAACGGTCATCGCGGCACGGATGAGCGCCGTCTCCGCGCGGATGTCGGCGACATCGCCGTCGGCATCGGACCCGGCCGGGAGTGCGGCGTCGATGTAGGCCAGCGCCGTGTTCGCCGGAGCCCGGTGGTGCAGCAGCGCGTGCGCCCAGGCGATCACCAGCTGCAGGTCGGGCCGTTTCCGGCGCGTCGTGAGCGGGAGCTTGGTGGCGAGGCCGAGCACGGTGGTCATCTTGGACTGCTCGAGCATGTCGTAGCCCTCGCGCTCGACCAGGTCGATTGCGTCGGAGTCGTCGCCTGCGGCGAGGTAGTGGTCGACGGCTGCGCTGAACATGCGCCGGTCGGCGAACCACGTGGCGGCCCGCCGATGGAGCTCGTCGCAACGGTCGGGCTCCTGCCTCTCGAGTCGGCGACGCAGGAAGTCGGCGAACAGATGGTGATAGCGGAACCACTGTCCTTCGGGATCGAGCCGGGTGAGGAACAGGTCGCGTTCCTCGATGTCCTCGAGCATGCTCTGCGCGCGTCGCCGACCGGTCAACGCGGTCGCGAGGGACGCGCAGATCCGCTCCGCCACCGACGTCGACAGCAGGAAGTCGAGCAGATCGGGGTCGAGACTGTCGAGGACGTTCTCGGCCAGGTAGTCGCCGAGTTCCCGGTGGTTCGCCGAGAACCGTCGTATCGCCGACCGCGGATCGGAGTGCTCGCGCAGCGCCAACGACGCCAGCTGCAGGGCGGCCACCCAACCGTCGGTCGTCTCCTCGAGTTCGGCGACATCGGTGTCGTCGATCGACAACCCGGTGCCGCCGACGAGCAGCTCACGCGACTCGTCCATGTCGAAACGCAAAGCGGTGGCGTCGATTTCGATCAGTTCGTTCTTCACGCGGAGGCGACTGAGCGGCAGATTCAGGCGGGTACGGCTGGTGACGACCAGCTGAAGGTGATGGCAGCCGTTGTCGATGAGGAACAGTGCGATCGCCCGGCTCTCGGGGTTGGTGACCCGATGCCAGTCGTCGAGCACGACGCGGATGTGCTCGTCGGTCGTGTGGGCGCGATTGATCAACGTGGTCAACACGTACCGCTCGGCACCCTCGCCGTATTCCTCCAGCGTTCGGGTGAGCTCGGTTCCGAGGCCCGGGAGCGTCACGCTGACGGCGTCGACGAGATGGGACAGGAACCAGGCGGGGGTGTTGTCGTCCTCGTCGATCGCCATCCATGCGGTCTTGCCCCCGGAGGCTTCGGTCGCATGGACGTACTGGATCGCCAGAACGGTCTTGCCGTACCCGGCGGGTCCGTGGATCAGGATCAGACGGGCTCGATTGTCGGTGGCGAGCCGCTCGAGCAACCGGGTGCGCGGAACCGTCGCGTGCGCCATGACCGGTGGCCGGTACTTGGTGGCGACGACCGGTGGACGCCCGGACTCCGACCCGCTGCCCGGGCTGCCGAGGTGGAGGTACCCCGACGTGTCCATGGACGAGTCCGTGTCGATGCGCGTGGGGCCGTCGAGGTCGGTGAGGAGCGGGACGGGCACGTCGGCTACGGGGAGGCCGAGTTCGAGGCCGGCCTGTCGCAGTGCCTCGCCGAACTCGAGTGCGGTCGCACAGCGATCCGCCGGTGTCCGCGCCACCGACCGCGCGATGACCGTCCACACCGGCTCCGGCACACCCTGCGCCCGCAGGTCCGGGAGCTCGTCGGTGGTGATCCGCAGGAGTTGGGCGACCAGGTCCTCGTTCTTGCGGCGTCCGTACGCCGGTCGCCCGGCGAGCGCGGCGTAGAGAGTTGCACCTAGCCCGTACACGTCCGAAGCCACCGACGGAGAGTCGCCGCGCAGGACCTCCGGTGCGGTGTAGGCGGGGGTTCCGAGGACCAGGCCACGGCTGGTGTCGTCCCGATCGGCGAGGCGGGCGATGCCGAAATCCGTCAGCTGTGGCTGCCCGTACTCGGTGAGGAGGATGTTCGACGGTTTGAGATCGCGGTGCAGGACGCTGGCACGATGCGAGGTCTCCAACGCCCCGGCCATCTTGATACCCAGGTCGATGACGTCGGCGACATCGCAGCGTCCTTGTCGCCGGAGACGGGTGTCGAGCGAACCGCGGACGTGAAAAGGCATGACGATGAACGGGAATCCCGACCGCGTCACGCCGGCCTCGAGGATGTGGACGATGTTCGGGTGACCGGACAGGCGCCCCATCGCCTGCTGTTCGCGGAGGAACCGCACCCGGTCGGTCTCATCGCCACCGGTCCGCAGCACCTTGACCGCCACTTCCCGATCGAGCGAAGGCTGGCGGCACCGGTAGACGACGCCGAAACCGCCACGTCCCGTGACCCGGGCGTCGGTGAAACCGGCTGCGCTCAGATCCTCCGCGATCTCCCGGGAGGGGGGATCGGCGGGCTTCGTGACTGTTCGACGGGCCATCGAGCGTCCTAGGGATCGGATCGTGGCGTCGTCGATCGCGGCCGGTCGGATGGACTCACGGTGTCCGGTTCCGCCGACTGCTGCATCTCATGCATGGTCATGGCGTCCCCTCGTGTCGTGCTCCCGAGTCTAGGCGCCGAGACGCGGCGACGGCCGCGACATCAATCAGCCGAGACGACGGATCGTATCCGTCGCGGACTCGACGACCGCCTCGCGGAAACCGGTCCCGGCCCAGAGGTTGATGCCGTCGGGATCGGTGGCGGCGGCGCGTCGGACGCCACCCGTGAGCTTGTTGACCGCCGGATACTCGGCGACCGCGGCCTCGGAGAACTCGTCGGTGAAGCGGTTGTGCAGCGCCCGCGCGGGGCGTCCGCTGAACGCGCGGGTCACCACCGTCTCGGTGCGCGCCGGATCGGCCAGGGCATCCGCATGAGCCGGTTTCGTGCCGGCCTCCCGAGTACGCAACAGAAGGGTGCCCACCTGGACGGCGACCGCCCCGGAAGACCGCAGCCGGTCGGCTCGATCGCGGGTCGCGACGCCCCCGGCCGCCACCAGCGGGAGTGCGACGCGGGCACGCACCGCTTCCAGGAGGTCGTCGAGTGACTGGGTGGGCGGTTCGGTGCGGCGGTCGAAGACAGAGCGATGTCCGCCTGCGTCGGGTCCCTGTACGCAGAGCCAGTCGGCCCCGGCATCCGCGGCGACGACCGCATCGTCCGCGGTGGTGACCGTGACCCCGACGGTGCAACCGTGTCGTCGTAGCTCGGCGACCGCGTCCGCCGGTGGGCAGCCGAAGGCGAAGGAGACGACCGGGATCCGCTCGTCGCACATCAACGCGATCTTGGCGTCGAAGTGGTCGTCGTCATCCCCGAGCTCCGCGACGGCGGGCAACTCCACGCCGAGCGACGTGGCGTAGTCGAGCAGCCGGTCGCGGTAACGGGCCACGGCGTCCCGATCCACCGGCTCGGCCTCGGGGACGAAGATGTTGACACCGAAGGTGTCGACGCCGCCGGCGCGTACGGCAGCGATGTCGGCCGCGACGCGTTCGGGCGACAGGTATCCGGCGGCCAACTGGCCGAGTCCCCCGGCAGCGCCGACGGCGACCACCAACTCGGGCGTCGTCGGGCCGCCGGCCATCGGTGCCCCGACGACCGGCACGGCGAGGTCTCGAAGGTCAACCATGCGCCGATACTCCTCTGGTCATGCCTTGTCGTGCGTTCCGCGGGCGGTGGCCGATCGGGACAACCGCGATTCTGCGACCGAATCCATGTCCTCGAGTTCCAGGCCCTTGGTCTCCTCGACCTTCCTGAAGACGTAGAGGAAGGACGCTGCGGCGCAGAAGGCGAAGAAGCCGTAGATGATTCCCAGTCCGACCGCCTCGGTCATCGGCGGGAACAGCATCGAGATGGTGAAGTTGGCCAGCCAGTTGACCGCGGTACACACGCCGAGTGCGACGCCACGGATGCGGTTCGGGAACATCTCCCCCAGCATCACCCACATCACCGGACCCCAGGTGGCGGCGAAGGCGACGACGAACAGATTGGCGCCGATCAACGCGATCACGCCCCACGGATCGGGCAACGACACGTTCTCGCCCTCGCCGATCTGTTGGGTGAACGCCACACTCGCCATGAGGAGTCCGATGAACATTCCCACCGAACCGGCCAGCAGCAGCTTCCGCCGACCGATGCGGTCGACGAACAGGATCGCCACGAACGTCATGCCCACGTTGATGACCGCGGTGATCACCGACGTCTTGAACGAGTCGCTCTCGGAGAAGCCGACCGACTGCCAGAGCGTCGTCGAGTAGTAGAAGATCGCGTTGATGCCGACGAATTGCTGGAAGACCGCGAGCCAGATGCCGACCCACACCAGTGGATGAAGCCCGAACGACGGGCCGGCGATGTCCTTGATCGAGGTCTTGGACTCGCGCTTGACCGTCAGTTTGATCTCCTTGACGCGGTCGAGCGGGTCGCTCTCTCCGGTCACCGTCTGGAGAATGCGTGCGGCTTCTTCGTCCCGGTTGCGGCCCACCAGGTAGCGCGGCGATTCCGGGATCAACAGCGCGAGAACGCCGTAGACGACGGCGGGGATGACGCCGACGAGGAACATCCAGCGCCAGGCCTCCAAACCCCACCAGAGGTTGTTCGACGCGCTTCCGGCGCTGTTGGCCAGGACGGCATCCGACAGCAGTGCCGCGAAGATGCCCATGGTGATGGCCAGCTGCTGCATCGAGGCGAGTGCGCCGCGATACCGGGCCGGTGCGATCTCGGAGATGTAGGCGGGCGCGATGACCGAAGCGATGCCGATGCCGATACCGCCGAGAACGCGCCAGAGCAACAGATCCGGGATCGTCTGTGTGTAGGCGGTACCGATCGCCGAGATGATGAACAGCGCCGAGCCGAACAGCATCACGCGCTTGCGGCCCCAGACGTCGGCGAGTCGCCCGGCGAACCAGGCGCCGAGCGCGCAACCGAGCAGCGCGATCGCAACAGCGAAGCCCGTCATCAGTTTGCCGAGACCGAAATTCGATTCGATCGAGTCGACGGCGCCGTTGACCACCGAACTGTCGAAGCCGAAGAGGAAACCACCGACGGCTGCGGCGACTGTGACGCCGATGACCTTCGCGGTGTGTTGTTCGGCGATCTCTCGCTGCTGCGGGTCGGCCATCACATGGCCCCGATCGCCGGTGTGGTGCAGCACGAATCCTGGGACATGTCCGTGACCTCGCTGTCCGGTTGCATGGTCGTCGTCTCCGACGTTTTCGCGCTCAATCTACTCGGGCAGCGAGGCCGGGCGGCGCACATCCGAGCACGCGTCGGTATCGATCTGGTCTGGACCGCCAGGTCAGGACTCGTCCGGGGCGCCGGGCGGGGTCGAGATCACCGGTGTCCCGGACAGTATCTCGGCGAGCGGCTTCGGGCGTCCGTAGTGGTATCCCTGCGCGAGGTCGCAGCCGACGGCTGCGGTCGTGGCTGCCTGGTCAGCGGTCTCGATTCCCTCGGCGATCACACGGACCCCCATCGCGTGGGCGACGTCGACGATGCCGGCGAGAATCGTGCGTGCACTCGGATTCTCCCCGAGCGCATCGACGAATGCCTTGGCGGTCTTCAGGATGCCGACCGGCAGCCGGTACAGCTCGCTGAGCGAGGAAGCGCCGGTGCCGAAATCGTCGAGCGAGATGCTGATGCCGAGAGCCCGGATGTCGCGCAGCAGGTTCAGCAGGCCGCTCTCGAGCGGCGCGAGTGCGCTCTCGGTGATCTCGAGGCACAGGGATCGGGGATTCATGCCGGTCTGTGCACACGTCTCACGGAGACGGCGGAGGAAATCCTCGTTGGTTAGTTCACGCCGGGATGCGTTCACGCACAGCATCACCTGTTGCAATTGTGGCGTCCCCGCCACCTCGGCGCAGGCCGTGGCGAGGACATGGGCGCCGACCTTGTCGATGAGTGTGGACTGCTCTGCCAAAGGGATGAACTCGGTGGGCGGGATCGAGCCGAGTTCGGGATGGTTCCACCGCAGGAGGGCCTCGAGTGCGACGAGCTGCCCGCTCTCGGTGGAGACGATCGGTTGGTAGTGGATCTCCAGCTGCGAGGGATCGGAGACCAGCGCGCGACGGAGTTCCTCTCCGATCCGTTGACGGCGCTGGAGCTCCTCCCGGTGATGCGTCCGGAATTGGACATAGGGCTCCCGAGATGCCTTGCGCGCCTGGTACAGAGCGATGTCGGCGTCCCGGAGGAGATCCTCGGGGGTGGAGTTGTCGCCGGCGGCCACGGTGGCGACGCCGATGCTCACGCGCACCGTCAGGGGTTCGCTGCGGTCGGTCACGCTCACCGGCGGTCTGATCGCGGCGCGGATCGACTCGATCTGGTGCTCGATCTCCGCCGGCGTGTTGGTCTTCGGGTGAGTGGTGACCAGAACGAACTCGTCTCCCCCGATCCGCCCCACCGCACCCTCCCGGGGCGTCGCGCCCGCAAGCCGTTGGGCAACGGTGTGCAAGACCTCGTCGCCGACGGCGTGACCGAGTGAGTCGTTGACGAGTTTGAAGTTGTCGAGATCGATGTAATAGATTGCGACGCAATTAGTGTCGTGACCGGCGAGTGCCTCCATGTGCGACTCGAGTTCGTTGAGGATCCCGGCCCGGTTGTACAGCCGGGTCAGCGGATCGTGGACGGCATCCCATGCCAGCCGGGTGCGCTCGCGGTAGCGCTCGGTGATGTCGGCGAAAGACACCAGCACGACCGCCTCCGCGGTGTCGTCGTCGATCGGGCGGCAGCTGCAGGACAACCATCGCTCGCCACCCGGCGTGTTGATCGTCGCCGTGGCATCGGTGATCGCAGTCCGCGTCCGCAGGCAGCGGATGATCGGCGACTCACCGTCGACGAAGTCGAGCGGCAGGTCGTGGACGGACGAACCGGGAACGCCCTGCGGGCCGAGCATGGTCGCGGCCGCGGGATTCGCGAGCTCGATTCCGCCGTCGGCCCGCACCACGATGACCGCCTGGTGCAGGGCGGCGAGGATGGTGCCCAGGCGCTCGATCAGCGGTCTGCGGGTGGGCTCGGCGACGATCAGGAAGCCGTCGTCCATCGACGTGACCGAGATATGGGCGAGGAAGGTCCGGTTGTTGTCCGCGCGGCGGTGGAGCTGGTCGACCGTGCCGCCCAGGGCCACCGCGGCCCGGACGTCGAGGTTGCCGCCCGTGACCGAACCCAGCTCGCGACCCACGGCGTCGTCGGCGGTGATGCCGTACATCTGCTCCGCCGCGGGATTCCACGACCGCACCGTCATGTTCCGGTCGACGGCGATCACAGCGTTGCTGACATGATCGAGCAGCGCCGCCTGACGTCGCAGTGCCGCTTCGATGGCCTTTTGCGCGGTGATGTCGCGCAGTATCACCTGATACGCCGGTTTGTCGTGCCAGACGGTGCGCACCGAGGTGACCTCCATCGGACGCGACACGCCATGGGCGTCGACCATCACGACTTCCTCCGGATACGTCGCCGCGCCGGCTTCGTCGCCCATGCTGACGATCCGCTCGATCATGTGCGGGAGTTCGTCGGGGTGGACGAAGTCGGTGATCGGGCGGCCGAGCATCTCCTCCCGGTCGGCGACCCGGGCGAAGTCGAGCGCCGCGGAGTTCACGTACACGATGACACCGTCCTGGTGTACGGCGATCGCGTCCGGGCTCAGTTCGAGGAGAAGGCGATAGCGTTCGGCCACCGCGGCATCGTTGGATCGGGTCATGGGCTCGGCATGGGGTGCGACGAGATCACTGTGGCCACCGTCCGTAGGCATCGATTCCGGCACTGCGTCAGTCCCTCCCCCCGGCCCTGCTCCAACCCCGCCGTCCATGTTCCCCCAAAAAGGGGGTGTCGGGTGGGCTAAAACGACGCAGAGTCGTGCGAAAGTCGAGTGGAAACCCCGTCCGTCGCGAAATGAGTCGATTGCCGCTCTCTGGGGGATTCTTGAGGTGGCGTTCGGTCAGATGACCTCGCAGAACTGCCGACAATTCAAAAATCCATGAAGAGGGTTCACCAATGACGAATCATCGATCGACCATTTCGGGTGTGGGGGCCGTGACCGGATACGGCTGGGGTAGAGAGGCCTTGTGGAACGGCCTGGTCTCCGGGAAGTCCGCAGCCGCGTTGCACGAGGGCTTCGGTTCCGGGGACGACGGTGGCCCGGGATGGATAGTGCGCGTGCCGGAGGGCGGCGACCAGGCCGACGGGAACACCCGCTTCGCCCGCGCAATGCGAAGTGCGGCGCGGGAAGCCATCGAGGACGCGATCGCACACGGTTGGCGCGCCGGTTCGCGGGTCGGTTTGGTGCACGCCTGCGTGCTCGGCGATCTCGACATGTATCCGATGGTGACCTCCGGTGCAGGGCAGTACACCGGCCGGCAGTATCTGTCGGTGACACCGTCCACGCCGGTGTCGCTGCTCATGCAGGAGTACGGCTTTCACGGTCCGGCAATGAACGTGTCGGCGATGTGCACCTCGGGTTCGGCGGCGATCGTGACGGCAAAGTCATGGCTCGACGCCGATCTCGTCGACGACGTCCTGGTGGTCGCCACAGATCTGTCGGCCAAGCCGGAAGTGGTCGGCATGTTCGTCCAACTCGGCGTCGCCATCACCGATACCGACGCACTCGACGCCTGTCGTCCGTTCCAGGAAGGCAGCCGGGGCTTCACCTTCGGCGAAGCGGCCATCGCTTTCACGATGACCAACCGCGAGACCGAAGGTTACGCAGATGTGTTGGGCGGGGCCATGTCCCACGACGCCTACCACGTCACCTCGATCGATCCGCAGCTCACGAACGTCGTCGGTTGTGTGGAACAGGCGCTGTCGACCGCCGGTCTCTCCGGGGACGAGATCCGGTACCTGAACGCGCATGGTCCCGGAACCCGGCAATGTGACCGCGCCGAGGCGACCATCGCCGAGACGATGCTGCCCAACAGTGAGGTCTTCTCCGTCAAACCCCTTGCCGGGCACTGCCAGGGCGCAGCGGGTGCGGTTGAGCTGGCCGCGTCGCTGCTCGGATACGACCGGGGCGAGATCCCGGCGCCGCCGAGTGTTTCCGACGGAATCCCACAACTTCTCGACGGACTGACGCATCGGGATGCGGGCCCCACACTGAAGACCTCCCTGGGCATGGGCGGCCACAACTCGGCGGTGGTGATCGCACCCCAGGTCTGACCCGGGATCGCCGCGATCAGGCGCCTATCGGCACTTTTTTGCGAACGTATTTCGCCAGATCGGTGCGGAACCACCAGGAAAGCCCCACAATTCAGACATGTCGAACGCGCCGGAGAACTCGGCGGCTGACCGACCGGCTTCGGGAACCGGGCCGGAGTCGGGAGCGCGTCGTGTACTGACAGCTTTTCTGAACTCCCCCTTCGCGGGAATGTCGCCGTGGATCGTGATGGCACTGGTGACGGGCCCGGGCCGCTTCGAAGAAGCAGCGGCCTCGGCATTGGCCCTGTCGTTGCTTCTCGTCGTGGGGACTCACCGCCGCGGCAGCAGCTTCAAACTGCTCGAGTTGTTCGACGTCGCCTACTTCGCGGCGATGGCCGGTCTCGCTCTGTTCGCCTCGGCCGGGGTCATCGGCTGGCTGGAGAAATGGGGCGGCGAGATGACCAACATCGCGTTGGTCGCCTTCGCCCTCGGCTCGATCATCGTGCGCCGGCCGTTCACCCTGCAGTACGCCCGAGAAACCACCGAGAAGGAACTCTGGACGAGTCCGCTGTTCCTGCGGATCAACTACGTCATCACGTGGGCGTGGGTCGTCGGGTTCGCGGTCGGAGCGATCTCGGGTGCCGTCGGGGATCTGGTGCTCGACGATTCGAACAACTTCTGGACGGGCTGGATCATCCAGATCGGCGGCATCATCTTCGCGGTGTCGTTCACGGAGTTCTACCCCGATTACGCCACCTATCACGCTGCTCTCCGCGAAGGATGGCTCACGGACGAGACGCCGCAGAGCATGCTCCACCTGTTCGACTGGGTGCCCGGCTATGTGCTTGCCATCGGCATCGCCGGCTTGCTGACCGAGGAGTTGAGCACGGTTGTCGGGATCATCGTGATCGTCGTCGGCGCGGTCGGTATCAAGGTGTTCCGACAGCTGACGACCGCTTTCGACGCCCGCCTGGCCCAGACGGCACCGGGAACATCGACCAACGCCTGAACCGGTGCTCGTACCCCGACGCCGGATGTCGTCGGTAGGGTCGAGAACATGAATCTCGACGGGGTTGGAATCTGGAGTTCGCCACTACGCTATGGAGACGCCGGGGAGGCCGCGGAAGCCGCAGCCGAGCTCGACGAGTTGGGCTTCACCGCCCTGTGGATCCCCGACGTCGGTGGCCCTGTTCTCGACTCGGTGCGCAACCTCCTCGGTGCCACCAAGAAGGCCGTGATCGCCACCGGCATCCTCAACATGTGGATGCATGAACCACACGATGTCGCTGCGGCGCACGCGAGTTTCGCCGACGAGTTCGGTCCCCGGTTCCTTCTCGGCCTGGGTATCAGCCACGCACCGCTGATCGACGCGAAGGAGGCGGGTCGCTACCAGAAGCCGCTGGCCACCACCCGTGCGTTCCTCGACGGACTCGATTCCGCGCCGACGCCGGTACCGGCGGACAGCCGGGTTCTTGCGGCCCTCGGACCGAAAATGCTCCGACTCGCCGCAGACCGCACGCTCGGTGCACACCCGTACCTGGTGACACCGGACCACACCGCGACCGCACGTGAAACCCTCGGCGCCGGGCCGCTGCTCGCACCCGAGCAGACCGCCATCTTCGCCGCAGACCGCGACGAGGCACGTTCGATCGGCACCAAGTGGCTCACGAGCTACCTCGCCATGCCGAACTACGCCAACAACCTCCGCCGCCTCGGTTTCACCGACGAGGACCTCGACACGGTCAGCGATCGGCTGTTCGACGCCCTGATCGTCTGGGGTGACGAGTCGGCGATCCTGGGCCGCATCGACGAGCACCGCTCCGCCGGTGCCGACCACGTCTGCGTCCAGGTCCTCCAGGAGGACCACCGCGGATTCCCGCGGGAGCAGTGGCGTCGCCTCGCGGAGGCTCTCGGCCAGAACTGATCACGTTGCGTCTTGTCCCGGTGTCCGGGACAAAACGCAACCTGTCTTCGGGGCCACCGCCCGAAACTCCGTATGACGTCGAGCCCGGAACCCGGGCTCGACGTCATACGCATCTTTCGGGCCTCTCACGGGATGTCGCGTCGTCGGAACCCGGCGAAGCCGATCAGCAGGAACCCGACGGTCACGAGGCCGATCCACAACAGGCCCCACCAGTTCGTATCGATGGCGGCCACGTCCGGGTCGTGGTGGAACGGGCTGAAACCCAGTGCCCAACCGGGCAGTTTGAAGCTCGGTCCCAGGATCGTCATCACGAAGGACACCAGCACGCCGAGCCAGATCACCGGCCGGGCCACGGGGCGGGCACCGATCACCGTGACCGCAAAGGCGATGACCGTCCACGTTGCCGGGACCGTCACGACCGCCTGCAGCAGCGCGTTGCCGAAGCCGATGCCGATGTCGGCGGTCGACGCGAAGACACCGACCACCACCCCCGCGATCAACAAGAACACCGCCGACGCCAGGAACGCCACCAGCACGCTCGCGGCGAAGTAGCGGACGCGGGCAACCGAAGTGGCGAGAACCGCTTCGGTCCGGTCCTCGAGTTCCTCGGTGCGCACACGGTTGACGATCTGTACCCCCGCCACCGCGGCGATGATCCCGACCAGGCTCAGGATCGTCGTGACGAACGCCGCGATCAGATCGGCCGGCGACGCTGCACCGGACGCGAAGACCATCGCCAGTGCCGGATTCGTCTCCAGCAGACTCTTGACCGATCGGGTGAAGTAACCGAATACGACGCCGAGTCCGATGAAGGCCACCGACCAGGATGCGATGGATGCTCTGTTGAGTCGGATGGCGAGGGCCGTCGGCGATCCTGTACGGCCCCTCGGCGGGCCCGGTTTCGAGGGGATCAGTCCCTGCCCGAAGTCGCGCGAGACCTGTAGAGCGAAACCCACTCCGGCCACCACGACCGCGAAGGCGAGCCCGAGCCCCAGCGGCCACCAGTGGTCGCCGGTCGCCGGCCGCGTCTCCTGGATCCAGCCGAGTGGGTTGGCCCAGGTCGCCCAGGTCGGTGCGCTGACCGAGTACAAAAACCCTCGGAGGATGAACAGCACACCGAGCAGTGACACCGAGATCGTCGTCGCCGCACGGGCATCGGCGCCGACTTGCGCACTGACCACGGCGACGGCAGCGAACATCCAACCGGTGACGGTGAATCCGGCACCGAGCAACATCGACGAGCCCCAGGCGCCGCCGCACAGCCCGGTGGTCACGCCGGCCACGACGCCGATCGCCACCGAGCACGTCATCGCCATGACCAGCGCGGCCAGCAGTCGCGACGACCTACCGAGAACACCCGAGGCCAGTAGTTCGGCCTGTCCCGAGTCCTCTTGTCCGCGACTGGCCTTGACGACGATGAAGATCGCACCGAGCGCCGCGATGAACCCGCCGAGGGCGAGGCTGCGCCACGCGGTGAAACCGTCGGTTGTCGCCAGGTCGTAGGCAGGACCGAAGATCAACCCCAGCGCCGGGTTGGCCCCGACCGTCGCCGCGAACGCCTTTCGTTCCAGCGCATCGGGAAACAGCCACGGGTACACGAGGACCGACGACACCGCCAACGCGGTCGGCAGCACGATCCACGGGGCGAAGGTTCTCCCCTCGTGGTGCAGGGACGCCTTCAGCAGCGGTCGTGTACCGGCGATGGAGGCGACGATCATCTCACCGCTCCCCCGGCGCCGCACCTTCGGCTTCATAGAGCCGAAGGAACAGGCTCTCCAGCGACGGCGGCTCGACGGTCAGCGACCGTAGGCCGCACGACGTCAGCATCGCCATCGCATCGCCGATCCGGTCCGAATCGACTGTGGCACCGAGACGGTGCCCGTCCACGGTGACATCGTGAAGTTCCGCGAGCTGTTCATCGGAGGGGATGGTGTCGAGGTCGGCGCGGACCGACGTTCGGGTGTGACCACGGAGGTCGGACAGGCTGCCCGTGGCGACGATCGCGCCGTCGCGGATGATGCTGAGTCGATCGGCGAGGGTCTCGGCCTCGGCGAGGATATGGCTCGACAACAGCACCGTCGTACCACGGGATTTCGCTTCGCCGACCACGTCCTGGAAGACGCTCTCCATCAACGGATCCAGGCCCGAGGTCGGCTCGTCGAGGATCAGCAGCTCGACGTCGGAGGCCAGCGCGGCGACGATCGCCACCTTCTGGCGGTTGCCCTTCGAATACTGGCGACCCCGTTTGGTGGTGTCGAGTTCGAAACGTCGGACGAGGTCGGCACGACGCTCTTCGTCGAGCCCGCCGCGCATCGCGCCGAGGAGATCGATCATCTCGCCGCCGGTCATCGACGGCCACAGGGAGACGTCGCCGGGGACGTAGGCGAGCCGGCGATGAAGCTCGACGACGTCGCGCCACGGATCGCCGCCCAGCAGGCGGACCTCGCCCGCGTCGGCGCGCAACAGACCGAGCAACACCCGGATCGTCGTCGACTTGCCGGCTCCGTTGGGGCCGAGGAAACCGTGGACCTCGCCGCGTCGAACAGTCAGGTCGAGTCCTCGCAGCGCCTCGAACCTGCCGAAGGACTTGCGTAGATCGCGGACGTCGATGGCGAGATCGACAGGTGGCCGCCGGGCGGCGTCGGATACTCCGGTGGGCATGGGGAACCTCCAGGATCGACGATCGCCGTGATCCTTGCACAGCCGCCGACGGAGAGGCCCGAAACGAGACCGAGTTGCCGCTAAGCGGTGGCGGCCTTCTCGATCACCGCGGCCACCACGGCCGGGTGCGACACCATGGACACGTGTGAGGCGTCGATCTCCGAGATGCGGCCAGACGCGGCACGCGCCGCCATGAAGCGCTGGAGTGCAGGCGGAATCACGCGGTCCTGTCGCGACACCAGGTACCAACTCGGCACCCGCGCCCACGATGCCGGACCTGAGGGTTCGAGATTGGCGACGAGCGCCGCGGACTTCTGATGCGCGAACATGTCGGCAGCAGTCGCGACGCTCACGTCCTGGGCGAAGACCTCCCGGAAGTACGGCTTCGCTATGAAACCGTCGACGTTCCGTCCCGCCACGCCCGTGGGGTCGTCGACCACCTTGACCTGCAACGCCGGTGGCAGGAGTCGGCTGCCGGGATACACGATCGGATTGAGCAACCCCTGCACGAACTCGCCCTGCGCCGGCGCGAACGCGGCGATGTACACGTTGGCAACGACATCCGGGTCGTCGACATTCGTGATGACCATGCCTCCGTAAGAATGACCGACGAGCACTATCGGACCGCTGATCGTGGCGAGTTTCTTCTCCAGTAGCGCCGAGTCGTGGGCAGGCCCGCGGAGCGGATTGTCGAACCGCTGGACCGGATAACCCTTTGAGGAGAGCCGTGATGCGACGCCATCCCAGCCGGTCGAGTCCGCGAAGGCGCCGTGCACCAGCACGATCGTCGGGGTCGGCGCGGCGGAGGCGGACGAAATGGACACCGTTGTCGCCAGGAGGGCGGCGAGAACAGAGAGCAACGCCAGTACGTTCCGGCGCAGCGCTTTTCGATCGGGATGGGGTGAGTCGGCGGCCATGGGACAACCCTTCGTGCGCGACGGACTCGGCCCCGACGGTTTCCGACGATACGCGGTTCGCCGTGGTTATTCGAGGTCTCGCGGCCTGGCGGCGCCTACTTCTTGGAGAGCGAGGATTCCTTGTGCGCCGCCTTGGCACCGGTCTTCGACGACTTCACGATCCAATACGGTTCGTCTTCACTGGCTTTGAACTTCTGCCCTTCGAAAGTGAACTCCTTGGTCCGCTTCTCCTCCGCGGTCCCCTCGGTCTCACCCTGCGAGGTGTTCCATCGGACGGTGTCGTTCTTGCTGATCGCCATCATCCGGAATGCCCACATGTGGCGTTTCGCCAAACCTCATCGTTCGGCCGGCGGGTACGCCTGCGCGTAGACTCCGCGACCATGGCGATCGTCAACCGAGGCTTCGTGGGCCGCCGCGACCGCGATGCCCGCCGCCTACCCCCGGGCCAGTACACGACCCTCGACTTCCCGGTGCTGTCGGCCGAGCCCACGCCATCGGTGCCCCTCGAGAAGTGGTCACTCGCCGTCCAGTCCGCCGAGCACCGCGCCTCGACGTTCACCTGGGAGCAGTTCCAGGCGCTGCCCCACGACGAGATCACCACCGACATCCATTGCGTCACACGGTGGTCGAAGTTCGCCACGCGCTGGCGAGGGGTCTCCTTCGACACCCTGCTCGCAGCACTACCGTTCGAACCGGCACCGTACGTCATGGCGCACTGCTACGGCGGGTACACCACCAACGTTCCGCTCGCCGACCTGACCGGCGGACAGGGCTGGATCGCCGACACCTACGACGGCGAGCCACTGGCACCCGAGCACGGCGGACCCGCCCGGCTCCTCGTCCCCCACCTCTATTTCTGGAAGAGCGCCAAATGGGTTCGGCGCCTTCGGTTCATGCCCGAGGACACCCCGGGTTTCTGGGAGGAGCGCGGGTACCACATGTACGGCGACCCCTGGCGTGAGCAGCGGTACTCGTGACCGACTGGCTGCTGACGACGGTCACCTCCGTCGTCGACATCACCCCGTCCGCGCGCACCCTGCGGTTGGCACTCCCCGAACCCGTCCATGTGTTGCCCGGCCAGCATGTCGACATCCGGCTCACCGCCGAGGACGGCTACTCGACTGCCCGCGCCTACTCGGTGTCGGACGCCCGGGAGACCCGATCGATCGAGGTCACCGTGGAACGTCTCGACGACGGGGAGGTGTCGCCATATCTGGTCGACGTGGTGGAGGTCGGCGACCCGCTGGAGATCAGCGGACCACACGGTTGGTACTTCACGTGGGCTTCCGGCGACGACCGTCCGGTGCAACTGATCGGCGGCGGGTCCGGGGTCGCGCCGCTCATGTCGATGATCCGGAGCCGCGAGGTCGACGCACCACTGACGCCCTTCTCCCTGATCTACTCGGTGCGCAGCCCCGAACGCGTCTACTACCGCGACGAGATCCGGCAACTCATCGAGCACCACCGCATGGACCTTCACCTGGTCCACACACGCGTCGCACCCGCGGGATCGCCGAGACCGCCGGGGCGCCTCGACTCGGCGGAGCTGGCCGCGCTCACCATGGATCCGTCGCGCTCGCCGACCGTCTACATCTGCGGACCGAACCGATTCGTCGAGGACTGTGCGAAGTGGATGGTCGATGCCGGCCACGAACCGTCCCGGATCCGCACCGAGCGATTCGGCGACTGACACCGACGCAGCGCGGTTTCGGTCCAATGCGTGCTGCTGTGCGCCGACCGGAAGTAGCGTGGCGACATGACTTCCGCGTATGACTTCACCGCGACCGGGATCGACGGCAAGCCGGTCGACCTCTCGACGTTCCAGGGCGACCCACTGCTGATCGTGAACACCGCGTCGAAGTGCGGCTTCACACCGCAATACCAGGGGTTGGAGACGCTGCATCGCGACTACCACAACCAGGGTCTGCGAGTCCTCGGCTTCCCGTGCGATCAGTTCGCACACCAGGAGCCCGGCAATGAGGAAGAGATCAAGAACTTCTGCTCGCTGACCTACGACGTCACCTTCCCGATGTTCGCCAAGGTCGACGTGAACGGACCGGACGCCCACCCCCTCTTCGAATGGCTGCGCACGCAGAAGTCGGGAGTCTTCGGCGGCCGGATCAAGTGGAATTTCACCAAGTTCCTGGTGAATCGCGACGGTGTGGTCGTCGAACGCTTCGCACCGGCAACCAAACCCGAGAAACTGGTCGGGTCCATCGAGAAACAACTCTGACCCGCCGACGGCAGGGACGTGACATCGTGAGCCGGACAACGTCGTTCGTGCATGTGATCATCGCCTACGTGGTCGCCCTCGGGGTCGCCGCCGCGTGGTTGTGGCTGGGGCCCGACACCGGCCACCTGTGGCTCGACACCCTCGTCGCCGATCTCTGGGCGACGCTGGTGATCTTCGGCTTCAGCCGCTGGTATGCGAACTCGAGCATGTACGACGCATATTGGAGCGTCATCCCACCAGTGCTGCTGGTGTACTGGTGGGCTGCAGGCGATGTCGGTGCCGGTGCTGTGCACTGCTGGGTCATCGCCGTCGTCGTCGGGGTCTGGGCGATCCGGCTGACCGCCAACTGGGCGACCGGGTGGCCGGGTCTGGATCACGAGGACTGGCGCTACGGGATGCTCAAGGAGCGTGCCGGGGGTGCCGCGATCGTCGTCGACCTGTTCGCCATCCACGTCATCCCCACCACGCAGGTGTTCCTGGGCATGGTGCCGGTGTACGTCGCGGTGACCCATCAGGGTTCGACGATCGCCTGGCTGACGGTACTGGCTGCGGTCGTGGGCCTCGCCGCGATCGCCCTCGAGTACGTGGCGGACGCGCAGTTGCGTCGTTTCGCGGCGCATCGCACGCAGGGAGCGGTCCTGGACACCGGCGTGTGGTCGTGGTCCCGGCACCCGAACTACTTCGGCGAGTTCTCTTTCTGGGTGGCGATGGCGCTGTTCGGGATCGCCGCCTCACCCTCGGACTGGTGGTGGTTGCTCGTGGGTGTCGTGGTGATGCTGGCGATGTTCCTCGGCGCGAGTATCCCGATGATGGAGCAGCGCAGCCTCTCCCGGCGTCCCGGTTACGCCGATGTCGCCGACCGGGTGTCGCTGTTCGTACCCCGGCCGCCGCGCGGTGCCCGACCTCCGCAAACCGAACACGTCCCCGGATGACCCGATCCCGCGTCGTCATCGCCGGCCTCGGTGACACGGGAGTACTGACCGCGATCCATCTGTCCGGGCACGCCGACATCGTCGGGATCTCGTCGAAGCCCGGGCTGGTCAGTGGTCAGGAACTCGGGCTACGTCTCAGCCGGCCCGAGGCCTGGGCCCGCGACTACCGGATCGCGTTCGATCGGTTCCGCAAGCTGGACGGTGTCCGCACGGTCCACGGATCGTTGACCGCGGCCGACCTCCACGGACGAAAGGTGACGGTCACCGGTACCGACGGAACCGAACACGTCGAACCGTTCGACGCCCTGGTCATCGCAACCGGTGTCCGCAACGGCTTCTGGCGGCGTCCCGGTCTCCAGTCCCCGACCGACGTCGACCGGGACCTCGCCGCGGCGCATTCCCGGCTGGCGGAGGCGGATTCGATCGCGGTGATCGGGGGTGGTGCCGCGGCGGTGAGTGCGGTCGCGAACCTGGCCGCGACGTGGCCGGACAAGCACATCGACCTCTACCACCCCGGCGACCGCGCGCTCCCTCGTCACCACCATCGGACCTGGCAGAACGTGTCGGCGCGCCTGCGCAGCCTCGGCGTCGGAGTGCATGGCGGCCACCGCGCGCGGGTGCCCGACGACTTCGCCTGCGACGAGATCACCACCGGACCCGTGCAATGGTCCACCGGGCAACAACCCGTGCACGCCGACGCGGTGCTCTGGGCGATCGGCCGGGTCACCCCGAACTCCGACTGGCTGCCCGCGGATATCCTCGATGATCACGGGTTCGTCCGTGTGACACCGGAACTGCGGGTCCCCGGCCACGAGCTCGTCTACGCCGTCGGGGACATCGCCGCGACCGATGCTCTTCGAAGCTCGGCACGCAACCGCGCCGACCGGTTGCTCGCCCACAACATCCGCGCGGACCTGTCGGGTCGGCCCGGCCGCGCACGAAGCTATGTGCCACCCCGACGACGATGGGGGTCGGTCCTCGGCGCGCAGCACGACGGCCTGCAGGTGTTCGCACCGAACGGCCGGTCATTCCGTTTCCCCGCATGGTCGGTGGACGCGGTACTGCAGCCGTGGATCGTGCGGCGGGGAATCTACGGCGGGATTCGAGATGACGATTCTCTGCCGTCTGCAGATGGTCGGCGGCGTCGCACCTGAAAGCTCATCTTCCGCGCTTACACTCGGCCTCATGAGTAACGAGCAGTTCTCGGGCCATTCGCCAGACCCGGTCGATCCGCCGCCCGGGTCGCACACCACGCCGCTCCCGCCCACGTCGGCACCGGCGGGCGACATGCCGCCGGGCACCGCCGGCTCGACACCACCGACAGCGCCGACGACGACCGAGGCGCCGCTGAAGCCGACGGCCGCCGAACGTGCGAACACGATCGTCAAGAAGGTCGTCATCGGCCTGATCATCGCGGCCCTCCTGGTGATCACGTACTTCATCCTCGAGGCGTTCCTACCCCGCTGGTGGGCCGGGCAGATCGGTCGCCGGGTCGACGGGTCGATGGCCAGCGGAGTCTGGACCGGCCTCGTGCTGGGTGTCGTCTGCACGTTCGTCCCGCTGTTGCTCTTCGTGTTCGCGTTCCTGAGCCGCAGCCGGATGAGAAACGTCCCTGCGATCGGCTTCGCGGTGCTCGGCGTCATCGTGGCGATCCCGAACCTGCTGACGCTGGCGGTCGTCGCGGGCGGCGGTAACGGGGCGCACGCGGGTGAACGCATCTTCGACGTCGACGCACCCGGATTCCGCGCCGCAACATTGTGGGGCGTGATCATCGGCATCGTCCTGGCGATCGCCGTCGGCTGGTTCATCTGGCGCTACCGCCGGCGTGGCCGGGAACTCGCGGCCACCCGCCCGGCGAAGGACAAGAAGAAAAAGAAGTGACGGTCGGACAGACCCACCACTGAGAAGATCAACCCGCCACCTCGATGAGGTGGCGGGTTGATTCGTTCGTGCTCGCGGGAGCGGTCAGTCGGCCAGCCCGGCATCCTTGCTGCCGTAGGTCTCGCGCAGCTTCGGCTTGACGACCTTGCCGCCCGCGTTGCGCGGCAGCTCGTCGATGATGACCAGGTCCTTGGGATGCTTGAAACGGGCCAGGTTCTCGTTGAGGTGGGGTTCCAGTTCGGCCAGCGTCAGGTCGGTGACACCCTCGGCGAGGACGACGACAGCGACCGGCACCTCGCCCCATTTCTCGTGGGCGCGACCGATGATGGCTGCTTCCATGATCGCCGGGTGGCTGTAGAGGACGTTCTCGACCTCGGCGCAGTAGATGTTCTCGCCGCCGGAGATGATCATGTCCTTGGCGCGGTCGACGACGAAGAGGAAACCGTCCTCGTCCTCACGGACGAGGTCGCCGGAGTGGAACCACCCGCCGCGGAAAGCTTCTGCGGTCGCTTCGGGCTTGTTCCAATAGCCCTTCATCAGATTGGGTCCGCGATAGACGATCTCCCCCACCTCGCCGGGCTTCACGTCGTTCATCAGCGGGTCGACGATGCGCGCGGTCACGGCCGGCACCACCTTGCCGATCGAACCCTTCTTACGCAGTGCGTCTTTTCCCTCGAGGATCGTCGTCACCGGGGACATCTCGGTCTGCCCGAACGCGGTCATGTTGAGCGCCTCGGGGAAGGCCTCCCCCATGGCGTTGAGCACGGTGTCCGACGCCGGGGCGGCACCCCAGCTGATGTTGCGCAGACGAAGCTTTCGCGGACGGGCCTTCTGGGCCGCACACACCGCCTGCCACTGCGCGGGCACCATGAACACCGACGTGGTGCCTTCTCTTTCGAGGGTGTCGAGCATGGCGTCGGGGTCGAAGGCGCCCAGCGGGTGGATGACGGCGCGGACGCCACGGTAGAAGACCGGGGCAAAGGCGGCCAGGCCTGCGATGTGGAACATCGGCGGCACCACCGACGCCACGTCGTCGGCGTCCGCGTTGGCGGTGGTGGCCATCGTGGTCACCGCCTGGGCGTGGAAGTTCTGGTGGGTCAGCATGGCGCCCTTGGGCTTTCCGGTGGTGCCCGAGGTGTACATGATCGCCGCGACGGTGTCTTCGGGAACGTCGACGGCCGGCAGGTCCGCGTCGCCCTGGGCGAGAAGGCCTTCGTACTCGAGGTGCTGCGGGTTCTCGCTGCCGTCGACGACGATCAGGGTGTCGATCCCGCCGGTGGACGTAGACACGGCGTCGGCCAGGGGTGCGAGGAGTTTCTCGGTCACGATGACCTTGGCCCCGCTGTCCGAGACAAGGTAGGCGACCTCGGCCGGGCTCATCCGGATGTTCACCGGAACCGGGATCGCGCCGATGAGCGTCGCACCGAGGACGGCCTCGACGTACTCGGTGCGGTTGAGCAGCACCATCAGGATGCGATCACCGAACTGCACACCGAGCCGGCTCAGCGCAGCGCCGAAAGCCCTCGACCGGTCGTCGAGTTGCTTCCACGTCGTGGACTTGTCCAGGTACGTGATCGCCACCTTGTCCGGCGTCATGAGCGCATGCCGGTGAACCTGATTGTTCCAGTGGTTGCGACGCGAGCGGTACGGCTCGGTGGTCAGATCGGCGGTGGCTTCGTACGTTGCGGTCATTCACTGGCTCCCGTGTCGATCGTGCGATGCTCGACATTGTTGCCTGCATCACAGTTGTCTGCGTCACACCCTACGCAGACTCGACGGGTTGCTCGTGAGCTTTCGCCGGGTCAATCGGACAAACCGGCGTCCTTGCTGCCGAAGCGCTGTCGCAGCACGGGTTTCGTGACCTTGCCGCCGGCGTTGCGCGGCAGTTCGTCGACGATCACGAGGTCCTTGGGGTGCTTGAAACGGGCCAGGTTCTCGTTCAGGTGAGGCTCCAACCCGGCCAGGGTCAGGTCGTCGACACCGTCGGCGAGGACGACGACGGCGACGGGCACCTCGCCCCATTTCGGGTCCGCCCGGCCGATGACCGCTGCCTCGGCGACACTCGGGTGGCCGTAGAGGACGTTCTCGACCTCGGCGCAGTAGATGTTCTCGCCGCCGGAGATCACCATGTCCTTGGCGCGGTCGACCACGAACAGGAAACCGTCCTCGTCCTGGCGGACCAGGTCACCCGAGTGGAACCACCCGCCGCGGAAGGCATCGGCGGTCTCCTCGGGCTTGTTCCAGTAGCCCTTCATCAGGGTCGGTCCGCGATAGACGATCTCCCCCACCTCGCCCGGCTCGACATCGTTCATGATCGGATCGACGACCCGCGCGGTCACCGCGGGCACCACCTTGCCGATCGACCCGATCTTCCGCAGGGCGTCCTTGCCGTCGAGGATGCAGGTCACCGGCGACATCTCGGTCTGCCCGAACGACGTCATGTTCAGCACGCCGGGAAACGTCTCGTTGATGGCGTTGAGCACGGTGTCCGACGCCGGCGCGCCGCCCCAGCTGAGGTGCCGCAGTCGCAGGGCCCGGGGGCGGGCCTGCTGCGCGGCGCACACGGCCTGCCACTGTGCGGGCACCATGAACACCGACGTCGATCCCTCCCGCTCGAGGGTGTCGAGCATGATGTCGGGATCGAAGGATCCGAGCGGGTGGATCACCGCGCGGATGCCGCGGTAGAAGACCATCGCGAAGGTGGCGAGACCGGCGATGTGAAACATCGGTGGGACGATCGACGCGACGTCGCCGACCTGCGGGTTCGTCGTGGAGGTCGACGTGACGGCCTGCGACTGGAAGTTCTGATGGGTCAGCATCGCGCCCTTGGGTCGACCGGTGGTGCCCGAGGTGTACATGATGATCGCGACGGCATCTTCGGGGACGTCGACCAGCGGAAGGTCGGACGCGTCCTCGGCGATGAGGTCCTCGAACCGGAGATGGCCGGGTGTGTCGCTCTCGCCGACGACGATCACGGTGTCCGCGACCCCACCGAGCTCGCGTGCGGCGTCGACGACGCCGGTCAGCGCAGTCTCGGTGACGACGACCTCCGCGCCGCTGTCGGTCATGAGGTAGGCCATCTCACCTGGACTGTTACGGATGTTCACCGGTACTGCGATCGCGCCGATGAGGGTCGCTCCCAGGATCGCCTCGGCGTACTCGGTCCGATTGAGCAGCGCCATCATGACCCGGTCGCCGAATCCCACGCCGCGTCGGCTCAACGCTGCGGCAAAGGCACGGGACCGCTCCTCGATCTGCTTCCACGTGCGGGTCTCGCCGAGGAAGGTGAGCGCGGGCTCATCGGGGGTCATCCGCGCGTGCCGGCGGACCTGGTTGTTCCAGTGGTTGCGGCGTGAGCGGTGGGGCTCGGAGGTCAGGTCGGTGACGGCCTCGGCGATTGCGGTCATTTCGGCCTCCCAATGGCGGCGGACACCCGTTGTCCGACTTGTCGTACCGAGTCATCACCCTAGGCCGTGAACCGTGCGGAAAGCGCTGTGCAGCCGATGATTTGCTCCTATGGAAGAGTTAGCCCACTCCTATGGCACCGGGTCTCGTCCGCCGCGACTCGAACGTCGCCGACCGAATAGGGATCAGTACACGCCACCCGATCGGTGCTGTAGCCACTCGCGGACATGAGGGTCACGTGTCAGCGTTGCCGCACGCTCGAAGTGGTGCCGTGCGGCGGCCGTCGCGCCGTTGCGGAACAGCAGATCCGCCCGAGTGGCATGGAACGGCTGGAAGTCGTCGAGATCGTGCTCCGACTCGAGTTGGTCGAGCAAGGCCAGACCTTCGGCCGGTGACACCGCGCGCCCCACGATCGCGGCGTGCGCCACCCGTGCACCCAGGGTCGGGGTGACGACGACGAGCGCGGACGACAGTGACCGGAGGGCGTCCCAGGCAACGACACCGGTGCGTGCACGATCGGTGTGCACCGACTGCATCGCGGCCTCGAGCTGAAACCGTCCCATCGGCGCGTCGAGGGATGCGGCACGATGCAGCATCGCCTCGCCGTCGCGGATCAGGTCTCTGTTCCACCGGTCGGTGTCCTGTTCCTCCAGAGGGACGAACGGTCCGGTACGGGCGGGCGCCCGCGACAAAGAGAGGGCGATGAGCGCGGCCAGACCCCATGCCTCGGGTTCGTCGTCGAGGAGATCGGCGAGCGTCACCGCCAGATACAGCGCCTCCCCGGCCATCGAGTCGACAGCGCCGGTGGCGGAACCGTTCGTCTCGTTCCAGGCGATGGCGAAGCACCCGTAGACCGCCTCGAGGACCGCCGACAGGCGTGCCGGCATCGCGGCGCGGTCGGGCACGACGAACGGGATGCGGGCGTCCCGGATGCGTCGCTTCGCGCGTACGAGGCGCTGTGCCATCGTCGCGGGCGCCACCGCGAACGCCGCGGCGACATCGGCTGCCTCGAACCCGAGCACCGCCTGCAACATCAGCGGTGTCCGGATGGCGGGGTCGATCGCCGGGTGCGCACAGGTGAACAGCAGCTCGAGACGCTTGTCGCCGATGGCATCGGGGTCGAGTTCGTCGAAGGGTGTCACGCTCACCTCCCCCACTGCGTCGGCCCGGTCGTCGATTTCGGTCGACTTCCGATGTACCGCTGATTTCCAGACGTCTCGCTGGTGGTTACGGGCAACGGTGAGGAGCCACGCGGCGGGATTCTCGGGTGTGCCGTTCACCGGCCACGTGCTCAGCGCGCGTTCGAAGGCGGTCGCCAACGCGTCCTCGGCGAGTGCGAGGTCGCCGGAAGCCGCGGCGAGAAATCCGACCAGCCGCGAATACGATTCGCGTGCGGCATGATCGGCGGCGGCGTGCGCCCCGTCCCGGGTGGTGCGTTCCCCGGTCATCCGCTCGGTGTCACTCGTTGGGGGTCATTCGTTGGGGGTCATTCGTTGGGGGTCCAGACCCCGTTCACGGTGTACGTCGCACCGGGACGGATCTCGATGACGCCCCACTCGATCGGAGGCGCCTGACGAGCCCACTCGATGGCCGCGTCCAGGTCGGCGACATCGATGATGATCGTTCCGCCGAGCTGCTCCTTCGTGTCTGCGAAGGGTCCGTCCTGAACGACGAGCTCGCCGTCGACCTTCCGGATCGTCGTGGAGGCGGTCGAGTGCCGCAGCACTTCGGCACTCACGAGGACGCCGGCATCCTGCAGCGCACGGGTGTAGGCCGAGAATGCGGCCTGACCGGCCTGGATGGCTTCGTCGCCGAGCGTCGAGGCGTCGTGCTCGGGGTAGTGCAGCAAGAGTGAGTAGTGCATGGTCGACCTCCTGATCACGAGGACCGGCTCTCGGTCCGTGTGAGGAGATGACGAGCGTGCGACCCGTCGATCGACAGCCTACGACCGATGGGTCAATTCCCGCGCCGATCCGCCCGGACTGCGGCATCGGGCCACATCGGCGGACACGGAGTTCCCGGGGTGGTCGCCAACTCGAAATGCCACCACTCGTTGACGAAGGTCCGGCACAGCCCCCACCGGTGACCGTTCCGTTCGAGCCACGCCGCGCCGTCCCACGGGCCGACGTCAACGGCCTTACCCCGAACGTGTGGCGACTCCTCGGCGGGCAGGACCCAGCGTCGGGCGGCGTCAGGGCTGCCGTAGGTGGCGATCGCGTTCCGCCAGAGCTGTCGTTGCTCGGCTTCGGACCGCTTCCCCGAGGTGACCCAGATCGAAACCCCCTGCGCCCGAGCCTCATTCGAGGCGAGCGTGTACGACGCGGCGAGACCGGGAACCAGGCCTTCCGTCCCAGGGGCCAGGACCGTGGGCGCTGCCGCCGCCGACCCGACTCCGACCATGGCAGCCGCAACGGCGGCCACTGCGAGTGCGGCACAGGTGAACCGAGACGCGACGTTGCTCATCGGACCAGTAAACCGCACGAAGGCCTCCGAGCGGGTCATGCGTCATTCTCTTCCACCGATCGGCGCCGGTCTGCATTCGTGGAGCCATGGCCATCTCGGGTGCGCACGTCATCATCTACAGCAACGACGCCGACGCGGACCGGGCGTTCTTCCAGAACGTCCTCGAGTATCCGCATGTCGACGCGGGGCACGGCTGGCTGATCTTCAGGTTGCCGCCCGCCGAGCTCGCGGTGCATCCCACCGACGGCGAGACCCGCCACGAGCTGTACCTGATGGCCGACGACCTGCAGGAGACGATGGCGAAGCTGGCCGAATCCGGCGTCGAGTTCGACGAGGTCACCGATGAAGGATGGGGCGTTCTCACCGGATTCCGGTTGCCGGGAGGCGCGTCGATCGGACTTTACGAGCCGCGTCATCCGCGCGCGACCGAACTCTGAGAGGACCCGCTCGTCAGTCTTCTTTGATCGCGGCGATCTGGATCAGATTCCCGCAGGTGTCGTCGAAGACTGCCACGACCGCGGTACCGACGTCGGTCGGTTCCTGGGTGAAGACGACACCGTGTCCCCGGAGGCGCCGGTACTCCGCCTCGACATCGTCGACGGTGAACTGCGCCAACGGGATACCGTCTTCGACGAGCGCGTCCCGGTAGGGCTTCACCGCCGGATGCCCGGCCGGCTCCAGCAAGAGTTCGGCGCTGTCCGGCGCCTCCGGCGACTTGACGGTGAGCCACCAGGTGTTCTCTCCCATGGGGATGTCGTGGTGTTTGGTGAAGCCGAGTACATCGGTGTAGATACTCAGCGCCTTGCGCTGGTCGTCGACGAAGATCGAGGTCAGGGTGATTCGCATGTCATGCCTTTCGTGTCAGCGGCCACCGTTTGGTGATCTCTGCCAGCGGCGCCGGATCGAAGTAATGGAACTTGGCGCGCCCGCGTTTCTCGGTGTGGACCAGTCCGGCGGCCTCGAGTACCCCGAGATGCTGCGAGATGGCCTGGCGGGTCAGGCTCAAGCCCCGCTTCGTGGTGAGCCGTCCGCAGATCTCGAACAGCGTCTGACCGTCGCGGTCGGCGAGTTCGTCGAGAATCGCACGCCGCGTCGGATCGTCGAGAGCATGGAACACGTCGGCCACACCTGACGATAGGCAAGTATTTGCTTGCATGTCAACGCCGCTGCGCGGATACGCGGGGCGGGCCCGCAGACATGATGTCTGCGGGCCCGCGCCGAGAACAGATCGGTCAGTTCCGGGGGTATGGCACGCCCACGCGTTCGTAGGACTCGTAGACCTCTTTCATCTTGCCGTCGCGGAACGAACCCAGTAGCGCCTTCACTGCACGTCGACGGGCGGCGGCAACCGGCCTCGGATACTGCTTGGTGTTCATGAGCTTCTGCGCCCACTCCGGGTGCAGGTCCTGGATCGCCCAGTCGACGAGGGTCATCAGCGGGCGCTGCCACGCCGGGTAGCGCCACGGTGCGGTCGGGTTGAGGAGCTCGACGGTCGGCATCGTCACGGCCAGGAACGGCAGCGAATCGGCGAGGTACTTGTCGACGCCGTCCTTGGTGGTCGGCACGTTCGCTCCCCCGAGCTCCCGACCCATCCGCGCGTAGTCGTGGAAGAACTCCTCGAGACGGTCATCGCTCAGCGGGTCAGGATGGAACGCCTGGTGCGACGCCGCGAGCGCCCACGCCTGGGTGCAGTAGTTCCACGTCAGCAGATCAGGGTCGCTGGCCTTGTAGGGGTGACCGTCGGGACGGACACCCTCGATGCGGTTGTGCATCCCGCGAACTGTCTTCGACACCCGTTCGGCCACCGGGGTCGACGCCATCGCGACGCCGAAGAAGAACGAGAGGGTGTGGCCGGAGCGGGACGACATCGCCTTCTCGTCGAACTGTCCGGTCGGGACGCCGTTGATCCGTTCGATGGCGCGCGTGTGCTCGTACGCCATCCACGCCATGTCGGGGTGAAGGGTCTCCATCATCGCGGCGGCACCCATCGCGATCTGCACCGTCGGGAGATGCTCGTGGATGTACCAGACCGCACTGCCGGGACCGAACCACCCGGGATCGCCCTTGGGTTCGGTGAACTGGACGTTGCGGAAGAACTCGTCGCGGATCCCTTGGAAGGACTTGTCCACCGCCCAGTCGAACACCGTGCGCTTGTGCGGCACGGGCGCGGCCGACGGGGTCGACTCAACAGCGGGTCGTGCTGTGTCTTGGATCACCATGGAACCGAGAATAACGCGACAAGTCAGTCGTATTCTATTCGCTTTCCGGCGCGCTCACAGCAACCATTGTTGTCTCCAAAATGGTTGTACGGCACGGTGATTCACCGACCACGAGGACGCTGATCATTGTTCCCGTGCGAAGTGCTCGCATTCCGGTCGTCAACCGGCGGACTCGTGAGCAGCAGGTCTCCTAACGACGAGCGCGCCGTCCCACTGTGGGACGGCGCGCTCGGTCGGATCCGGTGCCGGTACTCAGGCGAGGGCCGCCTTGATGGCCTTGTCGACCTCGAGGTCCTCGACCATGGAGTTCGCGGCCGCGAAGGCGAGTTCGACACGGTCGGGCGGCTGCAATCCGGGCCACACCTTGCAGATGGCGATGGAGTCCCAGGCGTCGAAGGCGAAGAAGCGGAGCGCTTCCCACGCCTGATCGAAAGTGGGCGCGTCGTCGACACCTTCGTCCTCGAGGGTGTCGAGGTAGGCCCGGAGGAGCTTCTCCTCGTTTCCACGGCGGATGTCGGCGGGGGTCGAGTGGGTCATCATGTAGCTGACCTCGCGCAGACCCGGGCCGCGGTGGATGACCTGCCAGTCCAGGAGGCCGGCAGTACCGTCGGGCTTGAGGTAGGTGTTACCGATGTGGGAGTCGCCGTGCAGCATGGTCTGCGGCCCTTGCTCCCATTTCGCATGCAGCGCTTTGTCGTTCTGGTTCGCGAACTCCGCCATCCGCCGGGCGGCCGGCGGGATCTCGACGCTCTCGTCGTTCAGGATCGTCTTGCGCACCTTGCGGAACTGCCACAGCAGCAACGGGAATCCCGGGCGCGCCGATTCAGGGGCGATCCACGGCAGATCTGACGCGAGCCGAGGGCTGTTCCAGAACTGTGCGTGCACCTTTGCCAGCGTTCGCATGATCGCCTCGACCCCCGGAAGGGTGATCTCTTCGATGCTGAACGGGAAAGTGGCACCGGCGGCTTCGAGGTCCTCGAGGACGAGCAGATGCCGGGCTCCGTGGCCGGCATGCGCGAAGTACGACTTCGGGGCGATCGAGTCGTCGAGCTGCGGACGGATCTGCTCGTAGAACTTCACCTCGTTGACCGCCATGTCGAGCGCCGCCACCATGGTCCGGTTCTTCGCATTCAGGGGCGTCGACTTGATGAAGACACTGGCGGGCAGCCCGGCGTCGAGGCCGACGCGGTTCCACTGGATACCGAGGCGGTTGCGGTCGGTGGTTCCCGACGTGCCGTCGAGCCGGGTCACGCTCTCGGCCACCGCCCCCGGCGTGGTGGCGGCGAGGACCTTGGTCAAGAAGGCAGCGTCCACCTCGCCGACATTCGAGGGTTTGGGGGCCGGGGCCCAGGGAGAGATCGCGAACGACGTCTCGGCCAGGGCCTTCAAGGTCTGCTGCATGGTGTGGTCTCCCGCCGTGTGCAGGCGCCAACATCGGACGCCGGGTGCGACATAGTTTACTTCGTCACCTATGTGCGGGGATCGGATTCGCCGGAACGGTCAGGGCAGTTCGACCTTCGATGCGAGCCAGCGCCCGTCGACCTTCTCCATCGTCATCAGGATGCGGCTGCGATCCAGGCGAGGATCCGGGCTGGCCGTGTTCGTCACCGTCTGATCGACGAACAGCATCACCTCGACCTTGTTCTCGGACTGGGACTTGATCCCCGCGTCGATCACGGTGCCCTTGCCAGTGGCCTGATTGTCGACGAGCAACTGCCGGAGCTGAGAGCTCGAGCTCGAGTACATGTCCTTGAACTCGCCGGTCGCACCTTCGAGTACGCGCGCGAAGTCCCGGTCGAGGTTGCGGGTGTCGATGCTGGTGAGTGCGACGGCATAGTTCTCCGCGGTCCGCAGGGCCTCCTGACCGGCGTTCTCGATGTCGATGCGGTTCTTGAGCTGGAGGCCGAAGACGATCGCCAGCGCGGAGGCTGCGATCGTGATGACCGCGAGCAACCCGACGCCTGCGGCGCCCCAACCGAATCGGGCGGGCGTGCGTCCCACCGGACGTCCGCCATCTCCGGTGGAGGGCTCGGTCTCGGCGCTGTCGTCGTCTGTGGTGGCCTCGGCGCCCTTCGCCGACTTCTTGCCCGTCGATGTTGTCGTCGACTTCGGTGACTCCTTCCCGGCCTTCGTCTCGGACTCCGTCTCGGTCGACTTGTCGTCGACGGTGGTCGACGTCGTGTCGTCCTGGTCGGCGACGATGGCATCAGTTGCGTCGGTGTCGGTCTCGACTGCCATATCGGTCTTCATGGTGATTCCTTTCTCGAGGTGGAGGTTCCGCCGGGCGTGTGGACACGCCGCGGGTCACTGCGGTGGCGGTGGCAGCGGAACCTTCGGTCCTCCATAGGGCGTGGGAATGGTCAGCGGGCCGCGCGGAGGCGGATCTGCGGTCGCCCGCGGGTCGACGTTCGGCGGCGGGCCGGAGAGGTATTCCTCCCCCGCCGGATGCGGAGCGTTGCGCGCACCGCGGACGAGGATCGCCGGGTCGGGGTCGTTGCAGTAGGTGTACAGGTACGGCATCGGATAGTCCGGGATCGCCGGCGGCTTTCGGGGCAGGTCGTAGTCGCAGACGTAGCGTTCGTAGACGTCGACGATGCCCCAGGTCCCGCCGTCACGGAACGTCGAACCGATGGCCTCGAGCACTGAACCGCGATGATCGGGCCAGATCGCTTCCAGCGCGGGCACTCTCAGGTACGACAGCTTCGAGATCGTGACCAGATTGCCGAGCAGCTGCACCATCGTGGGCGAGTTGTCGGCGAACATCGTGTCCACCGCGGCCATGGTCGCCGGCCCCTGGTCGACGAGGCGCCGGAACCCGCCGTCCATCTTCTCCACACCGGTGAACACATTGCGGAGGTCGGCGGACATCGTCCGGATCTTCGGTGCGGTCTCCCCCAGCGTCCCGAGCATCACCTTGCTGGACTTGAGCAACGACGTGGTGTTCGGCAGCGCGGTGTGCAACGTCGACAGCATGAAGATCCCGCCGTTGACGATGTTGTCGAGCTTTTCCACGCCCTGGGGCGAGACCCCGAGTTCCTTGACCACGACCTCCAACTCTTCGGGGTTGATCTGGTCGAGCGTCCCTTGCAGGCCTTCGAGGACCTCGGCGATGGGAGTGGGCGTCGTGGTGCGTTTGGCATCGATGACGGCGTTGTCGGTCAGATAAGGGCCGTCGCCGTTCGCCGGACGGAAGTCCAGGTACTGCTCGCCGGCCGGGGAGAGTCCCGACACCCGAACGGCGGTGTCGGCGGGGATCTTGGTGTCGGTGGACACGCGCACCACCGCGACGACACCGGACTCGCTGAGGTCGACCGCGGAGACCCGACCGATGGAGACACCGCGCATCGTGACGTCCTGGCCGGCCAGCAGCCCACCGGAGTTGAGCAGGTTGACCCGGATGGTCATCTGCGACGCGCCGGGGTTGATGCGGAGCGCACCGAAGAGTAGGTAGGCGACACCGAGGACCAGGGTGAGTGCCAGCGCGACGCCGGACAGGATCAGGCGTCGGGCGCGACCCCACCGGACGGCTCCGACGAGTCCGGCCGCGACCGGCTCTGCAGCCCTGCGGATCCCCATCATCGGCCTCCCGTCGACTGCTTGTACAGCTTGTCGAGCAGGTAGGAGATGCTGCCGATCACGTTGATCACGTCCGTCGCGTCCGGCACGCGCATCCCGGGGTCGGCCTTGTGGTTGGGGTCGCCGACGACTCCCAGGGCGATTGCCTCGATGTCGATGTTCGCGTGTGCGGAGGTCGAGCTCGAGGCCTTGACCAGCGGCGCCAGAATCGAATTCACCGCGTTCATGTTGGCGTTCGGGTTCAGCGACGCCGCGTTGAACCAGTAGGACAGCTTGTTTATGTCGGCGATGGTGCTGCGGCTGTCGGTGCCCTTGACGGAGGGGAACTGTCCGATGAGTTCGGTGAGCCGGTCGACGTTGGCGACCATGTCGAGTACCTGCCCGGTGTTGGCCGACAGCGCTCCGACCGCCGGGGCGGCGGCACTGATCGCCGCGGTCAGATCCTTCTGTCGAGCACCGAGAGTGGTCGCGAGGTCACTGGTGTTGCGCATGGCACGGTTGATCTCGCCCGTACGGTTGGACAGGGTCGAGATCAGATCGGTCGACTCATCTACCAGATTCGCGACCGACTCACCGTCCGGACCGACCGCTTCACCGAGGCCGTTGACGACCTTCACGAGATTGCGAACCGCACCACCGTTCACCAGCAGCGCACTGGTGACGAGGACTTCTTCGACGGTGGCCGCCGACGACGTGTCGTCCACCGACAGCTGGTCACCGTTCTGTAGTTCACCCCTGGTGTCCTGGCCTTCGGGTGGCGGCTCGAGCGCGACGAAGACGTCGCCGAGCGGTGTGGCCGAACGCAGTTCGGCGGTCGTGCCCACCGGCAGCGAGGTGGACGACTGGATCCGGAGGTCGACGATCGCGGTGAAATTCTCCGCCTTCATCGTGGCAACCGAACCCACATCTGCACCCAGCACGCGCACCTTCGCCCCCTGAGGAAGATTGAGGGCGTTCGTGAAGCGAGCGGTCAGCGTGTACGTGGCATCGGCGGCCCCGGGAGCCGGCAGCGGGAGCTGTTCGAGCCCCACCCCGCAGCCGCTCACGCCCAGCACCGCGGCCAAGCCGACGGCGACAGCTGTCGCCGGTCTACCGACCCGACCTGTCCTGGCGCTCATTTCGAGTTCTCCACGAGGGCGGCGAGGATCGACGTGGCCCCGAAGTCGGGCCCGAAGTCCTGCAGTGTGCCGGTGGAGCAACCGAGTTGGCGTAGGTCGAGGAGGTTGCACACCTCCTTGACCGCTTGGCCGTCGAGGAGGAGTTTGTCGACGAGACCGTGCACGCGCAGTGCTCCGGCTTCCTGGTCGATGGCGTTGTAGACGTTGTCCATGAGCATCGGTGCGACGTCGAAGAACTCGGACAGATTGCGTCGGTAGTCGACCATGGCCGCGGTCACGGTGTTGGTGCTCGACAGCGTGTTCTTCAGTGTCTCTCGATTGGTGATGAGCAGGGCCTGGGTTTCCTTCAGCAGGTCGTTGAGTTGCTTTCCGGTGGTCCCGGTGCCCAGGTCCTCGGATGCCAGGAACGACGACATCTGCGCGAATCCGGATCCGAGGTCACGGATGACGGCGTCGTTGTTCGCGGCGGCCTCACTGAGGGTGGCGAGGTTCGCCGCGATCGCGGTGATGTCCCGCCGCGAATGTGCGCCGCCGTCCTCACTGAGGCGCAGCGCGCGTTCGAGATCGCCGAGGGCATCCCGCATGGACTGACCGTTGCCCTCGGTCATCGCGACGCTCACCGCCATCAGATCGGCCACCGGGCCTTCGCCCTTGCTGTCGCCGTTGCCGCCGAGTTCGCTCGACAGACGCTCGACCATGTTGAGGATCCGGTCGAACTCGATCGGTGTGCGGGTGCGATCGAGGCCGATCGTGTCGCCGTTCTGCATCGTCGGCCCGTCGCGGTACACAGGGGTGAGTTCGACGTGACGGTCGGTGAGGATCGACGTCGAGACGGTCACGGCCTCGGCGGTTGCGGGGATCTTGATGTCCCCGTCGATCTCCATGGTGACGAGCGCGTAACCACCCTTCGCCTCGATCTCGGTGACCTTCCCGATGGACATCCCGAGCACGTCCACCGAGTTGCCGACGTAGAGGCCGTTGGCGTTGTCGAATTCGGCGGTGACGGTGATCTTGTCCTCGAACGGATTGGATCCGATCGAGCACCCGGTCAGCAGGAGCGCCGCCGCGGCCAGGATCAGCAGCGGGTGTGCGATGACTCTGGACATCACTTGCACTCCTTGAAGTACTCGGCGAGCGACATCATCTTCGCCTGCCCACTGACCGCACACATCCAGGCGTCCACGAGAGCACCTGCGGGAGCGCCGAACTCGAGGTTGTTGCCGTAGCCGGTCGCGTTCGCGAAGTTGCGGATCGGTACGGGCATGATCTGCAGCGTGTTCCGCAGCACGTCTTCCCGGCGGGCCACGGCGCCGAGCAGGGTCTCCATGTTCTGAAGCAACTGGGTGACCTGCGGACCCTGTACGCCGACGATCTGATGGAGGTTGCCGATCAGTCGGGTGGTGGACTTGATCAGCTGCTGCAGCGAGTTGATGCGGGTCACCAGCTCGGTGACGAGTTGCTCACCACGAACGACCATCTGGCCCAACGCGACCTGCTGGTTGCGGATCGCGGTCGTCAGCTCGTTGGTGCTGGCGAGGAGCTGGCCGATCTGGGTCCGCCGGTCGGCGATGATGGTCGAGAGGTTCTCGATGTTCTTCAGCGCCTGCGGCATCACGTACGGCGCACCGTCGAGTTGGTCGGACAGCACCGTCATCGAATCCGCGATGCGTTTGGCGTCGACCTGTTCGAAGGTGGTCGTGGCGTTCGCCAGGGCGGTCTGCAGGTCGTAGGGCACCGACGTGTTGGCCAGCGGGATGACGTCGTCGGGGACTCGGCCCTCACCCGCGGGCTGGATCTCGACGTACCGGGAACCGAGCAGCGTTGTCAGCTTGATGGCCGCCTTGGTGTCGGCACCGAGTTCGACGTCGCCGTCGATCTTCATCGACACGATCACTCGGTCGCCGGCGAGCTTCACTCCGGTGACCGTGCCGATCGGGACGCCGGCCGCGGTGACCTGGTCGCCACCGGAAATCTGTGCAGCCTGGACGAATTCGGCGTCGTAGGTCTTGTCCCCGATGCCCAGCCGGCCGATGCCGACGATGGCCAGCACCACGAGACACAGGATCAGGATTGCGCTGATCCCCAGCTTGAAATTGCTCTGATCCTCGAGCCGCCCCTTGAACGGGTTGGACAACGTCGGTTTCGACAGCGACGGTCGCTTCATCGACCTCATCTTGTTCAGCATGTTCACCTGCAGACCGGGGATTGTTGGATCTTCCCGCCCGGGGTGACCCCGGCGAGGATGCCGGGGATCATGTGCGACAGGCCGGGGATGATCGTGACGTTGACGTTGCAGATGTAGGCGTTCGCCGCCGTGCTCTCCTGTGAGAAGCGGGCGAGGCCCTGCATCGCCAGGGGCACGTTGTAGAACAGGTACGCGAACTTCTCGGCGTTGCTGACGATGTGACCGGTGAACCCGGGCTCCCTCGCCACCAGATCCGAGAGGCTGGGCTCGATGTTGTTGAACACCACTGCTGTTCGCCCGATCGTCTGCGTGATCTGATCGATCGAGCTGACGAGCTCACCCTGCCGGGAATTGAGTGTCGTGAACACATCGCGCATGTTCGAGATGAGGCTCTCGACGCTCCCCGACTGACCGGCCAGCGACGCGGTCACCTGGTCGAGGCTGACGATGAGGTCCCCGAGAACGTTGTCGGGTCCGGCGAAGGATTCGGCCAGCGTCGACGTCTGGGCGATCAGGGAGGTCAACGATCCCTTGTCACCCTGCAGGGCCGTGATGATCGTCTGGGTGATGTTCTGTACCTGGTCGGGGTCGAGAACGCTGAAGAGCGGTTCGAAGCCGTTGAGCAGACCGGCGATGTCGAAGGACGGCTCGGTCTGGTCGAGCGGGATCTCGCCCCCGTCGCGGAGTGGTTCCGCCGAGGAGTCGGTGTCACCGGCGAGGAGGCCGAGATAGCGCTGGCCGATGATGTTCTGGTAGGTAACCGACGCCCGCGTGCTGGTGTAGAGCGTCTGGTCGTCCTGGACCTCGAAGGTCACCCGGGCAACGGTCTTCTCGAGTTCGATCTTGTCGACCCGACCGACCCGTACGCTGGCGACCCGGACGTCGTCGCCGGGACGCAGACCGCTGACGTCGGTGAAGACCGCGCTGTACTCGCGGGTGGCCCCGTTGACGTTGCGCTGCAACGTGACATAGACGAACCACGACAACACGAGTGAGATGACGAGGAACAACGACAGCGTGATGAGGGACTTCCGGAATGTGCTCATCGAGGACCTCCCTCCCCTGCTCGAGGTGCGGCGGGCTTCTTGTCACCGGTGTCCGGGCTGATCTCGACCCTGTTGCCGCGTAGCAACGGTGCGAGCAGCATCATCGCCGCGGGCGTCGCGTCCTTTCCCAGGATCTTGCGCAGTTGCTCGACCTCGGCTTTGCTGCCGACGGGTCCGACGTTCCCGCCCATCAGCCCGGCCGGGAGCTTGTACCCCGGCGGGAGCTTGTAGCCGGCGGGCAGCTCGTACTTCTTGGGATCGAGCTGCTTGGGAAATCCGTAGGGACGCGCGGAGACCGGGGCCGTCTTGCAGCTCGCCCCTTCGAGATTCCCGTAGCGCGGGCAGTCGGCGCGGACGTAGGTCCGGTTCGGCGACAGCGACAGGATCATCTTCGAGGTGGCCAAACCGGTGTCGGCGTCGTAGACGTGCTCGTTGAACTTGTCGGCGACCACCGCGAGCCGGGTCGTGATCGGGACGAACGACGGTGCGTTGTCGGCGAGTACACCGATGACCGGGGTCAGGTTGGTCGAGATGGTGATCATCCGCGCGGTGTTGTTGTCCATGGCCGTGGTCGCGGTGCCGAGCGTTGTGGCGCCTGCGGCCAGGAAGTTGGTGAGCGCCATCTCCTTTTCGGCGACCGTGCGCATCGGTACCACCGAACTGTGGACCGCGTCGAGCAGGTCGGGCGCGGAACGGTCGAGTCCGCGAACGGCGTCGTTGAACGAGCGGATCGTCGACGGGCCGTCGCCGGGTTCCATGAGCGCGTTGGTCTCCGTGACGATCTGTTCGAGCTGTCGGCCGGCCGCGACCAGGTCATCGCCTCGCCGGTCGGTTGCCTCGGCAAGCGCGGTGATGACACCGATCGTCGAATCCGACCGCGAGCGGCTCATGGCACCGACGATGTCCCGCAACTTGGTGAGCGCGGTCTGGAACTGGATCGTTGCCTCGCTGTCGTCCTGGAAGATCTCCGCGCCGTCGGTGATGTGTGGGGCGGGGCCGTTGTCGATCAGCTGGATCGACGACACCGCGAAGACGTTGCCGGGCACCACGCGGGCCGTGACAGTCGACGGGATCCCGTCGGCGTACTGCGGTTTCAGATCGATGTCGACGACGTTGGTGCCGCCGTCGATGGCGGGGGTGACCTTGTCGACCGCACCCACGAGAACGCCGCGGTACTTGACGTCGGAGCGGGTGGGCAGGCCGTCGCCCACCTCCCCGAGCATGGCCTTCACCTCGACGTGTTCGTCGAGATCGCCGTTGGACTTGGCGATCAGCACGCCGACGACGATCGCCGCGACGATGATCGTCGCCAGTCCGCGCAGGAACAGGTGCTCGTTGCCGAGCCGACGTTCGGATTCGAAGGGGAACTGCACGTCAGCCTCCGAACCGCGCGCCGGCGTTGACGCCCCAGAGCGCCATGGTCAGCAGCATGTTGACGATGATCATGACCGTGATCGCAGTACGCATCGCCCGGCCCGCGGCGACGCCGACGCCCTGGGGGCCGCCCGAGGCGTAGAAACCGTAGTAGCACTGGATGGTCGTCGTGATCGACACGAAGACAACCGCTTTGAGGATCGAGTAGGCGATGTCGGTTCCACTGAGGACGAGGGTGAAGTAGTGCAGATAGGTGCCCGACGACCCGGCGCCCGACATGCTCACGACCAGTTGGCAGACG
Organism: Gordonia metallireducens; assembly: GCF_021245825.1. Classification (NCBI taxonomy): domain Bacteria; kingdom Bacillati; phylum Actinomycetota; class Actinomycetes; order Mycobacteriales; family Gordoniaceae; genus Gordonia; species Gordonia metallireducens. Next base: position 248,919 of record NZ_JAJQJP010000002.1, on the reverse strand, counting down.
AGGTAGTTCACTCCGAGACACACGATGTAGAGCGGGATGACGGCGACGACGGAGGCCATCAGGCGCGTCGTCACCAGGTACGGGATCGGCCGCAATGCGATGGCCTCCATCGCGTCGATCTCCTCCGAGATCCGCATGGCCCCGAGCTGAGCGGTGAAACGGCAACCGGCCTGGGCGGCGAAGGCGAGAGCCGCCATGATCGGGGCGAGTTCGCGGGTCGAGGCGAAGGACGAGATGAATCCGGTGGCCGGGCCCATGCCCAGCAGTTCCAGGGCGCTGTAGCCCTCGATACCGACGATCGCACCGGCGGTCGCGCCGAGCACGATGATGACGCCGGCGGTGCCGCCGCCGACCACGATCGACCCGTTGCCCCAGGTGACATCCGAGAGCACACGCGCGAACTCGCGCTTGTAGTGCAGCAGCATCGTCGGGACGTTGAGGACCGCCCGCAGGAAGAAGGTGATCATGTGGCCGACCTGGGTGATCGGGCCACCGATCCTGCGCAGGCCCGTCAGCAGCGGCCCGACTCCGGGCGGGTAGTACCGCGCGACGGTCATCAGAACCCCTGCCGCGGGAAGGCCAGCTCGTAGACCTGGGTGAAGACGACGTTGACGATCATCAGCAGCAGGATCGAGGCGACCACCGAGGCGTTGACCGCGTTGGCCACCCCGGCCGGACCGCCCTTGGCGGACAGGCCTTTCTGACATCCGACGATGGTGACGATCGCGCCGAAGACCACCGCCTTGATCATCGTGAGGATGAAGTCCCCGACGGTTGCGAACGACGCGAAGGTCGAGACGAAACTGCCGGGGGTGCCGTCCTGCACGAAGGTGTTGTAGAGGTAGCCGGCGAAGAAGCCGACGAAGCAGGTGAGACCCGTGAGTGCGAGAGACACCACGACCCCGGCGGCCAGCCGAGGCGACACGAGACGCCGCACCACCTGGACGCCCATCACCTCCATGGCGTCGATCTCCTCGCGGATCTGGCGCGAGCCGAGATCGGCGCAGATGGCCGAGCCGACCGCTGCGGCCATCAGGATCGCGGCGACGAGAGGTGCCCCCTGGCGGATCACGGTGAGTCCGCTCGCTGCGCCGGCGAGCGAGGTCGCGCCGACCTGCCCTGCGAGCAGCGCGAACTGGATGGAGAGCGTCACGCCGATGGGGATCGCGACGAGCAGCGTCGGGAGCACGGCGGTCCGTGCCATGAACGCGGCCTGCTCGACGAATTCCCGGTACGGGAACTTCCGGGTGACGATGTCGGTGAACAACCATTGGATCGAGCGCAGACCGAGAACGAACTGTTCGCCGACCGTCTCGAGCGAGGCCTTGGGGTGGCGCTTGACGTAGCCGCTGCCCCACTCCCCGATCTCGCCGACGGCGTCGCCCTCCCCGGCGGGCCCGACCTTTCCGACAGCGGGCTCGGCGCCGCGCTGGGGATCGGACGCTACGGCCATTCGAACTCCCTACCCCCGATGTAGCCTGCATCACACCACGTGTGCACGAGCGAGCTTACCTAGTTAGATAACTCTTGCATATACGATTCGGCGAAATTCGCCGATCGTTCGGTCAGCAGGCGCCTCTAAGGAGTGGGAGCGACCAGTGTGACCAGCAGGCGAGACAGTTCGGTCACGAACTCCTCGCGGGGTATGTCAGGTTGGTCCAGAACGTACCGGACGCTGAGCTGTTGAACGGCCTGAAATGCCATCCAGACCAAAGTGGGTGGCCGGTCCGGATTCTCGGCGGCCGGGCTGGTGAGGAGGTACTGCGCGATCATCTCCCGTGCACGTTCCTCGACCCGGCGGATCTCGGTGGAGCCGCCCAGCCTCGGCATCTGCTCGACCAGCACCCGGACGAGTTCGCGATTCTGTTCGGCGGCAGTCAGTGCCGCGTCGACGACGGTTGCGATCTGCTCCTGAGGCGGGGCGTCGGTGCCGACCTCGAGTGCGGATAGCAACTCGGTCGCGATCTTCTGGATCATCCGCTCCACCGTCATCGCGACGATGGCGTCCTTGTTCGCGAAATACTGATACAGACTGCCGGGACTGATCTCGGCTTCCTGGGCGATCCGGTGCGTGGACACACCGTCGTACCCGCGCTCGATGAGCAGAGTCGCGCAGGCGTCGAGGATCCCGGCGACCATGCGTTGAGATCGCTCCTGCCGCGGCACTTTCCGCGGCACCTGTTTCGCCAACGTGCCGACCTCCCGTGGCCCGGTGTTGTCGAACGACCGTCAGGCCAGACCGTTGCGGCGCAACGTCTCCCCGACCTTGCCGCCGAGCCGGCTGACCACTTGTGCGCCACGCACCCGGAGATCCTCGTCCGGTTCGGGCAGGATCACCGCCCCGATCGTCTGAGAAGGCAAGAGCACTCTCGCGGTTCCCTGCGTGGTGGCCTCTCCGCGCTGGCTGGTCGCGGCGACCTCGATGGTGATCGGTTCCCGGGGGGTCGCGCCCTTCTCGATGACGCGACCGGTGCACAGATGTGTGTCCCCGTGATAGTTGAAGCCCCGCAACGTGAGATCCATGTCGACGATCCAACCGTCGTCGCCGATCCAGTTGGTCAGGAGGTGACTGACCCAGGCCGCGCGCATCTGCCCGTAGTCGTACGCCGCCGGGATGCCCAGTTCCTGGGCGCGTGCCGAATCCCAGTGCAGCCGTTGGACGACTTCGGGCATCCCGTACTCGTCGGGTTCGTAGAACGCCGGCATGCGCTTGCGTGCCTGGTGTGCGTATTTGAGGGGGCCGATGCCGTATCCGCCCCACCCCCAGCCCATGTGCATGCTGATGATGTCGACGACACCGAGCGGTCCCTTCATGACCGCGGGGAGTTCGGCACCGACCTCGACGCCCTCCCACCAGTTCGGATCGGCGCCCTGACGGACCTCTGCCTCGTAGGCGGCCTCGACCTCCTCGAGTTCCTCCGGCGTCCACCGTTTGCGCTCGACGTCGCGGAGCTTCCCGGCCTTCTTCGAGCCACTGCGTTCGGCATTGATGTACGACTCGTCGCGGGTGGCGACCGGACGCCCCGCGGCATCGACGTAGAGGTGCCGGTAGGTCTCCTTCACCGACCGGCCGCCGGAGAACGAGCTCTGTTTGACCTGGACGTCGAGGGTGTACACCTCGGAGTAGATCGGATTGCCCGCGTAGATGGGTTGATACCACGTCCATTTCACGCCGGAGTAGTACTTGCCGGTGCCGCGAAACAGTCCCCGGAACAGCTTCTTGCGTTCCTCGTCGGCGAACGCCGGGGTCTGGTCGAGACCGGTGGTGATCGGGTAGGTCGGCGGCGCGATCTGTCCGTGCCAGCGGGTGGTGCGTCCGTACTCGGGATCGTGGAACAGCGGGTTGTCGTCGCCGCAGCCGAATGCGAAGTGGCTGATCGAATCGGCCTGCGGCAGTGTGTTCCACGGGATGTCCCGCTGTTTGACCGGGATCCCGATCTGCGCCTTCGCCCGTTCGATGTCCTCGTCGGTGATCTTGCCCGTGGTGCCGGACTTCTCTGTCCCGGACTTCTCGGTTGTTGTCATCAGCGGCCTCCTCGGCCCAGGGTTGCGCCGGCATCGATGGTCAGGTCGAGGCCCGTGATGTAGCGGGATTCCGACGAGGCCAGGTAGACGACGGCGTCGCTGACGTCGGCGGGTTCTATCCACGGGACGTCGGGCATGGATTGCAACGACGCGAACGCCGCGGTGACGTTGTCGGGTCCCGGATCGGTGAGATCGGGACGGAACTGCCGGAACATCGGCCCGCTCTGCAGCATCGGGGTGTTGACGTTGGTCGGGTGGATGATGTTGGCGCGGATGGACTTCGGTGCCAGTACCTTCGCGAGCCGGTGGATGTAGGTGGTCAGCATCTCCTTGGCGAGCACGTACCCCGCACCGCCGGCACCCGACGGCCCGCCCTGGGATCCGGCGGCGAGCAGCGCGGCGACCGAGCCGGTCGCGATGATCGATGCGCCTGCGATCAGATGCGGGAGGCTCGCGTGGATCGTGTTGGTCGCCCCGACGAGGTCGACGTCGAACGCGTCGGCGAAGGCCTCGACGGGTCCGTCGCCGAGCGGGCAGATTCCGGCGTTGGCGACGACCACGTCGAGGCGCCCGAACTCGGCGACTGCCGCAGTGATCGCGGTGTCGAGCGCTCCCCGGTCCCGGACGTCGACCTCGGCGGCGATGGCACGGCGGCCGGTCTTCTCGACCTCGAGGGCCGCCTCCTCCAGATCGCGTGGGGTGGCCAGCGGGTAGCCGTTGGTCTCGATATCGCGGCACAGGTCGAAGAGGATGATGTCGGCACCCTCTTCGGCGAGCCGGATCGCGTGGCTCTTGCCCTGGCCGCGGGCGGCTCCGGTCACCAGTGCGACCTTCCCGGCCACCCGGCCGGTGCCTGGGAGGTGGGCGGTACCGGTCTCCGTTGCGTCAGTCATCGTCTAGTCCTTTCCCACCGAAGACTGTAGGTCTCGGGCAGTCGGGTCGGGTGCGAATTCGCCGTTGCCCGCGATGGATTCGGGAACAGCGGACTCGAACAACTCGAGGAGTCTGCGACGGTCGACCTTGAGAGACGCCGACCGCGGCAGCTCGTCGAGGACGTGGACCGCGACCGGAACCTCGTACGGCGTGAGCTGGGTGCGACAGTGGTCGCGGAGTTCGGAACCGCTGGGCCGGCGCTCGCCGCGCCGGACCTCGACCCCGGCGACCGGGACCGCACCGAGACGAGGGTCGGGAACACCGGCGACCGCGGCGTCGGCGACGCTGTCGTGGGTCCTCAGTGCGCGTGCAACCACGTCCGGGGACACTTTGAAGCCGCCGCGGATGATCACGTCGTCGGCCCGGCCATCGATGTAGAGGAAACCGTCGTCGTCGATGTGGGCGAGGTCGCTGGTAGTCAACCACTCGGAAGCCCGGCCGGACTGATGCGAACGCACGCGGAGACGTCCGGTGTTCCCGGCGGGCACGGGCGAACCGGCCTCGTCGACGATGCTGAGCTCGACACCAGGGAACGGTCGTCCGACGCTCCCCTTCTTGGCCTCCCACGACTTCCGGAAGTCCTTGATCGTCCAACCGGCGACCGCACCGGAGAACTCGGTGGCGCCGTAGACGATCAGGATCGGAATGCCGTACTTCTCGATGAACCTGTCCACCAGTGCGGGATCGACGGGGCTCGTGCCCGCGTTCAGCGCACGCAGGCTCGACAGGTCCTCCGCCGGGACGTCGGCGTCGAGAACGGTACCTATTGCCGCACCGGGGAGACCGGCCACGATGGGGCGATGGTCGCGGATGGCGGCGCGCCAACCGTCGATGGTGAAGCGTTCGAGAATTGCGAGGGGCCGGGCCTGCACGAGCCCTTGAAGCAGGGCGAACATGCCGCCGATGTGCACGATGGGCAGCGTGATCAGGGCGGGCTGCCCGCTGAACGGCGGCGCCTCTGCGATCGTCACGCCGGCGTGTGCGACCGCTGAGTAGAGAGACGCGTTGATCTGCTTGTAGGTCAGCGGGATCCGCTTCGGGTCTCCGGTGGTTCCCGACGTGCGCATCTCGATCGCCACACCGCGGTGTTGGGACTCCGCCCCCGAAGGGATTCCGGTGAGTCGCGTGGTCACCGGCACATCGATCTCGATGCTGAAGCCCCACGCCCCGGAATCGACTGCTGCGGCCGCGAACTCGGGATCTTCCCAATACCCGGGAGGTGCCAGGACGGCGACCGGATCGCTCTGCCGGAGGTCGGCGGCGAGGCGGGTCGGTGGCTGGAGCGGGCTCAGCGTGACCAGCGTGCGTTCGGCACGGATCACCGCGATCAACGCGGCGATCGACTCGAGTCGGTTGCCGAGAACGGTGGCGATCCGTGCGTCCGGGCCGAGGCCGGCGTCGTAGAGCGCTCGTTCGATGCCTTCGACAAGCGCCCGCATCTGCCCCCAGCGGAACCATTCGCCGTCGCTGTGAACCATCCGGGCGTCGTCCGGGGCATCCCACAATCGGTGCAGCGAGTGCGGAATCCCGGCCGCCGGGTTCTTCGATGTCATCGAGCGATTCCTGTCTGGGCCTGCTTCTCGGTGTGGTCTGCCTCCGGGTGCCCGCTGGTTCGGTGCCCGAGTGGATTGCCTACAAAGATCTGCGGGTCCACACAGGTAGGTTACATAGTTCACTAGGTGATCGTAGAAGGTTTCGTCGCAGGTCGGGCAAATGCATCTGCCAACCCAGATGTATCACTAAGTTATCCTGCTTACACTTGCCGAGGGGGTCGGTCGTCGACCGACCCCACCCAGCGACGTGCGGAGGATGCGATGCAGTGGGGCCTGCCCTGGCCGGGTGCCGAACAGGCACGGGCCGCCGAAGCTGCGGGCGCGATCGCGTTCTGCACCGGCGAGTTCGCCGACATCGACGCCTATGTCACATCGACGGAAATGGCGCTCGGCTCATCGTCGGCCGCTGTCGGTCCGGGCATCGCGTACGCGTTCGCACGGTCGCCGTTCGTGCATGCCTCGGCGTTGCGACATCTTCATCGGCTCGCCCCTGAACGCGTATTCCTCGGGCTGGGAGCCGGAAGCTTCCGCATGAATCGGGACTGGTTCGACGTCGACTCCAGTCACGCCGCGCCGCGGATGTCAGAGCTGATCCGGGTGATCCGCGCCTTCCTCACCGCCGAGAACGGTGAACCCATCACGTTCGATGGTCGCTTCTACTCGATCGATGCCGATGTGCGCGCCCCGGTGTTCGGGGCACTCGACATACCCATCCTCATCGGCGCGTTCAACAAGTACATGGTGCGGACGGTCGGCCGGGACGCCGACGGCATCCTCGGCCACGGCATCTTCACCGACCGCTGGTGGTCGGAGGCGGTTGCACCCGAACTCGCCTTCGGGGCAGCGGATTCCGGACGATCGGTCGACGACATCACCCGTTGGGGATGGGTCATCACCGCCGTCGACGACGACGATCCCGAGGCCGCGATCGCCGCCGCACGCCGCCAGATCGCCTTCTACCTCACGGTCAAGACCTACGACCCGCTGGTCGAACTGCATGGCTGGCAGGACGAGGTCGCAGCCATCCGCCGGGCCTTCCGTGAGGCGCCGACGACGATCGGCGACCACGTTTCCGACGACATGCTGTGGTCGATCGCGATCTGCGGGGACACCGCGCAGGCGAGCGAGATGCTCGGCAAACGCACCGATCTCCCCGACGTCGGATTCCTGTCGTGCCCCAGCTTTCTCGTCGGGCGCAGGGCACGTGCACGATTCAACGACGCCGCGATCGGTTTTGCCGGCGACCGACTCGCCGCGATTGGGTAGACTCGACTTGTATTACTGGGTTTGACAACTGGGTGTATCAGATCGGCCAGGGGCTCAGATCCGGTTCGGCCATCGCGCTCACTTCGGGTGCGTCGGTGGTTACGCAAGAGGAAGGCGCCCATGACCAAGCCCGTCAACCTGGCTCCCATGATGGTCCCCGCGACCACGACCGGTGCGATCCGGTCCCCCAAAACCGCTGAGCTGGTGGCACGCACCCTGCGCCGGATGATCGTCGACGGTCAGCTCAAGGAGGGTGACTTCCTTCCCCACGAAGCGGATCTCATGGCGCACTTCCAGGTGAGCCGCCCGACGCTGCGTGAAGCGGTCCGTGTCCTCGAGTCCGAGCGCCTCGTCGAAGTGCGTCGCGGCTCCCGTACCGGTGCGCGGATCCGTGTCCCTGGCCCCGAGATCGTCGCGCGTCCCGCGGGTCTCCTGCTGGAGCTGTCCGGGACGACGATCGCCGAGGTGATGCGGGCCCGCGAGGTCATCGAACCCGCGGCCGCGGAAATGCTCGCGGAGACCGGCAACACCGAGGCGTTCGACGAACTCCAGTCGATCATCGACAATCAACTCAAGGACGCCTACGAAGACGGCACCATGGCCCAGGCGTCGGTCTGGTTCCACCGCCGCATGATCGAGCTGTCCGGCAATTCGGCGATGGCGATGATCTCCGGCATGCTCCACGAGATCGCCGAGCGTCACATCGCCAGCACCATCCACGACGGCCCGATGCCGCGCTCGCAGTACACCAAGCTCATCCGCTCCTACCAGAAGCTCGTCGACCTCGTCCGCGCCGGCGACGGCACCGAGGCCGCAGCCCACTGGCAGCGTCACATGAAGAACTCCAACAAGGCCCTTCTCGCCGGACACGAGAACACTCGCGTCCGGGATGTCATGGACTGACCCCCGCTGGTTGAGCAGGCGACTGAGCGCACACTTCGCTGGTTGAGCAGGCGACGAGGGCCCCACTCCGCTGGTTGAGCAGGCGACGAGCGCAGCGCGGGCCACACTCCGCTGGTTGAGCAGGCGACGAGCGCAGCGCGGGCCGCACTCCGCTGGTTGAGCAGGCGCCGAGCGCAGCGAGGAGCCGTGTCGAAACCACTCGGCGAGCTGACCTCGATACGGTCCTCGGGTAGCCCCTCGGACCTACTCGGCCGGCGGGGCTCAGATACCCAACTCGGCCAGGCGGATTCGTAGGTTCTCCGGATCGGTGAACTCGATCGTCGACATGCCGAGGTCTGCCGCCGGCGGCAGGTTCTCGGCGAAGTCGTCGATGTACACGACCTCCGAAGCCTCACAGTCCAGGCGACGCAACAACTCCCGGTAGATCAGCGGATCCGGTTTGCGCACCCCGACATCCGCGGAGTTGAGGACGAAGGCGAAGTGGTCGAGCGGCAGCGTCGTCGCCAGGTGTTCCCGGTTCTCGGCGACGTTGTTGGTGAGGACCGCCAGTGTGTAGCGGCCGCTGAGTTCGGCGACGAGGTCGAGCATGGGTTGGCGCAGTGTGCGGGTGTCGACCATCGCGGCGCCGAGGCGTCGAATCTCGATCTCGACGCCGTGCTCCTCACGCACCCGAACGCAGACACCCTTGAGGAAGTCACGAACCGACAGCTCCCCGCGTTCCACCTTCGAGAATTCCTCGTCGCCGCGGATGTAGCGATCGAGAGCGGTCTCGGGAAGCCCGAGTTCAACGCTGTACCGGCGCAGTCCGGACAGCGGCGACTCGGTGAGGACCCCTGACCAGTCGAAGACGACGGCACGGATCGCCGCTGTCATGGTGCTGGGTGTGCTCATCCCGGATTCGACACCAGCGCAGCTTGATCGGCCGATCCGAGTTCGAGAACCGTGATGGTTCCGGCGGATCCGTCGACCTCGACCAGGGCGCCGTTCGGGATGCGCGACGCCGCGACCTGGGTGTCGACGACGCACGCGACGCCGAACTCACGGGCGACGACGGCGGCGTGCGACATGACGCCGCCGATGTCGGTGACGACCGCCGCGACGTGTCCGAAGAGCGCGGTGTATCCGATGTCGGTGACGTGGGCGATCATGACCTCGCCCGGTTCGACGTCGTCGATGGTGTGCGGCTCCACGATTCGCGCACGGCCGACGATCTTGTCACCGCAGATCCCGATACCGTCGAGCTTCTCCCCCGCCTCGAGCGGCTTGAGGACCTCGGCGGCCTCCCACTTCTCGGCGAAGATGGGCGGCATGTGCAGCTGTTCGAGCCTCTCGCGCTCGGCCTTTCGGCGCGCGATGATTTCGCGGGCCCCATCGGGCGGGTCGATGAGGACGCCCAGGGTGAGGTGGAACAGGTCGTCGGGGGCGTCGATGCGGCCCTGCGCGGTGAGGCGGCGCCCCTGTTCACGGACCAGGCGGCGCATGATCCAGGTGAGGCGAACGCACCGGTCCCGGTTCTGTTCACGCTGGCGGAGCAGCTTGGCCGCGATCTTCTGCGGCACCGACAGTTTGCGGGGTGCGCCGCTGTGGTCCGGCGCCGCCTCGGCGGAGGCAGCAGCCCGGCCGACGGTGACCAGGAAACTGTGGACGTCGTCGGAGAAGGACTTGGCGTCGAACTCGGATTCGGCGGGCCCGCGGTGACCGAAACGGTCGAGTGCGATCGACACCTTCTTCCAGAACGCCGGAGCCTTTTCGGCGACGCGCTCGGGTAGGCCGGGCGAGCGGTCGGTCAGGAGGGCGAGGACGTCGGGATCGGCGGCCGCGGCGAGCGCGAGTTCGCGCACACCGCGGAGGGTTGCGCCGCTCTCGAGATCGTCGCCGAGATCGAGGTTCTCCTCGGAGTTCTTCGACGCGACGGTCAGGGCCGCTCCGCCGAGCAGGTTGACCACACCCTGCACGGTCCAGGCGTAGGCGAGCAGATCGCCGGCAAGCAGCAACACCTGCCGGAGTTGGGCGTCGGACATCGTGTCGAGTTCGTCGAGGAAACCCTCAAGTCGTGCGGTCTGTGCGCGGACCTCGTCGACGTCGAGTGCCGACGACCGGACGAGCGACACCACCCGTGCACCGACTGCGGCCGCGGACTTGGCCTTCGACGCCGCGGTCTGGGCGGGACCCTGGTAGGTCCCGGCGATGGCGGACTGTCCGCCGGGCAGTTCGTCGGCGTGGGTTCCGGTGAACTGGGCCGCGAGTTCGTCGGGATTGGTGCCCGGCATCGCGAGCGACACGTGGTAGGTCGCGGAGGCGTTGATGTACATGCGGTGGGCGTGCCCCGCCTGCAGGCGGGCCGACGCCTCGGTGCCCAAAGCGCCTGGCAGTCCGAGCAAATCGGCAACGGCCGACGTGGTGCCGCGCAATGCACGCCCCTGGACGTCGAGCGTGAGCGCCGTCGACGGACCGGGCAGCGCCTCCGCCAGGTTGGTCTGCGAGTAGACCGGGAAACGCCGATCGATCGGGGTGTCGAACTCGCCGCGGAGATCCTCGGGACCCGAATACGCCAGCGGCGCACCGTCCGGCGCAGGTGTATCGGCGGCGGCGATCTGGTGCAAATACGGAATCCGCCCTCGTGCCGCGACGACGCGCCCCTTGCTGGTGGTGCGGCCGACGACGGCGAGGCGGGTGTCGAGAACTGTGTCCGGGCCGTTCCACACTGCAGTGAAGCCCCACTTCTCGTGGAGTTCGGTGAGATCGCCCATCGGCATCCGCAGCGCGGCGGCCACCTCGCCGGCGGTGATGTGCAACATCCCGCCGGCGACCTTGGCGGCGTTGATCATCGCCCCGCGAGGTAGAGCGAGCAGCTTGCGATCGAGCATCTCGGCGATGCGGCGCTGGCTGACCGGCTCGTCAGCGGCGAGATTGACGAAGCCCTCCTGGTCGGAGGTGATGGCCAGCGAGAGGAACGCTGCGACGTCGTCGTGATGGATGACCTGCCAGGGATATTCGGGTCCGCTCGCGCCGATGTGATTGGCGCCGGCCAGGTTCTCCTGCAGGCGGTTGTCGGTGCCGCGCCCGAGGATGATCGCGGCGCGAACAAGCACCGACGACAGCGCGGACTGCTCGAACAACCGCTCGCATTCGGCCTTGTGGACGGCGTAGGGCTGGTCGGGGTGTGGGGTGGCTCCGCTCGACTCGGTACGTGGGGGTTCGTCGTTCGAGCTGCGGGGTCCGTAGACGGTGACCGATGACAGGAAGATCGCGCGGCGGACACCGGCCTTCTCGGCGGCGGCGATCAACTTGCGGGTGCCGCCGACGTTGGTGCGTTCCATCGCGTCCAGGCCCTCGCGGGCGTCCAGCATGAACGCGCAATGAATCACGGCGTCGACGCCCTCGCAGGCCTTGGCGAGCACGGCGTCGTCGGAGATGTCACCACGGATGTGGGTGACCTGCGACGGTAGTTCGAGCGGCGCGCTGCGACTGAGCCCGACCACGTCGTGGCCGGCCCCGACCAGCCGGGCAGCCGTGGTCCGGCCCACCAGACCGCTGACCCCGGTAATCAATACGCGCACAAGCGCCCCTCTCATCGCATCGAAAGACCGTCACAAGGTTTACCAAGTGTACTTCGTCGGGTGAGGCGGTAATCATGTTTTCGTCGACAGGAGATGCGTCGCCGCCCGATCGCGCAAGGTGTCCGCGCCGCCTGCGAGCACCGCGATCGAGCGCGCCCGTCGCAGCAACAGATGAGCCGGGTGTTCCCAGGTGAAGCCGATGCCGCCGAGCACCTGGATGCAGCTCTCGGTGGCGGTGATCGCGGCGTCGAGGGCGGATGCGACGGCCAGGTCGACAGCGCAGTCGAGATCGGCGCCCTGAACCACGCCCTCGTCGACCGTGGCCGCGACACCCAGGACCTGGTTGCGAGCACCCTCGAGTGCGACTGCGGCATCGGCGATCCGGTGGGACACGGCCTGGAACGAACCGATGGCGTGACCGAACTGTTCGCGCTGACCCGCCCAGTCGACGGCCAGTGCGACGGCCCGCGCGGCGACGCCGACCGCGTCCGCGCCGTGCGCGAGCAGCGCAATGGGCCGGACGCGTGCCGCGACGGTCTCGACCGCGTCGCCCTCGGCCAGAACGGTTCCGGGTGCAGCGTCGAATCTGACCGTCCCGACCGTCGAACTACGATCGAACGCCTGCTGGGCGGTGACGGTGACCGTCTCCGGTTCACCGTCGACGAGGATCAGCACCGGTCGGCCGTCCTGCTGGGCAGAAACGATGAACGACGACGCGACAGGGGCACCCTGCACCAGACGCTGCTCGCCCGTCACCGATGTACCGTTCCAGGCCGGTGACGATGCACCCGGACGACCCCACGCGGGGCCGGTGGGCAGTGACGCCGGCACGACGACAGTCCCGGATGCCATGGCGTTCAATGCTTCCGCGGCACCGGTTGCATGCAGGATGGATGCGGCGACAACCGTGGGCAACAGGGGAACCGGCGCGATCACCTTCGCGCATTCCTCGACGGCGGCACACAGCAACCGCACGTCGGCGCCTGCTCCCCCTTCCTCTGCAGGGACATGCAACGCCGGCAGCCCAAACCCGACGAGATCGGACCAGAGCCCTGCGTCGGACGAATCAATCGCGCGCGAACGGTCGAGTAGGTCGGCAGGGTCGACGGCCGACTTCAGCGCTCCGGCGAGCGCAGCGCGCAGTTCACGCTCGTCGTCGTCGGCCACCGCCATCGGTTCGCCGGCCGCGACGACCGATGACCCGTCGATGCGTTCCCCGCGCGACGACGGCAGGCCGAGAACCTTCTCGGCAATCGTGTTGCGCTGGATCTCGGCAGTACCCGCGCCGATCGTCGTCGCGCGACTCATGAGGTATCCGTAGGCCCAGCGGCCGCCGTCGCAGGCGCCGTCCGCGCGTGAATCGAGCACTGCCGCTTCGCCTGTCGCTCGCAGAGCCAGGGCGTGCAGCCGCTGTTCGAACTCCGACTTCACCAGCCGGTTGACCGAAGCGACCGCACCCGGATCCTGCCCGCGGAGTACCGCCGCGAGTGCGCGAGCACCGTTCTGCGCGACCGATTGCACGCCGATCTCGAGGTCGGCGACCTGCTGCCGGACCAGTGGATCGTCGGCGAGTCCCTGGTCGACGACCAGCCTGAACACGCGATCGACGGTGTTGCGGTAGCGGAATTCGTCGGCGAGGAACGCCGTCGCACGTTCGTGGCCGAGGGAGGTGCGCATGATGGACCACCCCTCCCCTTCCGCGCCGATGCGGTTGGCGACCGGGACGCGCACGTCGTCGAAGAAGACCTCCGCGAAATGTGCTGCGCCGCTGATGTCTCGCAACGACCGGACGGTGATGCCCGGACTGGTCATCGGGATGAGTAGATAGCTGATGCCGGAGGTGGATCGCTTGGTCCCCGGTTCGAGTGGCGTGGTGCGCACCAGCGCGAAAATCCAGTCCGCGCGATCGGCCTGACTGGTCCAGATCTTCTGCCCGGTCACCACGTACTCGTCGCCGTCGCGTACCGCGCGGGTGGTGAGCGACGCGAGGTCGCTGCCGGCCGCGGGCTCCGAGAACCCCTGACACCACAGCTCATCGGCACGCAGCAACGGCTTGAGGAAGCGTTCCTTCTGCGCGTCGGTCCCGTGGGCGATCAGGGTCGGCGCCAGGATCATCGACAGCGGACAGGGATGCGACGGCACCTTCGCTGCGGAGGTGATGCGGTAGTAGTCGAGCAGGTCGTCGAGAGCGAGGTCGAGGCCCCCGACCTCGCGCGGCCACGCCGGTGCGGCCAACCCGTGGTCGTCGAGTTCGGCCTGCCAGTCCCGGGCGCGCTGGTAGCGGTCCTTCGACTCATCCGGCGTTCGGGAGCGGTAGTCGGCGATGAGATCGGTGAGGCGTGTCCGCCAGTCCCCCGTCGCCGTGGCGGTCACGCGTCCCCCTCGAGTCGGAGCGCGCGTTCCGGACAGGCATTGACGCCGGCCCGTGCGACAGCGACCTGGTCCTCCGGTACCTCCTGATCCTCGACCAGACTGAAGCCGTCGTCGTCGATCGGGAAGAGGTTGGGATCGGTGGCAAAGCACTGTGCGTGACCGACACAGAGGTCTCGGTCGAGTCGCAGTCTCACGTCGGGGCTCCCTCGGGCGCGGGTCGGGCTGGGGTGCGGACAGGCCAGTTCCGAGAAGGGTAACTAAGTTAGCGAGGCCGGTGGTAGCTTTGGGCTTGCGAACCCCGTGCCGACGAGACTGCGAGGCAACCACCGATGTCCGAGATCGCGCCCAGCGGCAGCGCTTACGACACCACCTTCGACCATCGCACCGACGAGGCCGCCCGGGCCGACCAGTTCGGCCGGTGGGACGAGCTCCGGAACGCGTGCCCGGTGCAGGTGAACCGCACCTCGGCGCCGCGTCCGGTCTGGTACGTCCTCGGTTACGACGAGGTCCTCACAGCATTCCAGGACTGGGAGACGTTTTCGAGCGATTCGGTCGAGGCCTTCGAGCCGGACGAGGCGTACGAGAAGAAGAAGCGCTGGATTCCGGTCGAGATCGACCCGCCGATGCACACCGAGTACCGCGCCCTGATCTCGTCGCACTTCGGACCGAAGGCGATCGCGGAACGTGCCGACGACATCCGGCAACTCGCGTGCGATCTCATCGATGCCCTGGCATCGAAGGGCCGTATCGAGTTCGTGGCCGAGTTCGCCAAGGATCTCCCGACGCGCGTCTTCCTCGACATCATGGGCATGCCCGTCGACGACGCCCCGATGCTGCTCGCGTGGATCGACTCGCTGATGCACACCAAGCCCGAGGACGATCCTGATTTCGCCATCCGGCTCGGCGTGCGCAAGAAGGTGATGGGCTACCTCGCCGGAATGCTCGCCGAACGTCGCGCCGACCCGCGCGACGATCTCATGAGCGTCATCGTCACCGAGCCCCTCAAGAGCGGCCGGCCGATGACCGACGAAGAAGCACTGTCGATGACCTTCCAACTCTGGATGGCCGGCCTCGACACCGTCGCCAACGCGCTGGGCTACACGTTCCGCTACCTGGCCGCGCACCCTGAGCAGCGCGCCCTCATCGTCGACGGAACCGTCACCCCGCGTGAGGTTTCCGAGGAGATGTTGCGCGCGCGGTCGGTGGTGAACACCAGCCGGGTGGTCAAGAGCGACACCGAACTAGGCGGATGCCCGATCAAGGCCGGCGACCGCGTCGTCCTGTCCACCGCGGCCGCCAACCGTGATCGCGACGAGTTCGAGGACGCCGAGGACATCGTCTTCGGCCGAAGCCCGAACCGGCACATCGCCTTCGGCGCCGGACGACACCGCTGCCTCGGCTCCCACCTGGCACGCCTCGAACTCGAGATCGTGATCGAGGAGTGGCACAAGCACATTCCCGACTACCGGGTCCCCGGCGACGCCACGATCGAGGACCACGTCGGTTCGGTGTCGGGCCTCACCGCCCTCCCGTTGGAGTGGGACGTCACCGACTGACCCCCTTGCTGCCTGAGGTGCGAGGAGCGCAAGCGACGAGCCACGAAGGCCTGGTGAGGTGACGTCGCCAGCCCTTCGTGGCTCGCTTCGCTCGCACCTCAGGGAGCAGTGGTCTGACCCTCCGCGTGCACCTGGTCTCCCAGGGAGCGGGACTCCCTCGCTGGTTGAGTAGCCGAGGAGCCTGCGACGAGGCGTATCGAAACCACTCACCCCGCATGGAAACTGATGGCCTTCGTCTCGAGGAACGCTTCGAGGCCTTCGTCTCCGTACTCGCGTCCGAGTCCGCTACGTTTGAATCCGCCGAACGGAGCGGCCGGATGCATGGCACCGGCTCCGCCGTTGATGGCCAGGTAACCGGATCGGATCTGGCGGCACATCGCGAAAGCCGTTGCGGTGTCGGCGCTGTAGATGTGGCCGCCGAGCCCGTACGGGCTGTCGTTGGCGATCCGAACCGCCTCGGCGTCGTCGTCGAACGGCAGGACGACGGCGACGGGACCGAAGATCTCCTCGCGGACGGTCGTCGCGGAGTTGTCGAGGCCGGTGATGACGGTCGGGTCGTAGAAGAAACCGCGGTCGAGTCCGGCGGTGCGCGCTCCCCCGGTCTCGATGACGCCACCGGCCTGGCGGGCGAGGTCGACGTAGTGTTCGACTCTCGCCACCTGGTGTTCACGGATGAGCGGACCCATACCGACGCCGTCCTCACGCGGCAATCCCGTCTTCACGCGTGATGCCGCGGCGACGAGCATGTCGACGTATCGGCGGTAGACGTCACGGTGGACCAGATGACGAGTCGACAACGCGCAACCCTGGCCGGCCTGGGTGACGATCTGACGGATGCCGTAGCCGACCGCGTCGGCGAGATCGGCGTCGGAACGGACGATGAGCGCGGACTTCCCACCGAGTTCGAGGTGAACCCGCGTGATGTTCGGGGCGGCCTGAGCACTGACGAGGGCACCGACACGCTCGGATCCGGTGAAGGTGAGGACATCGACGCGCGGGTCTGTGGTGAGCGCCTGACTGACCTCGACGTCGCCCGACACGATGTTGAGTACACCCGGCGGCAGGTCGGCGTCGTGCGCGGCGTCGACGAGTACGAAGGCTTCCAGCGGGGTCATCGGCGACGGTTTGAGGACGACCGTGTTCCCGGTCGCGAGTGCCCCGCCCAGTTTGGCCATGTTGAGGAAGAACGGGAAGTTGTAGGCGCTGATCGCTCCGACGACGCCGCACGGTTCCTTCACCACGACGCCGGCCCCCAGGGTGTGCCCGGGCAGAGGCGGCAGCGGGCGCGTCCGGTCGCGGTCGGCTTGTTCGACCGCCCAAGCGAAGTGGTCGAGGGCGACGCCCACGTGCAGGCGCTCGGCGATCGCCGGGATCGCGCCGGTTTCCGCGATCACCAAGTCGGCGATGGCGGCGCGCCGCTTGTCGAGGGCCTCGGCGAATCTGATCAGAATCCGACGCCGGTCCCCACCCGACATGCGTCCCCAGGGCCCGTCGTCGAATGCCGTCCGCGCCGCGGTGATGGCGGCCTCGACGTCCCGGACCGTACCGTCGTGCCCCTGAGCGATGACCTCTTCGGTGGCGGGGTCGAGAACCTCGTTGACGGGTCCGTCGGAGTCGATCCACCGGCCGTCGATGTAGGGCCTGAATCCCGCCGCAGGCTGCCATGACGTGCCGTTTCGGTTCATCTCCAAGCTCCTCGCTCACAAGTCACCGTCTTCGTGACACCGGCCACACCTGTATGACATAGTTATACAGGTACTGAGGAGGCGAGGACGATAGCTACCGCGACGCTGGACCGCCACGGCAGCGGGTTGGCACACGTGATCCGGCTGGACGGATCGGTGCAACTCGATCGAATGCTCGTGGGTAACAAAGGGTACGGCCTCGACGCCATGCGTCGACACGGATTGCCGGTTCCGCCCGCCTTCGCCATCACCACCGCCGCCTGCCGGGCGTGGCAGCGCGACCCCGCGGCGGTCATTAACAGCATCTGGCCCCACGTACGTCAGGCACTGAAGTGGCTGGAGTCCGAGACCGGGCGGACGTTCGGAGGCGGCGCACATCCCCTGCTCGTCAGCGTCCGCAGCGGCGCCGCCCAGTCGATGCCCGGAATGATGGACACCGTCCTCGATCTCGGCATCGATGACCAGGTTCACGCAGCCCTCGCCGCCGAGTGCGGTGACGCCTTCGCGGCCGACACCCGGTCCAGGTTCCGGCAAATGTATTCGAAGATCGTCCTCGACGGATCCGATGCTGTCCCGACGGAACCCTGGGCCCAGTTGCGCGGCGCGATCGAGGCGGTCTTCGAGTCGTGGAACACCGACCGGGCCAAGGCCTATCGCGCCCACCACGGTCTCGATGACGACGCTGGCACCGCAGTGGTCGTGCAGGCCATGGTCTTCGGCAATCTGGGCGACCATTCCGGGAGCGGCGTGCTGTTCAGTCGCAACCCGGTGACCGGTGCGCCGGAGCCGTTCGGCGAGTGGCTCGCCTGCAGCCAGGGCGAGGACGTGGTGGCCGGCACGCACGACTGCGATCCGATCGACGCTCTCGCCGACACTCAGCCCGACGTTCACCGTCAATTGCTGCAGAGCGCGCACACCTTGGAAGCACTGGGCACCGATGTCCAGGACATCGAGTTCACCGTGCAAGAAGGCAAGCTCTGGATCCTGCAGACGCGCAACGCCAAACGGTCCGCGGCGGCCGCAGTGCGTTTCGCACTGTCGCTGCGCGCGGAGGGCGTCATCGACGATCGCGAAGTCGTGCGGCGCGTTGAACCGTCACACATCGCGACCCTGCTCAAGCCCGCACTGCAACCCGAGACGCGCCTTGCTGCAAAGCTTCTCGCCAAGGGACTACCTGCCTGCCCGGGCGTCGCCAGCGGTGTGGTGATCACCGACCCGGATGAGGTCCTCGAGGCCGCCGACGACCAGGACGTCATCCTGGCCCGTGCGACCACCAGTCCCGACGACATCCACGGCATGCTCGCCGCCGCTGCGATCGTCACCGAACTAGGCGGCGCGACATCGCATGCCGCGGTTGTCAGCCGTGAGATCGGACGTCCGGCCGTCGTCGGCTGCGGCGAGGGAACGATCACCTCATTCGCCGGTCAGGTCGTGACCGTGGACGGCAACAACGGCGAGGTCCGCGCCGGGGCCCTCGAGCTGACCGCGTGGAAGATCTCCGACAGTCCCGAACTGACCGAACTCGAAGCAATCATCGACGCCGTGCATCCATCGGCGGGTGCTGCAACGCTGCCCGACAAACTCACCGCGGCCCGCGCCGCCCTGGAATCCGAGACCTCGGGGGATCACGAATGACTGCGGTGACCGAGCCCGCTGGTACATCCCAAACGGCAGCCTCCTCGGCTCCACCCGTCACCTGGGGTCCGGGCCGGACCGACACCGTCGTCAACATCGTCGAGCGTGCGGTCCGCGACGCCGGCGACACCGTCTTCCTGGACTTCTCGGGCGAGCAAATGACCTACCGCGACGTGTGGGACCGGGTGCTGCGTCGTGCGGCCGGACTCCGGTCGCTGGGCGTGGGTCCCGGCGACACCGTTCTGTGCGTATTGGACAACAACGCCGACGCCGTCGTGTCCTGGTTTGCGACCAATGCACTCGGCGCGATCTGGGTGCCGGTGAACACCGCACTCAAGGCCGACTTCCTCCGTCACCAGGCTGCGGATTCGGGCGCGAAGGTCGCCATCGTCGAATCCGACTACGCCGAGCGGTTCGTCGAGATCGAGGACGGGCTGCCCGAACTGACGCATCTCGCCTACCGCGGCGAGGCGAGCGCGTCCCTGGCTCGGATCACCGCGTTGCCCCTGGCGGACCTCGACGCCGCCGGCGGCGGTGTCGAACTCGCTCCGGCACCGGTCGGTTACCGCGATCTGTCGATGCTGATCTACACCTCGGGCACCACCGGGCCGTCGAAGGGCTGCATGATCAGCCACAATTACGCGGCGAACCTGGCCGCGACCAGTGCCGCGAAACGCGATCGGACGCATACCCTCTGGACACCGCTCCCCTTATTCCACCTCAACGCGGCAGCGACGTCTGTGCTCGCGACCGCGGTCAACCAGTCGACGCTGGCGATCGCCCCGCGCTTCTCGCTCTCGAACTTCTGGCCGGAGGTGGAACGCACCGGTGCACGCCGGGTCTCGATCCTCGGCGTGATGATCTCACTCATCGCCTCGATGCCCGACACCCCGGAGATGCTGCGTTGCCACGGTCAGATCGTCCAGGTCGGCGGCGCGCCGTGGACCCCGGAACTGATCGAGACGTGGCGGACGCGCTTCGGCGTGGAGTCCGCGGGCAGTGCGGTGTTCGGCCTCACCGAGGCCACCTACATCACCAGCACGCCGTCGGACATGTCCCCGCCGCTCGGTTGCGCCGGCCGCCGCAACGACGACTTCGACGTCCGGATCGTCGACGACGAGGACAACGAGGTCCCCGACGGCCGGCCCGGCGAGATCATCTTGCGGCCGCGGCGCCCGCACATCATGTTCGAGGGTTACTGGCGTCGCCCGGAGGCCACCCTCGCCGTGACCCGGAACCTCTGGTTCCACACCGGCGACGTCGGGCGATTCGACGACGACGGTTGGCTCTGGTTCGTCGACCGCAAGAAGGACTATCTGCGTCGCCGCGGCGAGAACATCTCCAGCTTTGAACTCGAACGCACCTTCCGGAGCCATCCGGACGTGTCGGAGGTCGCCGTGCACGCGGTGCCGTCGGAGTTCACCGAGGACGACATCAAGGTGACCGCGATCCTCGTCGACGGGTCGACGCTGACCGAGGAGGAGTTGTGCGCCTGGTCGCTGGACAAGCTCCCCTACTTCGCAGTACCGCGTTACATTGAGTTCCGGCCGGAGCTCCCGAAGAACGCGACCGGCAAGGTCCTGAAGTATCAGCTGCGCGACGAGGGTGTCACCCCGTCGACCTGGGTCATCGACTCGTCCGATCTGACGATCGCCAAACGCTGAACCCGACTCGAGGAGAATTCATCCGATGACCGAACTCGATGTGCTGCAAGCGGTTCGACTCAAGGGTCGGGCGACGGCAGATCAGCTGGTCGCGACCACCGGACTCGACGCCGCCGACCTCCGGCAGACCCTGGATCAACTCGTGTCCGCAGAGCACGTGATCGCCAAGGGGTCGCTCGTACGCATCAGCGACACCGGTCGCGAGCGACTCGCCGAGTTGCTCGCCGCCGAGCGCACCGACATCGACACCGACGCCTTCGCGGCGGCCTACTCCTCGTTCCGAGATGTCAACGGCGACTTCAAGGCACTCATCACCGACTGGCAGTTGCGCGACGGACAACCCAACCCGCACGACGACGCGTCCTACGACACCGGTGTACTCGCGCGGCTCCCCCGGATTCATGAGCGCGTCTCGGCGGTCGTCGACGAAGCCGGACGTCACGTTCCGCGATTGTCGAGGTACGGCACCAAACTCGACGAAGCGCTCGCGAAGCTGAATGCCGGTGACACATCCTGGCTCGCCAAGCCGATCGCCGACTCGTATCACACGGTGTGGTTCGAGCTGCACGAAGAACTGATCCTCGCCGCAGGCCTCACCCGCGACGCCGAAGCCAAAGCGGGACACGCGCAGTAAGGAGTGGCAGCATCATGCCGTTGCAAGACCACATGCAGTTGATCTCGACCGACGACCACCTCATCGAGCATCCGCTGCTCTGGCAGGACCGGTTGCCGTCGAAGTACCTCGATGCCGGTCCCCGCATCATCGAGAAGGTGATGAACGAGGGCAATCCCCCTGCGCAGGTGTGGCAGTGGGAAAGTCGCGTCTACCCGTACATCGGTCTGAACGCGGTCGCCGGCAAGAAGCCCGAAGAGTACGGCGCCGAGCCCGTTCGCTACGACGACATGCTGCCGGGCTGCTACGACCCCAAGGCACGCATCACCGATATGGACATCGACGGAGTCCATGCGGCACTGTGCTTCCCGTCGTTCCCGAAATTCGCGGGCACTGTGTTCCTGCAGGGTGAGGACAAGGATCTGGCCCTGCTCTGCGTGCAGGCCTGGAACGATTACGTGCTCGACGAGTGGTGCCCCACCGCACCCGACCGCTACATCCCGATGACGATCATGCCGCTGTGGAATGTGGACCTGTGCATCAAAGAGATCGAGCGGACCGTCGACCGCGGCGCCCGCGCGATCTCGTTCGTGGAAAACCCGGTGCCGCTGGGCCTTCCGTCGTACCACACCGACCACTGGGACCGGTTCTTCGACGCCTGCGAGGATCACGACCAGGTGCTGTCGATCCACTTCGGCACGTCGGGAAAGCCGCCGATCACCGCACCGGAAGCACCGATGGCCGTGATGATCGCCCTGTTCGGTTGCAACTCGATGTACGCGACCGCCGACTTGCTGTTCTCGCCGGTCTTCCACCGTCACGACAAGCTGAAGTTCGCATTGTCCGAGGGCGGGATCGGCTGGGTGCCGTACATGCTGGAGCGCATCGACGCCACGTGGGAGAAGCACCGCTACTACCAGAACATCAACCAGACGGTCCGGCCGTCGGATCTGTTCCGCAAGCACATGTTCGGCTGCTTCATCGAGGACCAGCACGGCATCGACAACCGTTACGCGGTCGGGATCGACAACATCACGTGGGAGTGCGATTACCCGCACAGCGATTCCAACTGGCCCAACAGCCGCAAGGTCGTCGCCGAACAGATGGTCAACGTCCCCGACCAGGACGTTCACAAGATGGTGGAACTCAACGCCCGTAAGCTGTTCCGATTCGAGCGCACGTCATGACCAAACGCCCCGACCACGAACTCGTGGAACAGATTCCGGCCGCCGACTGGGTCGACCAGGACCTGCTCACCCGCGAGATGTCGGCGGACCTGCTGACCGACGAGATCGCTGCCGAGGAGGGACGTCTCGCCGCGTTGGCGGACAGTGACCTGTCGGAGTCGGACCGCAATGCAACGGAGCAGCTGCTACGACGCCGGATCGACGCGATGAAGGCCGCTCGCGCGAGTTATCTCGAGGGGTAGCAATCGGTGACTGTCCATACCCCGCTCCCTGAGGAGCCCGGAGCTTGCGGAGGGCGTCACGAAGGGCTGGCAACCCCTCTCACCAGGCCCTTCGTGGCTCGTCGCTAACGCTTCTCGCACCTCAGGGAGCAGAAAGAAGCCCAGCGGCCAGCGGAAGTAACCGCTGGTTGAGCAGGCGACGAGCGCAGCGAGGAGCCGTGTCGAAGCCAGCCGACCCGCTCAAACCGCCGCCGGCTTGTACGCCCCGTGGAACGTCATGGGTACGTGATGCCGAAGCGTCGCGACGGCGACCGGCCCTTCACTCGGACGGTCGGCCTTCAGCACGATCAACCGGGATCGCTTGTCCGACGGGCGGTGCTCGAGGCTGAGCAACCAGCCGCGACCCTCGCCCGGATTCTCGGGGTCCTCGGCGAACAGCGGCTCGCATACGGTGTTGCCCGGTGTGGTGTATCGATCCTGGGCGCCGGTCGTCGTGTCGACGGTGGTTATCGAGTCGGGGTCGCCACCACGCACCGACGCCTCGGCCAAGTACGTGTAGCGGTGCGTCGTGGTGACGAACCGCGGATCCACCTGAGGGAACTCGCATCCGAGCTCGTTCAACGGATCGCGCGTGACCACCTGGGTGTTGCGATTGATCCGCAATCTGGTGAGTGTGCCGCCGAACGCGGGCCCGGCTTTCTCGCGGAAATTGCACAGGAAGTTGTTCCACTGCGTCCAGCCGCCGGTCGCGTCGTGGGCGACGATGTCGACGACGGTCTCGGGTCCGGATTCGTACGCATTCGCGACGTGGAAGTGGAAGAGCGAATCGTATTCGATGCGTGTGGGTTTCCCGCCGTCACGCGGGACCAGCACGATGGTGGTGCCCAACTCCGGTTTGTAGGAAAGGGCTTCGCCGAACGGTCGCATGCCGAGCGCAACCGGGATTGGCCGGCTCACGACGAGCGGGCCGAGCACGAACACGAGATGGCGCTCGGTCAAGGCGAAGTCGTGGACGAAGCCGAGTTTCGGGATTGGCACCGTCCCGACGCTGTGCAGACGTCGGGACTTGTCGAGCCGGTAGCAGCGGATCATCGGACGCGGGAAGAAGTCCAGGCCGAAGTTGTACACGTCACCGGTGCGCGGGTCGATCTTCGGATGTGCGGAGAACGCGCCGATGCGCTTGAGTGCACCGTGGAAGGATTCGCTGCCGTGCGTCTCGAGTGTCTCGGCGTCGAGGCGGTGGGGGCGTCCGCCTTCCCAGAGCGTGTACAGCACGTCGTCGTGGACGAGAACGCTGGTGTTGGAGAGGTTCTCGGGAAACTTCAGCGCGTTGGCCAGCGGACCGCCGACGCGCTGGGTGTTGAACCCTTTCGGCGGGAGTTGGGTCTCGTTGGCGCGCTTGAAGCTCCGCGTGCGGACGTACCGATTGCGGTAGTGGATGCGGTCGGGCGAGATGTCGAAGCGGGACACCATGCCGTCGCCGTCGAAGATATGCGTCATCGGGTGCCCACCGATCTCGAAGCGACCGGGCCCGATGCGGAACAGTGCGCCACACAGAGAGGACGGGATCTGGCCCTCGATGTCGTCGACCTCGTAGTCAAACTCTTCGTGCTGGGAATCCCACGGGGATTCGCCGCCGGTTTCGCGCGAACTGGTCCGAGTCAGGTCTGATACAGACATGACTGAAGCGTCTCACGTGTGAGACAAATCGCGCAAGAGTGTTTCTCTTCGAGTGATCTACGATGTCGGCATGGCGAGCGGAGAAGACCTCACGAGTGCGGCACGGGCCGTGGCTCGTCGCGTCGGGGTCGGTGCGCTCACCCTCGCCGCGGTGGCCAAGGAGGCCGGCATCAGCCGCGCCACCATCTACCGCCGGTACGCCTCCCGCGACCAACTGATCTCGGCCATCGTCTCCTCCGAGCTGGATGCGTTGGAACGGGTCATGTTGAGCCGCCTCAAGTTTGCCGACGACCCGCGGGACACGATCTACATGCTCGTCCGTGAGGTCCTCGACTACAACGCCGGCAACGAGCTGGTGCAGGCCGCACTGCGCTACGACGCGGGGTCGCTGACGCCGTGGCTGATCCGCCGCGAGGGCCATCCGACCCTGATCGACATCGTCACCGACCGCGCACTCGCGTTCATCATCGAGTCACCGATCGCGCGGTACCTGTCCCCCAGCCCCGACGCCGCCGTCGAGTTCATGGTCAGCGCGGTGTGTGCCGAGTTGCTGTCGCCCGCCCGGTTCCTCACCCACGCCGACATCGCCAACCGCATCACCGACGCCATCTACCGGCCGCAGTCCGAGACCGCCTGACCCGAGACTCTCCGGCGAGACGGCCGACGCCGCGGCGAGTCGTTTACGGGGTCGTCTACGCGCGTGCCGTCCCAAGGTAGGCCTCCTCGATCCGCTCGATGTCGGTCGACAGCACGGCAGCCGAATCCTCCAGTCCCACTTTGCCGTGGACCAACACGACGGCGCGGTCGGCGATGTCGAGGGCGAGCCGCACGTGTTGCTCGACCAGGACGACCGCGGTGTGGTCCGTGTCGGCGACCTGGCGCAGAACGGGGAGGATCGACTCGACGACGATGGGCGCCAATCCCATGCTGAGCTCGTCGATGAGCAGCACCTTCGGGTTCTGCAGCAGCGCACGCGCAATGGCGAGCATCTGCTGCTCTCCGCCGGACAGGTCGCCGGCGGACACCGTCAGGCGTTTGGTCAGTGACGGGAAGTGGCCGAGTACGGTGTCGACGGCTTCCGCACGCGCCCGTCCCCGCAGACGTGTCGCCAGGTGCAGGTTCTGGCGGGTGGTCAGACGGCGGAACAGCGCCCGGTCGTCGGGTACGAGGACAAGTCCGGCGCGGACGGCCGCGCGGGCGTCGCCCGGTTTTACCGACTGTCCGGCGACGGTGACGTCACCGTCGAGACGCGGTAGCAATCCGGCCAGGGTCGTCAGGAGGGTCGTCTTCCCGGCTCCGTTGGGCCCCAGCAGCGCGACGATCTCGCCCGCGTCCACGGACAGCTCGAGGCCGTGGACACATGGGTTCCCGCGGCTGTACCCGGCATCGAGTCCGCGGCATTCCAGGACCGTCACGACATCTCCTCCACTACCTCGGCACGGCCGCGCTCGACGTCGGGGTCCGGGTCCGTCTCGTCTGGTTCGACGGCCATCGCCGACGACGGTGTACCCAGGTAGGCGCCGATGACGGCCGGTGACGTGCGGATCTCGTCGGGAGTGCCGTCGGCGATGACGGCACCGAGGTCGAGCACGATCACCCGATCGCAGAGGCTCAACACGAGGTCCATGTCGTGGTCGACCAGGACCATCGAGACCCCATGTGCACGTGCGGCTCTCAGGCGATCACCCAGCCAGCGGCTCTCGGTGCTGTCGAGCCCGGCCGCCGGCTCGTCGAGGAGCGCCACCCTCGGTTGCCCCGCGAGCACACGGGCGACCGCCACCAGCTGACGCTGCCCCTGGGAGAGGTCGGCGGCCGGGACGTCGCCGAGATGGTCGATCTCCAGCATCTGCAACACTTTTCGCACGTTGTCCGACGTGTCGCCGGGTGCGCGTTGTGCAGCGATCGCGAGGTTCTCCGCGACCGACAGTTCACCGTAGAGCTCGATGTCCTGGAAGGTGCGCCCGAGTCCGGCGCGGCTGCGACGATGTGGCGCCAGACCGTCGATCGACGCGCCGTCGAGCGACACCGTGCCGTCGGCCGGTGCGAAGCCGCTGATGGCGTCGATCAGCGTGGTCTTGCCGGCGCCGTTCGGCCCGATCAGTCCGACGATCTCACCGGCCCGGACGTCGAAGTCGACGTCGTGAACGGCGGTCACCGCGCCGTACCGGACGGTGACATCACGGACCGACAGGATGACCGAGCCGGTCGGCGGCGCAGGTGCATCGGCAACCGGCATCGTGAGTGTCTCCACCGGCTGTTCGGCTTTCGGTGCGACGCGTCGTCCCGGGTACGGAATCTTGTGCAGGTAGCCGACAAGGCCGTCGGGGTTGGTGACGACGGTGAGCACCAACAGGATTCCGCTGACGAGCATGTAGTAGTCGCCGAAGGATGCGTACTTGTCGACGGCGAAGTACATCACGCCGCCGGGTGCGATGACGCCGGCGAGGATCGCCCCGGAGATCGAGGTGACGCCTGCGACGTAGGTGACCGCGAAGAGCCCGATACCGGCGAAGACGGCGTAGGTGCCGGCGGTGGCGAGGGTCTGCTGATAGGCCAGCAGTGCGCCGCCGAGGCCTGCCAGGAAGGACGCGATCGCGAAGGCGATGAGCTTTGTGACCCCGACGTTGATACCGGCCGCCGCCGCGGACCGTTCGTTGGCGCGCACGGCGAGCATCGACGCCCCCAACCCGCTTCGACGCAGCGCTGCGACGGCGTAGGCCGCGACCGTCAGCACGATGAGGCACAGGATGCCGAAGGCGAGTCGCGGGTAGCCCTCACCGGCACCGATGCCGAGGTCGATGCCGAACAGCGAGGGCGAATCGACCGGTGCACCTTGGAGTCCGCCGTTGAGCGACGGGTTGCGGAACCAGAACGCCTCGCAGAACACCGCTAGCGCCAGTGTCGCGACCATGAGCGGCAGACCGCGCACCCGCAGCGCGGGCAGGCCGACGACGACACCGATGACCATGGCCGCGCAAGCGGCGAGCAGCGGTGCGACCGGGAACGGCAGGTTCAGGTCTTCGGTCATCCGGCTCAGCGTGTAGGCGCCGACCCCGGCGAGGGTGAGCTGCGCGAGCGACACCTGACCCGCGTATCCGGTGACGACGACCTGCGAGAGGGCGATGATGCCGTAGATCATGGTGGCGATCACGGCCAGGCGCAGACTGCCGGAGGTGGTGAAGAGTGCGATGACCGCGACGACGACACCGATGACGCCGGGGACCAGGAGGTGGTCGGGGCGGGGTGAGCGGCCGAGGTCCTGGCGGATGACCGCGCCGCGTCCGGGCAGGGGCTGCCCGCGCAGGAGCAGGAAGCCGACGATGAGGATCAGCGGAACCGCCTCGGCCACACCGGCGTCGGGCATCCAGTCCCACGTGGTCTGGAGTTTGGTTGCTTCGGACTGGAGCATGCCGATGACCAGACCGGCGGCGACGGTCACCGAGATCGCGGTGAAGTCGCCGACGAGTGCGGCAGCGAGCGCCGGGACGATGAACATTGTGTAGGCGACCGGGTTGAGCGGCACGATCGGCGCGATGAGGATGCCGCCGAGACCCGCCGTGGCCGACGACAACGCCCAGTTGGCGACGGCGATCCGGTCCGGTGAGAGCCCGGTGACGAGCGCGCCCTTCTCGGATTCTGCGGCGGCCTCGGTCGCGACACCGAAACGGGTGTAGCGCAACACGAGTCCTGCGCAGATCGCCAGGCCGACGATGACGACCGCGAGCAGTAGACGGTCGGTGGGTACGACGCTGGTACCGATCTTGAAGGTGTCGATCTTGAAGATCGGTCCGACGCTGGGCGCGTTCTCGCCGACGCGCAGCGCGATGAGCGCCTGGATGACGAGCATGAGGCCGATGGCGGCGACAGCCTTGGCCAACGCCGGTGCCGTGCGCATCGGTCGGAACACGAGCAGGTACAGGATGACGCCGAGGATCGCGGCGCTGATCACCGAGATCAGTACGGCGACAACGACGCCCACGTCCGATCCCAGGTCGATCGTCGTCGGGAAACCGGGTATGGGGTTGAGGAGTTCCCCTTTGCGTAGGAACGCATAGGTGTAGGCGGCGTAGAGAGCGACGGCGCCGGTGGCGAAGTTGACGACGCCGGAACTCTTGAAGGTCATCACCAGGGCGAGACCGAGCGCGGCGAAGACGGCGCCGTTGCCGAGGCCGAGGATCAGGAAGGCGAGATGGTCGGTCATGGAACTCCTCGATCGGGAGCCGCGCAGACACGCGGCCCCCGATCTTCTCGGAACTGTCAGTTGTTGACGACGGTGGTGTTCTCGAGCTTGGCGTCGGAGTTGACGTCACTCACCAGAACGGCCTTGCTGCACAGGGCGGTCAGCAGCGGGAACGCGGTGCCGTTGCAGGTCAGGGTGATTCCGGGTGCGGCGGGCAGCGGAATGTCCTTGGCCTCGGACAGCGCCTTGGAGAATGCCTTGGCGTCGACGGGACCCTCGAGGCCCTTGAGCTCACCCAGCGCGGCGACAGCCTGGTAGCCGATGTAGGCGAGACCGGCCGGGTCGGTGTCGGGTGCGTACTGCGCCATGATGCTGCGGTACAGAACCACGCTCGGATCGTCGGAGCTGACGTTGACCGTGGTGAACGCCTTGGCACCGGCGACGGCTTCGTTGCCGGTCGCGTCGAGGACCGGCTTGTCGAGGCAGCTGGCGATCAGGTACTTCTTGGCGTCCGGTGCGACCGTCTGCAGGGTCTTGAGGATCGAGATGCACTGGCGCGAGTCGCCGAGAATGGCGACCGCGTCGGGGTTGTCGGCCAGGCCCGCGGTGATCTGCGGGGTCAGGTCGGCGGCGCTCACGGGGACGGTGACGACGTTGAGTTCGACCCCGGCCTGCTGGAACATCGGCTCGCCCAGTGCCTTGACCGAGCCGGCCGCGTCGCCCGAGTCACCGATGATCAGGTTGACCTTCTTCAGGCCGTCCTTGGCTGCAGTGGCAGCCTGACCGGCCAGCACCGCGACGATGCCGCCCGACAGCATGAACGCGTTCGGGGTGGCCATTTCGGCCTGCGAGACCGGAGCCTGTGCGACGTAAGGGATTCCGGCGCCGACGACGATCGGCAGCATGACCGCGCCCTGTGCGCCGAGCGGCGACACGACGACGGACACCTTCTCCTCGACCATCTGGTTCGCGCACTTGGTGGCCGACGCCGGCTCCTCCTGCTGCTTGCAGACCACGAGGTCGATCTTGTGGCCGCCGATGCCGCCACCGTTGTTGTTCAGGTATTCGACGGCCGCCTCACTGCCCTCACGCACCATCGGCGTCGTCACCGCGCCGCCCTCGGGCACGATCAGTCCGATCTTGACCGCGTCGCCCGTGGCGGCGTTGCTCGGGAGCTGACTCGTCTCGCCTGCGCTCGAACTGTCGGAACTGTCGTCGGCGCACGCCGTCAGGCCGCCCAGGGCGAGGATTCCCGCACAACCCATGACGGTGGTCGCGCGTATGACGCGCTTGAGTGCAACTGGTGATTTCAACTGCGATCCCTTCGATGAAATGACGCCCTCGCGGTGAGCTGCGGAGGTCCGGTGGTCGGCGTCGTGGTGACTGTAAGCCCGACCGGTGTCGGTTATGCGTAGTTTTGGGAAACTAAGTGGTCCCTGATTCTGTTGCGGCACAAAAGATTAGAGAGAACAGCGACGAGCCGGGCATGCCAGAGCCACGCCGGCTCGCGGTCCGGTCGCCGTCGTCGAGCGCCCACCGATGGCCCCACCCCGCCGGGGCCGGTTGACCCGCATGAGCACTCACCACCCCTCGTGGAATCGCGTCACACCGCCCCCGACGGCTGAGTAGCGCCGACCGAGCGCAGCGAGAACGTCGCTATCGAAGTCCGTGTCGTGCGTCACAGTGGACTTAGAGGCAAAAGTTAGACGACCATCCAGAAATCGGTGGCCGAATGCGAGAATTGGTCAAGACGAGCCCCACTTAGCGGCTCGACGACCCGACGGAGGAACTGGATGAGCGATGCCGCGCCCGTCGGACGTCGGGAAAAGAACAAGCAGCAGACGCGTGACCGCCTGCTGACCGCGGCCCGCGAATTGCTCGGAACACGCGGCACCGACGCCACGGTCGAGGAGATCGCCGAACGCGCCGAAGTCTCCCGGGCGACCTTCTTCAACTACTTCCCCAGCAAGGACGACCTGGTCGGCGCACTGTACGTCGAACTGATGGGCCTGTTCAGCCGCGTCGTCGACTCGATGCTTCGGCAGCCGTTGAGTACCTACGACCGCGTGGTGGGAGTGTTCATCGACTTCGCCCAGACCTCCGAGGCCGACCCCGACTACATGCGCGTCGTCACCGGCGAGATCGAACGGATCTACTCGGCGTCGGAGAACCCGGAACGCAGTCATCTGTTCACCGCGCAGGTACGACGACTCATCGACGCAGGGCTGGAGCAGGGCGATGTCCGCACCGACCATCCGGTGGAGTTCCTGGCCCAGATGGTGGCGGCGATCTACGTGTCGACGATGCGGTACTGGCGACTCGACCCCGACCTGAAGATCATCGAAACCTTCGAGCGCGCAGGACGATACGCAGCCGAATCCCTCATGCCGCGCTGAGGTTCACTCGTCCCCCGGCCTCGGCACGGGCGTCTCCCAGCGGGCCCGCCGCTCGTCGTCGGACTGCTCCCACCACGGGGTTCCGCGCTCCCCGAGGGCGACCTTCGCGGCCTGCACGCCGGCGCGCGACTCGGGTGCACCCTTGGTGCGCTTCACCTCGCGACGCCACGCCATGAGGATCGACTGCAGTTCGGACCGTCGATCGTCGGGGATGAGGGGATCCGTCGCACGCCACTTGCGGCCGTTGATGACGACGTGATGGCCGTCGGGGGTGTGCTCGGGTTCGGGCATGACTCCACGGTGCCATGATCTGCCGCCGGCGTCGCCGATCGACAGTCACCCGGAGAAGGTTCCGGCGTGCACCGTCGCGTCGTCACCGAGGGGACGACGCAGTGACCACCGTTCGGTGAGCTTGCTGGCCGACATCTTCCACTCGCCGTCCTCGACGACGTACTCGTCGTCGTACTCCCCCGTCATGACCGTCTCGGTGCGGTCGAGCAGGTTCACCTGACGGAACTTCAAGGTCCATCTACCGGTGGCCGTGGTCTCCGAGGTCAGCGTGATGTCGGGATGGAAGCCGTGGTGCATGTCGAAGATGACGTACTTGCCGTCGACCTTGTGCCCGGCCACCTGCTCGAAGATCTTCGCCATTGGTTCTGCGTCGTCGAAGGTGCCGAGCGGGCCGTAGTCGATACGCGCTCCGTGAGTGATGAAGCAGCTTCGAAAGCCGTTGACATCCTTGGCGTCACAGGCACGCCAGTAGCGATGCTTGAGTTGCTTGATCGCCTCGACGTGCGCAAGTTCTTCGAGACGACGAGTGGCGTCGGTGTCCATGTGGTCACCCTAGGTGCTCAACGTTCGGGCTCTGGCGACTTCTGCAACAACGTCAGTGGAGGCCGGGTCGAGACACGGCACGCCTGGGCCGAGCGACGCACAGTAGAGTCCCGGCATGCCCACCACAGCAGTTGTCACCGGCGCCGGCCGCGGTATCGGCCTTGCTTTCGCCCGTCGTCTCGCGCAGGAGGGGCATCGGGTGATCCTCACCGACGTCGACGGCGCGGCGGCAGAGCGCGCAGCGGCCGAGATCGGCAGTGGCGCTATCGGCCTGCAGCAGGACGTACGGGACATCTCGTCGCATCGTCGGATTGCCGAGGAGGCGGCCACTCTCGGGCGGTTGAGCGTCTGGGTGAACAATGCCGGCGTGCTCTATGCGGGAGAGGCGTGGGAGCACTCCGACGAGCAGATCGCCACCATCCTCGACGTGAATGTGCGTGGAGTTATGGCGGGATCGGCCGCCGCGGTTGCCCAGATGCGCCTGACTGGTGGCGGAGTCATCCTCAATGTCGCGTCCCTGTCGGCGCTTGCTCCCGTACCCGGGTTGGCGCTGTACGCCGCCACCAAAGCCGCGGTGCTGTCTTATACGACCTCGCTGGAGGGCGATCTGCGGCACGCGGGTCTGCCCATCCGGGTTCGTGCACTGTGCCCGGATGTCGTGAACACGCAGATGGTGACCTCGCACGCGAACGACCCCGGCGCCGCGATGCTCTTCGCCGGCCCCCGACCGCTCGACGAGGCGGCCGTGGTCCGTGCCGGTATGGAACTGATGAACAGCCGTCAGGTGTTCCGTGTGCTTCCGCGCTGGCGAGGGGTGATCAGCCGGGCCGGAGACCTCGCACCCAGCGTCGGCCTCGGACTGATCGGTGCGATGCGCAAGATCGGAAGACGCCGGCAGGCTCGCTCGTGACCGCGTCTGTGGGACCGACACGGCTCCATCAACGGGTGCGACCCACCGCCAGCCAGTCGGTCGAAAGAAACGACCGCGCGTCATCTTCTGGCCGCAGCAGATCCAGCGATGCTCCGACTCCCGAGGTAACGAGTCACGGCTCCGGCGTATGCACACTCTGGATCGATCCGCCGCCCTCACACCGCGTTATGCATGCAATACGATCAGTCGTACGGGTACGCGTTCAAAATCTCACTGATTTCAAGATCGGTGTGCCTGCCCCATTCGGGAGACAGAGAGTGCATCAGTCGGCTCCACCGCGGGAACCATAATCTCCGAGCGTCATTGACACTTTTGTAGTCCGGATCCCGCAGCGCAGCGCTTTGAGCATGGCTGCTGGCGACATCGCTCATTACGCCGAGCACGATGTCGTCGATTCGGTCGGAGACGATCAGAGCCGCAGGTTCGCCCCTTTCTCTGAACTCGAAGCGATATCTGCCATCCGGGTCAATACTTAAGAACCCGCCAGGACTGTCCGGAGAGTCGCCAGGAAGCTCTGCTCGGCGGACTTTCTCACCAGCGACCTGTTCGAAATGTCGAACGGCTTCGTTTAGTCGTAGCTTCAAGCGATCAAGCCGGGACTGAGGGTCTTCACAGGTATCCGTCATGGAACAACCTCTTCTCGACGATGATCGGCATGCTTTGGGGCAAACGCCTCGAATGCTTGAGCAACCGGAGGCCACACGGTTCAGGTGGAGGAACAGCGCCTAGCTTTGAAGTGCTCGTAGCCTCTCTCCCCTTTCTGCCCTGATTCGGTTCGTTCTGTCTGTATTCGGTACGACAAAAAATCGCACCCACGCTTCGCGGTATAAGCGGTGCGCGGAAGTGGTCTCGAAGTCGAGGTCGGTGCCCAAAATAGTTAAGGTGAAGAGGTCGTCATCCAACTCAACCAACGTCGGTCGGATTGTGAAGCCCCAGCCGTAGCCGAGGTCGGCATGGATCTGATCGATGCCCACTTTGTCCACCGAATCAAGTTGCAGGTAGGAGTCGATTGTCCCCTTCGGGGCGTCCGGGAGTTCGATGTAGATAGGCGTAAGACCCCAGTACGTCTCATAGAAGCGCTCAAGTGAAGAGCATGCTAGTTCGCAGATATCGGTATTCACATCGTTAGCCTTCCGAGTGCTGTCCGCACCATCTATTCACGTATCCAGGACATAGGAACGAAGAAATCCGCTTCGAAGACGATCTGATTCCCCCCTCCGAGGAGAACACCGCCTCCGAATATCTCTTGAGGGGCAGCCGTGCCCTCAAAGTACCGAACTCCGGCTGGGACCTCGATCGTGGTTACTGCGGTCGCCTTATTCTTCCATTCGGGATTGAGCGCACTGTCGATGCGGGCCTGCACCGGTCCGGAGGGCTTAGTGCGTGTCCAGAACTGACCGAGAACGGGGCCGCCCTCGGTGAACGCCCGGTAGAGCGTCATTGGCCGAGTCGTCACCTTCTCGGTGTAGCTTCCACCGCGGAATGTCGCGTCCACCCAGTCTTCCTGCGGCCCCTTCTTCATCGGACCGAAGTGGTCTATGACCTTGTCTCCGTCGCAGGGCGTCAGTCCCAATGGGTCGCACGTTGTCGGAGGACGGGCTGAGTACGAGTGGGGGTTCGGCGCGGGCGCAAGTCCTAGAGGGTCCGGGCTGAGGTAGCGACCGGCGCTGGATTGGTAGTAGCGGTGGCGGTTGTAGTGCAGGCCTGTTTCGTGATCGAGGTACTGCCCCGGGTACGACCATGGCGTCGATTCGCCCGTCCACGTGGTCTCGCCGTAGAGGGTCCGGATTGATCGACCCACGACTTGCCCGCTGTCCGGGTCAATGAGCGCAGTCGGAGCAGCGATCTGGTCAGTGACGATCGCGAAGAACTCGCGGTCAACCTCGGATTGCGTCCAGTGGCGCACCGAAGGTGCAGTGGGAGCGGAGCTGCTTAGGTTGAGACCGAGATCGTGAACCTGATCGGCAGCGTGGGGCGAGTCGACCGCACTCTCGGTCAGGCCAATCGGCTCAGATGTGACCGTCTGCGCCAGCGGCGCGTACGCGGAAGGCGAATAGGTCCAGGTGGTGGCTTGCAACCGCAAGTCGGCGTCGTCGGACACCATCTCGGTCTGTTCGACGAGGTGCTCTCCGTGCCAGTGAAAGCGTGCGGTCTCGCCGGTCGACTGGTTCGTCTTCGACAGTCGCCGTCCGACGTGGTCGTACGTGTAACTCCACACCGTGCCGTCCGGCGTGATCACCGACCGCAGATGATCGTGAGCGTCCCAGACGTAGTGCCAGACATCCGGTTTGCGCGACAATCGACGTCGGCTCATCGACACAACGCGACCAGCAGCGTCGTAGCGGTAAGACGTACGCCCGTCGTCGACAAGAAGGGTGCCGGAGTAGCGGCGACGGCCCTTCGAGGCTCGCTGCGCTCGCACCTCAGGGAGCAATGGGTCGCGTGCGCCACCCACCTCAGGGAGCAATGGGTCGCCGGCGCCTCTTACCTCAGGGAGCATCGGGTCGCGTGCGCCGCCCACATCAGGGAGCAATTGGTCGCCGGCGCCTCGCGCATCCGGGAGCGAAGACTGGTTGCTGCCTCGCACCTCGGGACCGAGGCCGTCCTCGCCCGTAGACGCGTACTCGGTGATGTTGCCGGTCGAATCGTACGAGAACTGCTCGGTCCCAGCAGGACCAGTGGCCGCGACCACGCGCCCGAGCACGTCCACTCGGTAGTCGGTCCGACCATTGAGCAATGTCGTCGTCGAACTCGTCAGAATTCCGTCCGTGCGGTAGCTGTACTCGGCGGCTGCGACAGTCCGATCGGGGCGCTTCTCCCCCGCGTTCGCGCCACTGATGCCGAGATTCAGGGCCGACGGGCGGTCCGCGACCGCCATCACAGACCGTCCGGTAAGACGACCGACTGCGTCCCACCCCGAATCGATGGCCGAGCCCTCGAAGCGGCGACGCCGCTCACGGCCTGTCGGGCTCGTAGTGATGTCGCACGAACGACCCGCGCTGGACAGGAAGTCGAGAACACCACGCGGGTCGTAGCCGTATCGGGTGTTGAC
This sequence comes from Gordonia metallireducens, assembly GCF_021245825.1. NCBI lineage: Bacteria > Bacillati > Actinomycetota > Actinomycetes > Mycobacteriales > Gordoniaceae > Gordonia > Gordonia metallireducens. Next base: position 213,172 of record NZ_JAJQJP010000002.1, on the reverse strand, counting down.
GCCTGTCGGCGACGTCAGCGACGCCAGTCGTCCAGCACCGGTCCAAGCAGATTCGATGATCCAGTCGGTCCGACCGTCGTCGACGCCGGTGAGCTGCGGAAGTCCGGCCGCGGTGTAGCTCGTGTGCCACCGACCGAAGACACCGGCTGCGCTCTCGAGTCGACCGGCGGCGTCGAAGCTGTATTCGGTTGTCTCACCACCGAGGTCAGGATTGACCGGGTCTGCAGTCAGATCACTGATGCGCCGGCCCGCTGCGTCGTATGTGAAGGACACCGTTTGACCCGCTGCGTTCGTGCGCGACGCGAGGCGCCCCTCATCGTCGTACGTGTAGGTCGTTGTGGCGGTGTTGAAGTCGGTTTCCGACGCCAGTGAGCCGTCAGCGTTGTAGGTGTACGTCCAGACGAGGTCGTCGGGGTTGGTGACCGCGATCAGTCGCCGGGTAGCGTCGTAACTGAATTCGGTGCGGGACCCGTCCGCGTCGATGCGTGCAACCGGCAGGTCGTAGTGCCCGTACTCCCAACGGGTCACGGCCCCGACCGGGTCGGTGTGTGCGACACAGTTGCCCTCGCCGTCGTACTCCCATCGTGACTGGCCGCCGTCCGGTGCGGAGACGCTGGTCCGGTTGCCCATTGCGTCGTAGGAGACGACCGTCCGCGCGCCTTCGGCATCGATGACCTCCGTGGGACGCCCGAAGCCGTCGTAGGTGATCCGCGTGGTATTGCCGAGTGTGTCCGCGATCGTGACCGGCAGGCCGGCACCGTTGTTCCGATACCGCACCACGACGCCGTCGGGATCGGTTCGCGAAGTCAGCGCACCGTGCTCGTCGTACGTGTAGCGAGTGTCGGCGCCCGCGTTGTCGACGACGCTGACCGGTGAACCGTTCTCGTCGTAGGAGATCCGCGTCGTGATGCCGCCCGGTTCGACGATCCGTACCGGACAGGCGGGCTCGGCGTACGCGATGTCGGTGACCTTGCCGTCCGGCGCGGTGATCGACTCGACGTCGCCGGAAGCGTTGTAGCGCAGCAGGGTGCGCGCGCCGCCGGGACTGGTGATGGACAGCGGTTGACGGTTGGCGTTGTAGTCGGTGGCCCTGATCCGTCCGGCGGCGTCGGCCTCCTGACGCACCCGGCCGTCGGTGTCGATGCCGTAGACGGTCGTCGCGCCGACGGCGTCCCGATAGGTCGTGTACGAACCGTTGCCGTCGGGCCGGAGTTGGTAGCTGAACCGGCCCGACCAAACACCGTTCATGCCGGACTGGATCGTCACCCGTCCGAGATCGTCGTAGCAGTTCCAGTACTCCATATCCAGCGAATCGCGCCACCAGGTCATCCGCGCAGCGTCGTCGTAGGCGAAATACGTTGTGGCACCGACCGCGTTGGTCGACACCGCGAGATTGCCCTGGTGGTAGTCGAAGGTGCACAGCTGCTGATCGACGGCGGCACCGCCCAGGCCCGCCGTCAGCCGGTAGCCGAGGATGCGGGCGCCGTCGCACTGCACCTCGATCCGATAGCCGGCCGAGTGTTCCACCGCCTTGGGTCGGCCCTGCTTGTCGAAGATGAATTCGATCCGGTTGTGGTGACGGTCGGTCATCGCCGACACCGCGATATCACCGGCGCGAACGTCCACCCCGTCGAGTTCGGGTATCGGGATGAAGAACCAGCTCACGCGGTCGCGGATGTGGGTGACCTGGTAACCGCCGGTTGGGGTCGTGCGCAGCTCCCAATCAGTCGGGGTGACACTCCGTGACACCGAATCACCGTCGGGCTTCGGGAAATTCGTCAACGTTCCGTCGCCATCGACGATGGTGACGAGCTCCTCCTCGACGATCGCTCGTGCATCCAGGGTCGAAGGTGTGGTCTGGCCCATCCAGCGGCCCCATCGATACCGCGAACGGTGCCGGTGCGTCAGACGCAGCGGAAGCACGCCGGGTAGTTCGACGTCGGTCAGCGGGAGGAAGTACTCGCCGGTCGCGACGTTGACCGGCTCTCCGTCGGCGCGGCACTGCGACGGCGCCTCGTTGCCCGCGCTGGTGCCCGCAACGTCCGGCGCGTCCTCGTTGGTACGCCAGGGCATCGCCGGGTCGTGGGGTTCACGCGTGTCGTGGTCGATCTCGGGCTCGGACTTCGGACCATTCGGCCCATCGTGATCGCGAAGCGTCGCGTCGGAATCCGGTGTCGTCGGACGGTGGTTCGGAGTGGCCGGTCGGTCAGGTGAAACCGGCCGGTCCGCGAGTACCGCCGGCGGGATCGACCGGTCGTCAGGCGTGACCCGTGGGGTGGGAGTACCCGGGTCGCGGTCGGGCATGTGTCGGACCGCCGGTTCGGGCACGTGGTGGGAATGTGATTGCGCGGGCCGGGCGCGGTCGCTCTCGCGGGCGTGGCCGGTGCTGTCAGGGGTGGACCGTGCGGGTGGAGTGCGGTCGGGAGTGTGCTCGGGGATCCGCGGTGGTGCCGCGGGGGTGTCGGTCTTGGTCGGCGTCGCTGCGCCGCCCGGAGTGTTTGAGGGTTTCGGCTGCCCGCCATCGGTTGTCGAATGCGGTGTCGACGCCGCGTGATGGCCGGAGACCGGCGCAACCGGAGTTGCCGGCGAGTTCTCCGACGGGCTCCGGGTCGGCGTGTCGGCCCCCTGGTGGGCCCCGGAGGGTGGGCCGTCACCGTGGGGCGCCACGGGTGTCGGGCGCGCTCCCGGTATTGGCGTGTCCGCGTCGGCGTGTGTGGGATGTGTTGTTGGACCGCCGCGTTCGTCGGCGGCTTTCGGTGGATGCGCACCGGTGGGCTCGTCGTTACGGCCGGGGTGCTGTCCGGAACCGTGGGAATCAGTTCTGGGCCGAGTCGGTTCGTGGTGGGTCGTTCCAGAGGCGTCGCGGTCGGTTGGTGCCGTTTCATCGGGGCGCGCGGGATTTCGACCGGCGGGGTCGCCATCGGTCTTGACAGAAGACGGTTCGCTACGGAGGTCACCGGGTGCGTCGTTGCGGTCGACCGGGACGCGAGCGGGGGCGTCGGAGTGGTCGGGGGTGTGGTTGGCGGGCGTCCCGGCCTGATCCGGGGTGTGTTCGACCGCGCCGGCACCCGTAGGCGTGGTCGTCTCGCCGCGGTCGGGTCCGGGCGGGTTGTCGTCAGCGGTCGTCCGCGAGCCAGGCGTGCTGTTTCCGACATCGGAGCTCGACGGATCCGGCGCGTCTCCATGGAACGCCGTCGTCGACTCAGGGGTTGGCGTGGGCGATGGGCCGTCGCCGTGCGTGCCGGTAGGTGCAGGGTTGTCGAACGTGCCTCCACCGACGGGCTGATCGGGAGACGATGCGGGAGTATCAGGACGTGCTGTCGGCGCGTCGGGTCCCGGAGTCGGCGTCGAGTCGACGGCTCCCCCGGCCGGTGTGCCCCGATCCGGCACCGACGATGGAGTTGTCGACGGTGCGTCGACCGGTGCATGTGGTGTCGGGGTGTCCACTGGTGACACCGGCGGGCCATCATGTGTCACCGGAAGTTCGGGGCCATGACTACCGAGCAGCTCGGAAGACGGTGTGGCACCGTGGTTTGCGGGCGTGACGGTGGGTGTGGAAGGCGATGGGTGCGGTGCAATCGGCGACGCACCAGGTGCATGGGACACAGACCCGGCGCGGGGCGTCGGAGATGATGGCGACGGCAGATGACGTGTGCTCTTGAGGCCTGCGGTGAGCGCGGATGTTCCCTTCGGCCCGGGCGCTACCGTCATGAGAACGTTGCCGGTGAAGTTGCCGAGGGCCTGAGAGGGATCGTCCGACCACCCCGAACCGATGAAACCGCGGACGAACTCGTCGGGGTTCGCCACCTGATGCACGAGGCCTGCCGCCATGCCCGCGGTGTTGCGTGCGTACTGGTGCGGGTTGGTGACGTTGTAGATGTTCGTCGGGTTGAGCATGTTGAGGGCTTTGACGACCTCGGTCACCGAGCCGATCATGCCGGCTTCGAAATGGTTGAACGCGGTAAAGCCAGCGGTGCCCACGTCTTTCGCGGTCATCGTTGCCTGTTCGTACGCCGACGGCATCGGTGGCGCCATGTTCGCGGCACTACTCAGTTCGGCCTTCGTTCCCGGCGCCGCCGAATTGCGGTGGTCACGGCCGACTTTCAGGATCCGTTCGGCCTCGGCCTTGTATCCCGGCCATGGATCCGGCCCCGGGTGGACGGGCGGGGTGTCGCGACGATCGTTCTGATAGTCGTCGAGTTCCTCGTTGTACTTGTCGGCCGCCTTGACCCACTCGTCCCGTTTGCGTTCGCCTTCCTCCCACACGCGGACGGCCTCGGCCGCCTTCTGCTGCGCGAACTCGACCACGCCGGCCCAACTGGACAGCGCGGCGGCGGCTTTCGACGCGGCGTCGGCCGCGGCGAACCACTTCGGAACCTGATTCGCGGTGGCATCACGGAAGCCGGCGGCGCCGTCCCCGGTCCAGTTGCCCGCCGAGATGCCCCGTATTCCCTCGCCGGCACTGGTGAAGTTGCCGGCGAATCCGGTGAACTTCGCGGCGAGATCCCGGATTCCACCGGGGTCGCCGAGGACCAGTTCCTTGGGGTTCTTCGACTCCTCCAGTTGCTTCTCGTCGGGCATAGCGCCCAGGGAGTTGGCGACGCTGTCGCCGAAGTCCTCGACCCCGGTGGCGATCTTGTCCAGACCGACACTGCGGAGACCGTCTCCGAGAAGGTCGGTGGCGCCGTCGACCACGCCCCCGAGCCACTCTTTACCGTCCTCGAGGAAGTCGAACATGCCCATTCAGGCCGCCCCGATCACTGGTCGACGCGCGGGGCGGGGAAACCCGGCTCGGTCGGGGTGTCGGCGGTGAATCCGTCGCTCTGGAAGCCATCGATGGTGTCGGTGACCCCGGATACGGGGTTGACCGCGTGGCGGCCGATGGTCCCCATGTCGTCGAGCAGCGTCGATCCGGTGGCGCTGAAGAACTCCTTGTGCCGCTGCATCTCCTCGGGGGTCAGCGCCCACTGCGGGTTGGTCACGGCGTTGCGGTTGTGGTCCCACAGATCGCCCAAGGACATCTCCTTGATCTGCTCGGCCGTCAGGTTCGGGTCACCGACAAGGTCCATCGCCCAGTCCTTGAGCTGGTTGGCGGCCCATTCTTCTTCGCGCTCATAGTGACTGGCGCCCAGTCCGAGGCCCTTGGAGAGCTCCGCGGCGCCGGTCACCAGCGCGCGGACGCCCCACTCCCAACGATCGCAGTATTCCTCTAGGCCGTCCTTGGGGTCGGCGTGGCCGATTGTCTTGCCGTCGAGATCGAGATCGCCGTAACCGCGACCGAGTCCTGCGGAGTATCCGGAACCGACGCCGGTCTGCCCCAGAGCGTCGATCACGCCGTTGATCCCGGCGCTGGCCTTCTCCATGTCGGCGGGATTGACGCCCAAGTTGTCTGTCATCGAACGACCTCGCCCTCGTCGTCGTAGTAACAGTGCGGAGTCAGGTCCTTGGTCGGCGGGAAGGTCATCATCTCCGACGTCGCGCAGTCGACGACGAGGCCCGTCGGTTCCGGGGCTTGGTCGAGGACGTCGTCGATCAGCGACTGTCCCTGGACCTCGACATAGGTGATGTCGGCGGAGTCGCGCTCGGTCAGGTCGGCGAAGTCGCGTAGACGCTGGGGACTCGTGAACGCCAGCATCCACGGCAGCCCACTCTGCTTGAGGGTGAAGAAACGGCCGTGGACATCGAGCGGTACCGAGAGTTGCGTCTCGCGTAGTGCTGCGTACAGCATCGGTGGGTCGCCGAAACCGGACAGGTACGCCCGCACTTCCCCCGCATACGTGACAGTCATCGAATCCCCCGACATTCATCCCCGTGCCGGATGATGCTAGATCACCCGACGCCGGATCTCCTCGCGGCCGTCCACAGGGTCGGCTCACCGTGTCGCGTTCGGCAGCCGGCTGGGTGCGGGATCGCCGTCCCCTTTCTTTGCGACCCCGGACGCGGCTCCCAGCGCGCGTCGCCGTACGAAGCCGCGTGCGTAAGTGTCATCGCGGCGTCGCCCAAAAGGGTGACCGGGCCCACTCTGACCTGGGTGATCGGCATCTTCCGAGTGAGCCCGGCCACGCTGAGGCCGATTTCTAAGGCTGTGCTCAGGTCCGCGTGTTTAGCCTCGTCGTGTCCGATACGAGATCTAATCGTTACTGAAACAGAAAAGCTGTGCCCTTGAATTTCCTGAACGCTCATCACTCACCCCAGACCCGCACCCGAAAGGCAGTGCGCGCTGCCGCGCTCGTGGCCTTTGCAGGCGCCGCCGGCCTGACGGTCGGCACCGCGGCGCAGGCATCGGCCCAGCCCGCGCCTCAGCCGCCGGCCCCGCACATCGCGCTGCCGGAAAACGTGAAGATGCCGGCCGGCCTGGCCCTTCCGCCTGAGGTCGACAAGTTCGCCCGCGACATCCTGCCGCCGTCGGTCTTCACCCCCGGCGCCCCGGGCATGCGGAAGGCCGTCAAGCCCGTCAGTGGCACCGTCACCTCAGGCTACGGCGCACGCTGGGGCTCCAACCACAACGGCGTCGACATTGCCAACAAGATCGGCACCCCCGTCTATGCCGTGACCGACGGAGTCGTCGTCGAGTCCGGCCCGGCCTCCGGCTTCGGCCAGTGGGTCCGCGTGAAGCAGGACGACGGCACCACCGGCGTCTTCGGGCACGTCGACCAGAGCTTCGTCCGCCCCGGACAGCACGTCACCGCCGGCCAGAAGATCGCCACCGTGGGCAACCGCGGCCAATCCACCGGCCCCCACCTCCATTACGAGGTCTGGGACGCCAACGGCACCAAGATCAACCCCCAGGTCTGGCTCAACAAGCGCGGCGTCCACCCGTGATGGACGCTGCCTCCTGAGCAGCTGCTCTGCCAAGTATCGACGCGATGTGTCCACCATTCAGTGGGCACATCGCGTTCTTGTTTGCTCGACGAAGTGGCGCCACTTGATCGCAGCACCACAAATCGACGACTAATCGACATCGCGCAACGGGAGGACGAGGTCGCAGTACGAGTCGCTGCATTCCTCGAAGCGATCGACAAGATCCAGCTGCCAGGGTTGTGCGGTACTGACAACGAGATCGTCCCACGATCGTGCGCTTGGAATTCGAGACGCACGGTATGCGTCACTGATGACGGTTGCGGCAAGTGTGCCGGTACGGAGCAGGGCCGGAATGTTCGCGTGACGGATGTGAGATGGATGCAATACGCGCACGGTGTCTCCGACCGCCTGGTGCGCCGCCATTCGTGCAGCCACCTTGCCCAACGAAATCGCCGACACGAGACCGTGGGCGGCCAAGAGCAATTCTGTGCGACGACGCTGTTCAGGCCAGTCCAGCTTTGCGGTTCCCGTTCTGTGGAACGCTTCAGCGTGCACGTATGTGCGCATGAGCACCTCGACGACGATCACCGTCATCGACGGAGTGGCTATCCCGCTCCGAAGATTCCATCCGGTTCCGTTGCCCAGACCGCTGTATGCATGCAGCGCGAACTTCCGTAGCGCCTCAGAATCACTCTCGTACAACAACGACATTCCTGGAATCGGCAGACTCATTGGCGTAACGACATCCGCAAGCAGATGCTGGCTGAGTCGTAGAGCCGCTTCAGTAAGAGGCATTGGCCCCCGAAACCCGTCGCACGCAACGGCACAAGGAATCCCGTTCTCCCAACGAACCCCTCGGAACTCCCCTTGCATCACTTGCCTGAGCGCCTCTATGGGACGCCCCAGATCGTGTCCAGCTGACTTCACGCGATGTGCGCGGCCCCCGAACCCTGGACCCATGTGGTCGACAGGCAAACGTTTGCCTGCGGCCTCCCAGTTCTGGACGATGGACGTTTCCGTGAGATTCCGCAGCCTGTCGCGCACCGCCGTGTCGATCGTCGAATCGAACCAGCTCGACAGTAGGCCGATGACACCGGCAGCGCCGACTGCAAGAAAGTCCGAGGACCTCCACTGGAGGCGATGTTTGGTGAGCCACTCCTCCCACGCTTCGCGTTGCCTTGCTGTCAGCGCTTGGTCGAGATCAACTTCGTCCCAACCTCGTTCCAGCCGAAGTTGCTTGTTGTACTCAGTTAGCTCCTCGTAGGACTGCCGACGCGACGTTTCCGGGAGATCGACCGCCGGCTCCTCATCGTTCAGCGCGGCGGTGATGATGTCGTCGAGCTCGCTGAGGCGTCGCGCCTGCGTGTCGAGGTTGAGCTCGATCTCGTCGTCACTCATTGTGCGCTCATCGCCGGCAACCGGTCACGAACCACTGTGAGCGTCGTTGTGGCGGAGCGCAGTTCGCGAAGTTCGTGCTTCATCTCTTCGATCTGGGCTTTGAGTGAGACGTTCTCGGCTTTTGTCTGCGCATTTTCGACACGCAGAGTGCCGATTCTGTCGACGAGCAACTCGGTTCGGTCAGTCAGGGTGTTGATGTTCTCCTGAAGACTTTCGACCACACGACGCATCTTCTCGTCGCGATTGGAGGAGTTCGCCAGTACCAGTCGCGCGATGAGGTCCAATTTCACAGCTTCGGCGGCGATCGCCTGAGATGCGAGCGGACTGAATCCAGTTCCGGCAGCGGCAGCGCCACCAAGGGCGACGCCTCCAATTCCAGTCAGAAGCATTGTCCCGCCGGCGACACCGAATCCGCCCGCAGCCAGCGATCCACCGCCCAGGGCCGCCAATCCAGCCGACGTCGCGGCCGCACCGGTCAGACCCATCGAGCTTCCGATCGCGGCGCCGATCGCTGGGGCCGCCCATCCTGCGGTGGCGATTCCTACACCCGCCCCGACCACGGTCGCCGCTGCGACTCGGCCCCACTTGATCGATTTGAGGCGCAGCGCTCTTCGAACGGCGTCGAGCTCTTCAGTCGCAGACTTGAGGTCGCCTAGCTTCAAACCTGCGAGGTCGCGGTCCGCGACTTCGAGACTCTTCTGGCGAGTCTTCTTATCCCATTTACTTGCGTCAGCCCACGGTTGGAAAGTGAGTAGTTCGACAAGGATCACCATTGCTGCCGACCGAGTCTTGACCCGGTCCGCAAGCGGAGCGGCCAGGTCGACGAACAGATCGACCTTTTCTTCGATCGACCTCTGGTCGAAGTCCTCCAACTCAGAAGGAACCCAATCCGCTCTACCTACCGGCACCACATCCACAAAGGACTGCAGAACAAACCGATGCAAGTCATTCGTTTTCTGAGTGGTGTTCCGATCCTTGCGCTCCGCTTTGAGGTCAGCGGCGAGCATGCGCGCCTGCAACGAGCGCACCGTCAGCACCTGAAGCGGGGTGAGCCTCAGTTCTTCAACCACTTCATTCGCGGTCACTTCAGTCATGGAGATCCTCGATCGGTCCAGGGTTGTCGCAGGCACTGTACCGACTTCGTCCGACACCGCTCGTCGACATTCCAGACATGCGACCAGGAAGTCGTAGCTTCACTTTCACCCGTCGCGACTCCCATCGGACGGCGGACTGGGCAACCGCCATCCGAACGTCGCCGTCGGCGGCGCGTCCTTCGCGTACAGCCGTGCCGGGCGGCCGCCACCGACCCTCGTCGCGGGCTTCCCCTCGGCGTCGAGGAGCGGCGCAAGTAATGGCTGCGCCCGCCGATTGAACGAGTCCCGCATCAGGCGCCGCCCGAGGATCGCTTCATGCAGTTCCCGCAGCTCCGACAACGTGTACGGGGGTCGCAGGAGGTTGTCCGGGTCGGGTTGGTCTTCGTAGCGTTCGCGGAGTTTGTCGGTGGCCGCTGCAATGATCTCGGCGTGGTCGTAAAGAACCCGCTCCCCTGACGTCAGCTGACCTGTTGGCGTGACGGGCGCGAGTTCACCCGTGACGTCGGACAATTCGACGGCCGGCAGTGCCACGGCATGCGCGACCGAGATCGTCCACCCGCGAGGATCCCGGTCAGGATCACTGAAGACCGCCAGCAGGTGCGGATGGACGTGATCGGGCGAGAGCCCCAGTTTCAGTTCGAGCACCTCGCGCACCGTCTCCTCGACGGTGTGCCGCTCCCGGACGAACCGCCCCGGCAACGCGACCCTCCCCTCCTCGTCGCGCTGGATCACCACGTTCAGCGCGCCGTCGGAGACCGTGAGGACCGCGATGTCGACGGCCACGTTCGGTCGTGGGTAGTCGGTGAGCGTCGTCGAACGAGTGGTCACAATAAAAGACTATGCGAATGTCTGCGCAAAGCACTAAACTCATATTCGCGCAAAGTCGCCGTCTCGATCGGATGCCGGGACGGAGGAAGGAATGATGATGAAACTCTCCGCTGCTCTGGACGTCGAGATGGTGGCCCACGAGACCGCCGATGAAGTGACCGTTCTGCTGGAACTGCAGGCTCCCGCAGGACCCGAATCCAAACGCACCCCTACTGCCTTGCAGGTGGTGCTCGATCGGAGCGGGTCGATGTCCGGCAGTCCGCTCGAGGGTGCGAAGAAGGCGCTGGCCGGCGTTGTCGCGCAGCTGGATCCGTCGGATGCGTTTGGCGTGGTCACCTTCGACGACGACGCGCAGGTCGTTGTGCCGGCCACTCTCCTGTCGGACAAGCAGCGCGCGGTGGACGCGATCGGGTCGATCGTGACCGGTGGTTGCACCGATCTGTCGTCTGGGTACCTGCTCGGCCTGCGGGAACTGCGGCGTAGCGGCCTGGCCGCGGGGATCCAGGGCGGCACGGTGCTGATCATCAGCGACGGCCACGTGAACCGCGGGATCACCGAGGTCGACAAGTTCGCGAGTGTTGCGTCGAAAGCCGCCGCGGACGGGATCGTCACGTCCACGCTCGGTTACGGGCGCGGTTACGACGAGACGTTGCTGTCGGCGATGGCGCGGGCGGGCAACGGCAATCATGTGTTCGCCGACAACCCGGACGCCGCGGGTGCGGCGATCGCCGGCGAGGTCGAGGGACTGCTGTCGAAGTCGGCGCAGGTGGTGACGCTGACCGTGCGTTTCGTCCCGCAGGTCAAGGAGTTATCGCTGTACAACGACCTGCCGGCACACCAGACCGCCGACGGCGAGGTGATGGTCGAACTCGGCGACTTCTACGCGCTCGAGGAGCGGAAGCTGTTGCTGCGGATGAAGGTCGACGGCCTGGCCGCTCTCGGGCTGACGCAGATCGCGACGCTCGAACTCCGGTACGTGGAGACCGCGACGCTCACCGAACACACGGTGTCGCTGCCCATCTCGGTGAATGTGGTCCCGGGCGACGAAGCGTCGGGTCGCGTTCCGGACCCGAAGGTGGAGTCGGAGCGGCTCTACCAGGAGGGACAGGCCGCGAAGCTCAAGGCATCGGAGGCGTTCGAGGCCGGCGACCTGGATGCGGGCAACCAGCTGCTCGGCGAGTCGGCGTCGCAGCTTCGACGGGCATCGGCGTTCGCTACTCCCGAGGAGCACGCGCTGATCGAGCAGGAGTTGCGGAGCATCGAGGTGCTGGGTGCGGAGGCGCGGGTCGAGGGTGCGGGGTACGCGTCAAAGATGTCTCGGGATTCGTACCACCTCGCGAACCGCAAGCGCGGGCGTCGGCGGGCGTAGTGGGTTGTAGTCGGCGTGTGGCCACCGGGCTTGGGCTCGGTGGCCACTTCTGTCCTGAGCGGCTTCACCGCGCCCTCTCCCAGTTCGCGCGGGACGTGGAGGCGTACTCGATTCGGAGGAGTTCGGCGCTGCGGGTTGGCTTCCGTGGGTCTGCCGGGGTTCAGACTCCACAGCGAGCAGGATCAGATGGCGGAATCGCCGGGCCACGCTAGTCTGTTCGGCGAGGGTGGGGCGCCGTCGGGGCGCGCGAGCGTGAGGGGGACTTGTGACGACACCGTTCTCAGATGACTCGGTATTTCCCAGATTGGGCCCACCGGTGCCACCTAGGTCGGACGACGCCGACTACCAACTCCGCTCCAAGCGCGCGTTGTGGGAGCGGCGGGCAGAGGTCGCGAGAGACGCGGCGAAGGAGCTATCAGTAGCGAAACGGCTACTCGCAGGGGCAGGTCGTACAAACAAGCTCGGAGAATGCACTGAAGGCCGGGACGTTACGAAGGCCGTCCGATCTGCGATCGAGTCACTCTCGGCAGAGTTAACAGATCAAGCTCTGAGAGCGACTGCACTGAGTGAACAATGCAGCTCTGCTGTCTTGAGCTTCGAAGACGTGGACGCTAGAGGTGCCGCCAGTCTTGAACAATAAGTATCGGAAGATCACACCGACGTTGATCGCCGTGGGCACCATCGTGACTGGAGTCGGACTGTCAGCCTGTGGCGTTGCCGGTTCGCCCACACCAACGAGTTCGTCTGGTCCGCACTCGTCAGCGGCAATCGGAGTTCGTCAGACGGACGACGCTGGGCGGCGACTTCCATTCGACACTGAGTTTCCAGATCGCTGGAGTAGCAATAACGACGGCACTTCGTACGAGCCTTGCACCCAAGTGCCTGAGGAAGTTGTTCGACGCTTCGGGCTCGATGTGGAGTCCGTAAGCGATGTCGCAGGGTCGAACTTCCAGACAGCCCGCGGTTGTCAGTGGAGCTATTTGAACAACGAGTTGTCATTTCTCTCGCAGTTCGTTGGAAATCTAGACCGGCCGCAAGGCGGTCTTTCTGCACACAAAGAGGAGTACGCCTCCACGACCTGGCACCCAGACATCGAGATTGAAGGTCGGCGAGTAATCCTCGGGTCCTCGGATCCGTCAGACTGCGCAGCTTACGTCCAGTCTGGGGAGGCCGTAGTCATAACCAACGTCGTCCTGATTAAGCAGAACCCGCCGCCCATCGAAGCTGTCTGCGCATCTGCGGCCGACTTCCTCCGCTCGACCATCGACGGCATTCCTGAGTAGGCTGAAGACGCCGTTGTAGCGGCGCTATGTAACGCAGCAGAACCGCAATCGGCAACGCCCTGACGAAGATTCAGACCACAGATGTATGCGCGTAAGACTGGTACCTCACTGGTGCGTCGTCCATCATCGACGCGGATTTCTCCGGACCCCACGTCAAAGATGCCCGTGAATGGGCAGTCATTAGGCGCCTGGGTGGCGACTCGCTTCGTTAGCGATTGGTCGTGACACAAACGAGCTTCACCAACTCCGCCCGGTTCCTTACCCGCGTTGCCGTGAAGACCCGACTCACATACTTCTTCACCGTGTCGACTCCCAGATTGAGGATCGACGCGATCTCTTCATTGGTATGCCCGTCCGCAACGAGCTCCGCCAACTCGATCTGCCGCGGCGACAGACACTCCCGCCACGATGGGAGCGGTTGCCCGGGAAGCAGTTTCGCGAGGTTCGACAACTGCCGCGACAGCAACCCCATGGCGTGCAACCGAACGCGGTCCGGTTCCCTACCCTCCGAGTCGAACAACCCGACCAACCCGTGGCAGTCATTCGCGAGGTCGAGATGCATCACGGCCGCGCTGTGTAACTGCTTGCGATACAGGAAGTCCTGTAGATAGCTGATCGAATCCCCAGCGAGTCCGCCGAGCTTGCCCGCCGAAATCGCCGGGTTCTTCGACAGCGCCGCCCGCGACTGCGCGGACGCGAAGACATCCTTCGGATACCAGCGGGCTTGATACTCGTCGATCACCGGCATGATCCGCCCCGTGACCACAGGGTCAGGATCCGAGAACGCGGTGACAAAGGTCGGGCCGGCGAAGAAGGTGGTGTTCAGACAGTCGTAGTGCTCGTGCAGCGCACCCATCAACACGTTCTTGAACGCGTCGAGGGTCTCCGCCCGCGAACACACGTCGAGAATGGCAAACATCCGCTCGTACTCATCAACGGGCAACGCGACCGTCTGACTGACCAACGCCCACTCCTTCCTCTGGAAGCGATCCCCGAACTGTACCGGTTCAAGTGTGACGCGGAGCACATGCAACGCCATGCAACGGTTCCGCGGTTGCCGGGCGATCAGGGCCTGGAGCAAACCGTCCACTTTCGTGCACTGTGGCGCCAGTCACACACTTCCTAGTCTCGGGATCATGGCCGACACGACCGTCGGCCGAGCAGATCGACAGGAGATCCCATGAGCAGGCTTCGTTTCGGATACTTCATGGCGCCGTTCCACGCACCCGGCCGCAACCCCACCGCAGCCCTCGAACGCGACCTCGACCTGGTCGAACACCTCGACCATCTCGGTTACGACGAAGCCTGGTTCGGCGAACATCACTCCGCGGGCAGTGAGATCATCGCCTCCCCAGAGATCATGATCGCCGCCGCTTCGCAGCGGGCAAATCGCATCCGATTCGGCACCGGCGTCACCTCGCTCTCCTACCACAACCCCCTGTGGGCGGCCGACCGCATTATGCAGCTCGACCACCTGACCCGCGGCCGCACCATCTTCGGCGTCGGACCCGGTTCCCTACCGACTGACTCCGCGATGATCGGCCTCAACCCCACCGACACCCGCGAGCTACTACAGGAGAACCTCGACATCGTCGTGCGACTCCTCCGTGGCGAGACGGTGTCCGCGAAGACCCGCACCCACGAGCTGTACGACGCCAAGCTGCAGCTGGCGCCCTACTCGGCCGACGGCATCGACGTGGTGGTCGCCGCAGTGGCGTCGCCAACCGGGCCACGACTCGCCGGCACCCACGGACTCGGCCTGCTGTCGATCGGCGCGACACTCTCCGCCGACGGATTCGACGCGCTCGGCCACCACTGGAACGTCATGGAGGAACGCGCCGCGGCCAACAACGTCACCGTCGACCGCAGCAAGTGGACCCTCGCAGGCCCGTTCCACATCGCCGAGACCGAAGCCGAGGCGTACCGGCAGGTCGAGTACGGCATCGAGCAATGGTTCGACTACTTCCAGCACGTCGCCGCGTTCCCCCAGATGGCTGTCTCCGGGAGCAAGCTGACGGAGATGATCGACTTCATCAACGAAGCCGGCATCGGCGTCATCGGAACCGCCGAGCAGGCTCGGAATCAGGTTCAGCGGCTGTGGGACCAGTCGGGCGGCTTCGGATGTCTGCTGCAGATGGGCCACGACTGGGCGAACCCGCAGGACACCAAGCGTTCCGCGGAACTCTTCGCGCAGGAAGTGTTCCCGCACTTCCAGGGACAGGCACAGGCGACGCTCGACGCCGCTGAACATGCCCGTGCTGTGCGGGAGGGTCATGCCGCGAAGCAGCTCGAGGCCGTCGACCACATGACACGCAAGTACCAGCAGGAGCTCGCCGCGAAGGCCTGAGTCTCGCCGCCTCCAAGCACGACAGGGCACCCGCCCCACGGGCGGCATTCGCTGAAGATGGCTCGCGTGCGCTCCCCGGTCGCCGTCGCGACAGTTGCGACGGCGACCGGCTGCGTGCGACGGCGGCTCGCTCGCCTCAGGATCTGAAGTCTTTGCGACAATGCGTCGCATGGTCGAACAGAGCATCTGGATGCAGAAGGTCGCCGCCGATCCCGGACACTCCCAGTGGTACGTCGAGCGATTCCGCACCATGGAGCGTGAGGGAAAGGACGTCGTCGGTGAGGCCCGCTTCATCGACGCGATGGCTGCCCGCGGTTCCCGCATCCTCGACGCCGGATGCGGCGCCGGCCGCATCGCCGGATACCTCGCGTCGGTGGGTCATGACGTTGTCGGAGTAGACGTCGATCCGGTCCTCGTCGCCGCGGCTAAGAAGGATCACCCGGGACCGCGCTGGCTGGTCAACGACCTCGCAGAACTCGACCTACCTGCCCGCGGCATCGACGAACCGTTCGACATCATCGTGTCCGCAGGCAACGTCATGACCTTCCTGGCGCCGAGTACCCGCGTCACCGTGCTAAGTCGGTTGCGTGCGCATCTGCGCGACAACGGGCGCGCGGTGATCGGTTTCGGTGCGGGCCGTGATTATCCGTTCGACGAGTTCCTCGGCGACGCGTCGACGGCCGGCTTCTCGGCTGACGTGCTGCTGTCGGCCTGGGATGTCCGCCGGTTCACTGTGGATTCGGAGTTCTTAGTGGCTGTGCTGCAAGCGGCGTAGTAATTAACGCCCTCGGTCCGCCTTTACAAACGTTGCGCCGAGCGCAACTACGCAGCATTGAGCACCATCAGTCCACCCGAGACTCCCCTGTGGACTATATCCTCGATATCCTCACAAGCCCGGTAACATGCCGGGCGGTCGAAGGGGGAACCGTGGAACTGGCAGCCAATCTCGCGACGCTGCGCGCCGTGTCGCAGGACGTAGCCGCTATGCATGGCGACATCAGCGAGGAGTGGTCGACGATCACCAAGCGCGCCGAGGATCTGTTCGGCGTCAGCTGGTCTGGGGCGGCCGCAAACTCGTACGAAGAGCCCTGGGCGCACTGTTGCGAAGGCGTCGACCATGTCTTGAACGGCCTCGCGACCATGGGACAACTACTTCTCTCGGCTGCTCAGACGTATGCGGAAAGCGACACCTCGGGTGCGAAAGTTATTGAGAGCTCGTCTACTTACATGCCGTTAAGGTTGCCGTGACTTCTGACGACGCCTACCGCATCGAGTTGGCAGCTGTGGAGAGGTTCGTCGAAGACCTCGCGCGGTTCGCGACGGCGGTCGACGAGCGAATTCACACCCTGGACAAGCGAGTTGACGACCTTCACCTCGTGTGGACTGGCGAAGGCGCAGTGGCCCACCGTGATGCGCACACCCAGTGGCGCGAGGGCGTGAAGGATATTCGCGAGGCGATCGTCGAGATTAAGAAGGCGGCAAATCGCTCACACTCGGCGTTCAGTGGCTTACAGGAGCATCAGCGAAAGATGTGGCCTTGACGCCACCGATAGCGGTGCGCCCAGCATCGTTCTCGACAGCAGCAAATGCGTTCTTAGAAGTCCATGCCGAGATCGGCCGAACCGTCAACGACCTTTACTTCTCACTACAGTCGTGCGGCCAGATGGCCGGTCAAGATGGGGCCGGCCGAAGCTTCGCCGCCTACTATGACAAGACGGTCAACGGCGAGCAGAGTCTCTTGGCAGGTATTGCGCTCATGGGGAACGCGTGCGCCAAGATGGCCGAACTGCTAGACGCCTCCGCGCTCAACCATGCAAACGTGAACAGCGCGATCGGGCTGTGCACGCCGGCTTCTCCCACCGGAAGCCTCAAGAAGCTCGACAAGATTCCGACGCTGTCGGTGGGTTCGTCCTTCGGCGGACCAGGAGAACCGAGCAACTGGGAGAAGCTGAAGGAGTTCATCGAAGGGGAAATCTTCCCCGATGGAGATCCCGCCAAGCTCGAGAAGGCGGGAGAGGCGTGGACACGTGCGGCGACTTCACTACGCAAGCAGCAGAACGCCGTTCAATCTGCGATAAAGCCGATCGCCGGCGAACGGTCGGCCGAGGTTGTCCCAGCGCAAGATCAAGCATCCCTGATCGACCAGCACCTCGGCGGGATTGCGGAGTCGTGCGATGCCACCGCCAAACTATGCAACCAGTTCGCGCAAGAAGTGCGTGAGACCCGAGACAAGATCGCCGACCTCGTCCGGGAATTGACGTGTGAGCTACTGGTGGCGGCTGCGGTCGGCGTCGCATTGATGCTGGTGACTTCAGGGCTCAGTAGCCTTTTGGCAACCGCGGCAGGAGTGGCTAAGGCAACGCAAACGGGGGCACGTATTGCTGGCGTGATCCGCGCACTGATGACCGCAGTCGGTCCCGTCTTACGACCGGTTGCGTACGTGCTGGATCCGGTCGGCGCTGCCGCTGGTGATCTGGGCGCACTGATGGGATCGCGTGCCGCGATGTTCGGCATGAACATGTCGAAAGGGTCCGTGCGGGCGGCCGAGCTCGCGGCGGCTTTGGAGAGGATCCCCGACTGGGCTCACGACGAACTCAAACGCGCCGTCGATCCGGACTTCCTCCGCAAGTCGCTGGAAGCAGGAGGCGTACCGAAGAACGTCATCGACGACGCGATAGCTAACAACCCTTACCGCAACCTCACTCCGGAGCAGATACTGGACCGATACTGGGTTGACGGCAAGGGTTGGGCGTACCCGCCCAACAACGGGTTCAAGGGCGATTTCCACGTGTCCGACAACATCCCCGAAGGCACTCGTCTGGACAGGATAGGTTCGAGCGATGGCGGTTTCATGGGACGTGACGGGGACTCGTATGGAGCACGTGCGCTTTCTCCCGGCAAGACGGGCGCCTACCACGAGTGGGTTGGTACTGGAAAACCGTTGCCAGACGCGTGGGAGGTGCGACATGGCGAAGTTGGGCAAGCGTTTGGGCATCCTGGCGGCGGCGAACAGTGGGTGGTCATAGACAAGCGAACCAATATGGAAGTATCGATAACCGACCTCGAGGAGGCTGGTGTGATCAGGGACCCGAAGAAGAAGTGATACGAGGGCTCAAGATGGATAAGTGGAGTGGTCTGCCGGACCTGTTGTCGTCGTTTGAGTATTGGTCCGCGGTACAGACAGCGCTCGCGGACGAAGGGCACTTAGAAAGTGCCGCACCACTGTACGGACATCCCTATCTGGATAACGGACGGCTGATCATCCCCCGAGGTCCCGGCATGGCGGAGGACTCAGACGGCTACACCGACTATTCGATCGTTGAAGAGCCCACACTCTTCTCGGTACGCCTCTCGGGCCGAAGCCGTGGCACGCAGATTCCTGAAACGGCGAACGCGTGGTTCGGGACGTTCGACGACGTAGCGAAGTACTTCACCGCCCGACGAGTCGCTGCGCCTACCCGAAGCCGGGTCCAGCCGGACCGAGTGGAGTCGATCAATACCCGCTGGCTGGATCGAGGCCTCGCTCCTGGATGGGACCAGGTCGACGAACCTGACCCCGGCGGCTTCTCGCCGGCAACAAGGTACTTCCGAAGCGACCAGCCGGAGAGGTTCTACTTCACCGTCAACACAGACTCTGCCACATCGTTCGTACTGAACCTCAGCTGGCGCGAACTCAATTCGACGTTCAGCGAAGGACTTTCAGGGATCGAGAGGATACCGATGCCGAAGTTCTCGGATGACTAACTTCGAGGGTACGCCCAGGTCGTCCCAAACGCCTCGTTTGGCGAATGCTCGGACATCGCGAATCACTTCGTCGGCGGGATACCAGCTTTAGTACGCGAAGTCGTCACTGCCCCTTCGAGGTTCGCGAGAGCATCAACCACCCGTGGCTGAACCGCGGGCGGCGTCAGTATCGAACCAGGTCAGGCAACTCCCCCGAGAGGGTTCTCGCCACGACCAAACGGCCGCCACCCTGCACTCTCGACGGTCATCGCAGCGCTAGGTCGTCACGCAGTGTGCCGCTCGCAAACCGAGATGTGACGCAAGCTCAAGGTGCCGCCTACGACGAGCTGCAGGTGCGGGCGTGCACGCACGAAGCGCCGAAGGTCAGTTGTCAACCTCCACGCCATGTCGCACCGCAAACTCGGCTAAGCCGTCGTCGTATCCCTGTCCGACCGCACGGAGTCGCCAGATGCCGTTACGCCGGTAGATCTCGGCAACGATCATCGATCGCTCGGTCGTCGCTGCATCGAGTACCGCTGTGGCGAAGCTGAATTCGGGAGCGTCGATGGTTACCGATAGTGCTCCGACGTCACCAAAAGTGGCCGTCTCAATCGATGCGCCGACCATGATGCGGTCGACGTCTTCACCTACCGCCGAGAGGTTGACCGCTATCCCCTGCTCCCGATCTCCGTCAATACGCAGATGCACTGCGCTGTCCGGGCTGGCGGGCTGGTTGTAGAAGACGAATTCGTCGTCGGACAGCACTTTGTGGTCTCGGTCCAATTCGAAGGCGACGACATCCACTTCGAACGGCGCAGATCGATCCGCCGCCCAGGCGACGTTGACGGTGAATTCGGTGATGTCGAAGGGGACGTCCACCACCGCGCCAGGCGCCAGGTTCCTCGGTACTGGTGCTTGAGTTTCAACGCCGGTCGCAACAATGGATTCTGCTGCATCCGTGAGCGTTTCGCCCGTCATTGTGTCGAGGTGATGCGATTCAAGGATTGGAAGTTGCCTGTCATGTGCTTTTCGTACACGAGGATCCGAATACCCACCATCCAGCACCAGGAGGTGTGTGACGCCGGCGGTGAAGTTGATGGCCGGAGTCGCGCCCAAGCTCGTCAGACGAGATCGGATCGCAGCCGCTTCACCGTGATCGCCACCGAGCACGAGGACTCGACGCCCGCTCCACGGTAGAGCCGCCGGCTGTTGGGATGAACGCATGGACGGGGGCTTCGGCAGTACCTCGATGACGGGGACGGACTTCGGGGTTCCCGGCACGACTCGTTCGACGAGCCGCAGGGCGGTGACCTCGTCGACGAGAGGGATGCCCTTGTCCCGCGCGAACCTCAGCTTGACGCTGTCCGGGGCTCCTCTATTCGCGATCACCAAGCCCGTTTTCCCGCTCACGCTGTTCATCACGTCGAGGCCTGCATCGGTGAGCCGACGACCAGTGAATCGCCCCGGGTTTGCTGGGGGCTCGGTTACTTGGTTCCAGCGACTGCCGAGACCGGGTTCTCACGGTAGCTGGTGACTGTGTGGGCCGACCAGTAGGTGGTCTCGTACTCGACGGGCGGAACGTGCCCGATCTCGCCGTGCAGGCGGCGGTGATTGAACCAGTCGATGTACTCGGCGACGGCGATCTCGACCTCGCCGACACCGCCCCAGCCACCGCGAGGGCGCATGACTGGGTTACGGATACACTCGGCCTTGAACAACGAGTTGAACGCCTCGGCCATCGCATTGTCGTACGAATCACCCTTGGAGCCAACAGAAGTCACTGCGTCTGCTTCGGCGAGACGTTCGGTGTAGCGGATGGCTCGATACTGCACTCCGCGGTCGGAGTGGTGAATCAGCCCGGCCACGCCCTGGCCGGCACGCGACCGCGCCCACAACCCCATATCCAAGGCGTCGAGCGCGAGGTCGGTGTGCATGGTGGTCGAGACCTGCCAGCCCACGACCATCCTTGAGAAGACGTCGAGGATGAACGCGGCATACACCCACCCCGAGTGTGTGCGGATGTAGGTCAGGTCCGCCACCCACAGCGCGTTGGGCGCCGCCGCGGTGAACTGCCGTTCGACACGATCGGCCGGCTGCGGAGTTTCGGCCCCCTCGCTGTGCGTGGTCTTCCGCGTCTTGGATCTCGTTATCCCCTGCAGCCCATCAGCTTTCATCAACCGCTCGACGGTGCACCGGGCCACGCCGATACCCTTTCTGCGTAGTTCGGCGTGGACTTTGCGGGCACCGTAGACGCCGAGATTGTCGGCATGCACGGTGCGGATTTCACCGAGGATCTCGCGGTCACGGACCACCCGTGGCGCCTCGACTCGTCGAGAGCTCAGATGGGCTCGGACTGTGGACGGAGCGATCTGGGCGGCCGTGTCGCGCAGGGCCGCGCAGATCGGATCGACTCCGTGTTCGTCGCGGAAAGCGGCGACGAACTCCACGATCAACGCTGTGGGCGGTCGATCTCCGCCGCAAAGAAAGCCGAAGCCTGCTTCAAGATGGTGTTCGCCCGCCGCAGTTCACGGTTCTCCCGTTCCAGCTGCGCGATCCGCTCAGCCTCGCTGGTCGTGGTCCCCGGGCGGTCCCCGCCATCGATCTCGGCCTGCTTGACCCAGGTGCGAAGCGCCTCCGGGTGCACACCGAGTTGATCGCCGATCCGTTTGAGCGCCCCTGGTCGCGTGGCTGGGTCCTTGCGGGCCTCCACCGCCATCCGCGTCGCCCGCTCCTTCAGCTCAACGCTGTACTTCCGTGGTGCTGCCATGCTCTCCATCCTTCACAGATTCGAGAGCCTCCGACAAACCCGGGGCGTTTCAGGCACGCGCAGGCCATTCCTAACTTCGTGACGGCCATTCGACCTTCGAAGAAGATGCGCGGCGTCGATGAGCTCCTTCAGGAGATCGTCACAGAACGCAACCGATGGGCACACGGCGCGAAGCCCTCCACGGGCGGAGAAGCGCTGGCTCGTGCGGCCCAATTGGCACCCACGGTCGAGCAGCTACTTAGAAAAATCAGCTTCCTCGGCTCGTATCGCTGGCTACTCGTCCGGGATTCGCGATACGAGCGATTGAAGTCCAGTTTTGCGGTCGACGCCGGAGTGGCGATGAATGACCACCCCGTGTTCGAATCGGCCCGAGTCGAGTCACGAATCCCGATGGCCGACAGTACGTTCTACGTTGAGCTTGGCGACCAATACCTGACACTTGCCCCATTCATCGTCTATCGATACTGCAGCCATTGTCACAATTCCGAGATGTTCTACGTTGATCGACTTCGAGACGCGGACGCGGTTCTGAAGAGTTTCGCGCGTGGTCACGAGCGGTTCGATGACGAGATTTTCCTCGAGCTAAATGAACTCCGTAGCGCATGACATCACTCGACGACACCTCCGAGACGTTGCCTGCCGAAGTACCCGCCGACACGCATTCGTCAGAGGCGTGCAGCTCGGTCGTTGGACCAACCGCGTGGTTGATCGATATAGACGGCACGCTCGCGCTGCGTGCCGACCGGAGCCCGTTCGACTGGGACCGCGTTGGCGAAGATCTGCCGAATCAACCCGCCATAATCGCTGCACAGGCGATAGCCGCACACCCGGCAGTCACAGCAATCGTCGCTGTTTCCGGTCGCGAGGAGATATGTAGACGTCAAACCGAGATGTGGTTAGACGCTCAGTGCATTCCGTACGACGAGTTACTCATGCGACGAATTGGCGACAACCGGCCTGATGACGTCGTCAAGCGGGAGATCTACCAAACCGAGATCGCGCCTCGACTTCGGGTAATTGGTGTACTCGACGACCGCGACAGGGTTGTCCGGATGTGGCGGAGTCTCGGGCTTACGTGTTTCCAAGTCGCTCCTGGTGACTTCTGACGTAATAGATGCCGCGGTTCGATCGACTTCGGGAAGCGGGAACGATCGGTCCGATAGCGTCTGTACGCCGGTCGGTGGTCAGAGAGCCCTTACACACCCGCTGTACTACGACTCTGTAGCGGGCGCCCTAGGGGCCACGGCATCGACGCGGTGGTCGCCCCAGGGCATTTCTTACCGGGGCGCAGTTTGCTGTTCGGCTGGGACAAGCCGCTGCTGCACCAGGCCGCAGCGGAGATTGCTTTATGCACCGCGGAAGAGACGCTCGGCAATGTCGACACACTCGGTGGTCGGTCGGCACACCTGTGGGTGCAGCCGGCTACGATCACCACCATGACATTGGGCCCCGATTCGAGCGACTCTCAGCCCTTTATCGTCGATCTGTTCGCTGGGCCCGGCGGTCTGGACGTCGGCGCTGCGTGGCTCGGAATCCCGAGCGTGGGGATCGAGTTCGACGACCACGCGTGCGCGACGAGGCACGCAGCTCGTTTGCGGACGGAGCCCGGAGATGTCCGGGCGTACGACCCGTCGATGTTCCCGCAAGCAAACGTCCTGACCGGCGGGCCTCCCTGCCAGACCTTCACGGTCGCAGGTTCCGGTACAGGACGGCGGGCCTTGAATGAGGTGGTCGCATCCGTCGACAAGATGGCCGCCGGTCGCGACATCAAGGAGAGCCTTGCAGTCTTCGACGACGAACGCACGGGTCTGGTGCTCGAGCCCCTGAAGTGGGCATTGCAGGCAATTCGCGCAGACGCTCCGTTCGATGCCATCGTCCTCGAGCAGGTACCGCAGGCTCTACCGGTTTGGGCTGCGTACCGCGAGGTTCTGGAGCGTTACGGCTATGGCGTCGACCATGGGATTCTCCGCACCGAGGAGTATGGAGTCCCTCAGACCCGCCGCCGCGCAGTCTTGATCGCACGCTTGCACGACGAGGACGTCTCGCTGCCCCGCCCCACTCACCAGACTTATCGAAAGGGTGCACAGCGTCAGGCATCCATGGATCGACGACCGTGGGTCACGATGTCGGACGCTCTCGACCGGGATTCCGACTTCGTTGTGGTCTCGAACTACGGCAGTGGCGGCGACCCCCGAAAACGAGGTGAACGCCGATCAAATGAGCCCTCCGCGACCGTCACCGGCAAGGTAATGCGAAACCGTCTGAAGAGGGGCGGCAAAGACATCGGCCGATTCACCCACCACGAGGCCGGCCGTCTCCAGACCTTTCCACCCGACTATCCCTGGTCTGGCAACGACGTCGGCCAGCAGATCGGCAATGCCATTCCGCCCAGACTCGCGGTCCACATCCTCGCGGCCGCCCTCAACTGGTCCTTCGACGAGGCGGAGCTGGATGCTGCCGTTCGGATGTCCTGGCGTGCAGCTCAGGACGGCGTCATCTCCACAAAGCAGCGCGAAGAAGTGCGCGAGCTCGTTAGTCTGTTCGATTGAATGCAAGGCCCCGAATAGCCTCGCCGTAAGACCCTTCTGGCACGATTCGAAGGCACGACTCATTCGCTAGCCGACGAATCTCTTCGGACCGTGTCGTCTGCGCGCGTGTACGCCCGGAAACTCACCTCTTCTCCCCGACAGATCTGCACGGTTTGTCGGTGGGTTCGGGTAATGGTTTAGGGCTCACCGGAATTGGCCAGGGCCCACATCACGCATGTGGAACAACGATTGAAAAGCGGTGGTGACGGTGGTCGTCAACGGTAACGACGCGGTGCTTGAGGCCGTGCAAAAGCTCTCGGAGCTTGCACTGCGGACCTACGAGGTCAACCCAGGGTTGGTCGAGGAGCATGCAAACGGTGAGCGACGTATTCACCAGGGCGGCTACGGAGATCGTCAGTTATTCGAGCTGGTACAGAACGCGGCCGATGAGCTTCGCGACTTCGAGTTCCGCGGTGGCACCATCGAAGCAGTTCTCACGAAGACGCATCTGTATTGCGCCAACGAGGGCTCCGCCATAACGCCGGCAGGCGCCGAGACCATTCTGCGCATGGGTGTCTCCAGGAAGCGCGGCGGCCAGATCGGGCGATTCGGTGTCGGCGTGAAATCCGTCCTGAGTGTGACCAAGACACCTCAGTTCTTCAGCTCCACGGGCGCGTTCGGGTTTGATGCAGACTGGTCGGCAAACGAGATCCGTACCGCTGTCAACAAGTCATTGGTCGAACAGGGACGACCCGAGATGGAACTGCCGGACACACCGGTGCTGCGTCTCGCCCGTTCTCTGGATGTCAAGGCGGAGCGGGAAGCCGACCCGATCCTCAACTCGTTGCTCGAGTGGGCCACCACCGTGGTCAGGCTTCCTCTCCTACCCGGCGCGGCAGACGAGCTCGCGGCGAGTATGCACAAGACCAAGAGCAACGCGCTGAGTTCCGTCGAGGAATTCCCGGCACTGTTCCAGCTGTTCTCGCCTCACGCCGGGAAGGTCGTGCTGGACGACCGGCACGTCAAACCTGCAGTCCGCAGGGAGCTCACCGTCGGTCACAGTGGACCGGTGACCATAATCCACCAGACCAGGAGCGGGTCGAAGCCGAGTGACGAGCGCTATCGCGTCTTCACCATGCAGCATAGCGTGACCGAAGAGGTCCGATCTACATCTGGAGAACTTCACGATCGAGCCTTGCTCGACGTCTCGTGGGCTGTCCCGGACTACCGCGTCGAGAAGTCAACCGAGGCTCCGCTGTGGACGGTTCCGTCGGAACGTGGAGTGTTCTGGTCTTACTTCCCCACGAAATACCCGACGACACTAAGCGGCGCACTGAATGCCGCCTGGAAGACGAACGAGGATCGACAAAACCTCCTCGACAGTGCGGATTTGAACCGAGAATTGCTGGACGTCGCAGCTCAGTTGGTCATCGATTCATTGCCCGATCTCGTGGTGGACGACGACCCGGCTGCCTACCTCGCGTTGCTCCCGGGCCGCACGAGAGAATCGCCGAATTGGGCATGTAAGTACTTGACCGGCAAGGTCTGGGAACTGGCCGCCACGAGTCCCTCGCTGCCGGATCAGGACGGCACTCTCCAAGAACCCAAGGCGATTCGCATACGACCAGAAAAGGTCTCGTACGGAACCCTGAGTCTCTGGTCGGAATACACCGGAAGGCCATCGAACTGGGTGCACCCGTCGGTCGACGCAGCGGTACTCCGGCGAGGCAAGATGGCTCACATCCTCGAGGCGGCACCGTCGTGCCGACCAGAATCAGTGGTCGCGTGGCTCGAGGCCTTGGTCCAGGACGGGTCCGCGGAGGCGTCGAAAGCAGCGCTCCGCGTGCTCAGCCGACTGCTCACCCACGACCTCGCGGGCGACCCGAGGCTCATTGCGGACGCCAAGTCGGCACGGATCGTCCTGACCTCAAGAGGCAAGTTCGTCGCGCCGATATCTGGGCAGATCTACCGGCGGACGTCAGACGACGTACTCCAGGACGATCTCGTATACATCGCGGACACCATTTCCGACGATCCTTCGATGGGATCGGTTCTCGACCAGCTCGGCATCCGAGAAGCCGACTCCGACGGACGATTTCGCAGCGTCCTCGACCAGGGCTTCGCCGGCTACACCGACACGCACTGGGCTCGATTCTGGGAATTGGCGCGGGTTGCCGGCGGCGCGAGCCAAAGCAGCACGATCCTTGCCAAGTACCCGGCGGCGGCCGAGGTTCTTGAGGTCAGGAATGTTGAAGGTGACTTCGTGGTCATGTCCTCCTGCCTGCTTCCCGGACCGGTTGTGCCGATTGATGGCTCCCGAGACGCCGAGGTCACGGTCGATCTGACATTCCATACCGATGATGTTTCGCTACTGCGTGCGTTGGGTGCGAAAGATCGGCCGGAAGTCGGTTACCAACCCAGTGACGAGCCGTGGTTCATCGAGTACCGCGCCGCTCAGTACGAGAGGTACTGCGAGAGCCTTCCGGGGACCAGCCACCGAGTACAGCCCCATACCCTGCGTACCGAGGGCGGTGCGATGGCGGGGCCACTGCAGATCTTCACCAGCCTGTCCGACGAGGGCAGGGCGAAGTTCATCGCCGCGACGCCGCCCGACGGCCTAGTTAAAAACTGGACCCGTCAGGTGGGCAAGAACTCGAACGCACGGGTTCAAATCCCCTCGCCAATTCGCTGGCTCTTCACGCGTCACGGATTCGTCGAGACCAGCCTCGGACTGCGAAAGACCTCCCAGGCCGTGGGCCCCGAGCTCAAAGAGTACGAAGAGTTTCTACCCGTCGCGCGATTGAACCCGGCACTTGCCGATCGACTCAATCTGAAGTCGAAGCCCGAGGACGTGCCATCACAACGTTGGGCAGCCCTCCTGAACACAGTCAAAGAAAGTACGGACGACGCTTTCATCGGACGCTCTTACGCACTGTTGATTCGAGTAGCGGTTGACCTCCTCAACGAGGAGCCCGGTGTCCGGTGCCGCGTCGGGTCCCAGTGGGACTTCCGCCCCGACGATGAGGTTGCGGTTGCTTTGAACCGCACCGAGTTCGACGAGCTCATCCGGCAGCAGCAGCCGGCGATTCTGGTCGATCGCCCGCAGGATCGTGTCGAGGCAGAGTTCATGCTCGCCGAGTGGGAGATGCGCCGATTCGGCGACGTCATCGAGAAGGAGGTCAACCGAGTCCCGTCGGGCTCCGCGACAGCTCTCGCTGATGCGCTGCCAGCGTTCAAGACCAATCCTGGTGAGCGTGCGATCCGATCGATCGCGTTCCAGGAATGTGACGAGCTAGAGGAGATCACCCGAACACCCTCGGGTACGACGCGCGAGCCCCTTCGGTCTGCACGCGATGGCGACACGGTGCTGATCCCCGCGGGGCTGTCGACGCTCGACCAAATGGTTGCGGTCGACGCCGAGCTCGGCTTTGGCCTCGGGCGACAAAGGTGCGAGAAGTTACTCGCCCACTATGCGGACCTGTTGAAATCCGAGGACTTTCGCAACCGACTTACGGCCATCCGCATCGAAAAGTCGATCCCAGGGAAACTTGCCCTTCTGCTGACGGCCAAGCAGCTCCAGGCGGGACTCCCGGGCGGCCTGATTGCCCGCGAGATGACCCACTCGGGTAAGAAGATCACGCACACACGCATCGCAGAGTTGGCGTTCAACGCCTTCGATGATGGCGTACTGCGCCAGTACGCAACCGACATATGCTCCGACTACCAGAATGCGCCGGCCAGATTCGACGGCGGAGCGAAGGCACTGAAGTTTGTCACAGACCTCGGTTTCCCTGATTCTTTTGCAGGGGCCCGCATCCCGGCGCCGCCCCAGCGGGAGGAAGCGCGTGGACCCGTGGACTTCCCCGCGCTGCATGTTTACCAGGACGTGATCGCGCGCAAGTTCGTCGAGTTCCTTTCGACGAAGAAACCCTCCCGTGCAATGCTCAGCCTGCCAACGGGCGCCGGCAAGACACGGGTGGCGGCAGAGGCCGTCATTCGCTGGATTCGACAGTTCGGAGTCCCGACCGGGCCCGTCCTATGGATCGCTCAGACGGGTGAGCTCTGCGAGCAAGCGGTTCAATCGTGGCGATTCGTGTGGGAACACGTGGGCCCGGAGCAGAACCTCGTGATCGATCGTCTGTGGAACACCAACTCGGCAACACCCGTGACAGGGCGGCCTCACCTGGTGGTCGCCACGGACGCGAAGCTCGCGTCATGCCTGGGAAGCGACGAATACGAGTGGCTGCGTCAGGCATCTCTCGTCATCGTTGACGAAGCGCACGTGGCCACGTCCAAGGAGTACACGGGAATCCTTGAACAGCTGGGACTCACGAGAAGCAAGACCGCACGTCACCTCGTCGGATTGACGGCCACACCGTTCCGCAACGACGAGAACCTGACCCAACGTCTGGCCGGCAGGTTCGGGAAGAAGCGTCTGGACGACGGGATCCTCGGAGACAACCCCGTTGGAAGGTTGCAGGACCTCGGGATCTTGTCGCGTGTCGAGCACCGGAAATTACCCGGCGCGAAACTGACCCTCAACAAATCGGAGCTGGATGAGATTGCACGGCTGAAGATCGACGGCGTTCTCCCGCGAAGTGCCGAGCGTCGCCTGGCCGAGGACGAGAACCGAAATTCCAAGCTGCTCGACGAGATCACCAAGATGCCTGGCGATTGGCCGGTGCTGGTTTTCGCCACGTCCGTCGATCACGCAAAGGTGCTCGCCGCGGGCCTCAACGACAGGGGAATCCGCTCTGTGGCCATCGACGGGACCACACCGCTGGCCGATCGGCGTAGAAGCATCGACGAGTTCCGGAACGGAAAGGTCAGAGTCATCACCAACTTTGGCGTGCTCTCTCAGGGCTTCGATGCACCTGCAACCCGAGCGGTCGTGATCGCTCGACCCGTGTACAGCCGCAACATCTACCAGCAGATGGTGGGTCGCGGACTCCGCGGTGTGAAGAACGGCGGCAAGGACGAGGTCTTGATTCTCGATGTCGCGGACAACATCACCAACTTCGACCGCAAGCTCATCTTCAACGACTTCGAGCATCTGTGGTCGGGTAACGAGTCATGACCGGAGTGTGTCCGCCGGTGGTCACGCACCGGCGGACACACTCGAACGATCGTCATCGAGGTACCCCGCCAACGTTTCTCGTGTGTTCTCGTCGACGATCCAGTTGTCGAACCCCACGCCGAATGTGGTTCGCCCGGACAGTACTGACATCACGGTTCCGGCAGCGATCGCGGGATTTCGGAAGTCTCGGCCGGCCAGCTTCGCTGCTCCGGGAGCCGAGGCGATCCGGAGACGCGACGTTCGTGGATCAAAGAATCCGACGACCTTTGCGTCCTCGTGAACCAGGACAACTCGCACATCGCCCTCCGGCGAGTACTGGATTTCGGACGATTGCGATACCGGTTCGGGCTCCGCGTGCCGGAACTCGATGTCCGGTCGCTCCTCGATCAGCGGCTCTGACACCGTCTCGAGTGCAGGCTTTTCCTTCGGCCACAGGAGATCCCATCGATTCAGCCCGTCTTGAACAACCCACTTCTCGATGTTCACGTGGCCGGATCGACTGTCTCGCGGATGGGACTTCACCCACGCGTCGATCACTGCTCGTACGCGCTTGACGTAGGGCGTCACGGGAGCAACGTAGAACGCAGGAGGTGTAGATCCCCGATCGGTGAACACAACTGCATCGAGATCGTCGCCGGCCGTGAGCTCTGCGTCCGTCTGGCTAACTCGCCAGCTGCCGCCGATACCACTGTGGACGCGGACCGTTCGTCGTATGCCGCTGGGGCTGAGGACATTCAGGACACCAGTTGGGTGGGCAGAAGGTATATCCACGGAGGCCCCTTGGGCCTCAAGCTCATCGATTACGGTTTGAACGGCCGGGCTGACCGGCCTTCTTGAGGGCTCTTGGGTTACTTCGGCTGACGCTAAATCCGCGGTGACTGCAGCAGATTCGTCGGCGGACCCGTGTGCTGCATCCAATGAGGCCGAATACTGGTCCGCAGCCGTCACCGATTCAGCGACAAAGCCACCCAGTGCTGTCCAGATCTGTTCGAGGCGCTCTATCGAAACCGATTGAAATTCGGTTCCAACAGATCTCATCCTGTCCGCGATTTCTCTGACATCGACGGGTTGCCCACCAGACGAGCTCTTAAGCGTCGCCACGATATCCAGCGCCGATATTCGGCTTTCCGTTTGAGTTGATTGACGTCCACCGAGGCCGACGACGTTGTCACCGATCTTCATCCAGGTGATGCCATCGATGCCTCGCATGATCGCCTGCTCGACCTCGAGATCCGGGAGCACCTCCTTGAGCTCGGTCCACGTCAGGAGACCGTCGTACTCCTCGAATATGTCGAGAATCGCGTCCTCGGGATCCCACTCATCGGACACGACCACTTCCGCATCGACCGTGTCCGACGCGTCGTGGGGTTCTCGCGAATCGCCACCCAGCCATGAAGCCAGGTGCCGAACAGCATCTTCTGCGGTGACGTCGAAGTGCTCGGCGGCGATGGCCATCAGGTCCTCGGCATGACCTTCCGAGCCCCCGACATCGGGATCCTCGACAGTGGCGTTGACGTAGACAAGAACGAAGGCTGTGCGACCGACCCAATCCGTCGGGTGAACGACACGTCCCATCCGTTGCAGCATCTGGGCTCGGGTACGCGCGGTAGCCAAGACAATGCCTACCTGCGACGTCGGCACCGCTATGCCGTCGTCCATCAACCTACTCGTCGCCAACAAGGAAATCGTCCCGGTGGTGAACCTGCCCAAGACCCACGACGGATCCTGATTCGAGACGATCGGTGATGCGGTGACAGCCGCAGGCAGAACGGCGTCGACGACTCCGGCGGAGACATGATCCGCCGGAGTAAAGACGATTGTTCGCCGTGCGTCGCCGAGCCCACGTGCCATGCTCCCGACAGCGCTCACCTTCGCGGCGCATTCGTCGAGAACACGGCGACGCGCGGCGAGTGCGTCGAGGTACTCCTTCGCGAGGAAGCTGATCTCTCCGACCAGCGCCCCGGAGTCGATCTGACGTGCGGTCTCATACAGGCCGGCGCTCAGGTCGACCCCGGTGTCGCGGAGCTTTCGCTCGGCGTCGGAAAGGCGTTGGGAGCAAGCGTCGTAGTCATCGCGTTCGTCGCGCGAGAAACTGACTCCGACGGTGAGTACCAGCGGACGCCCGAGGATGCCCTCAGCGACAGCACGCTGATAGTCGCAACCCTCGATCAGGTCGCCGAGATACGGACGAACAATCCGCTCGGTCTGGGAACTGGACCATTCGTACGCCGCGGTGAGTCCGAGTCGCTCGGTGATCTCTGCTCGCGGGAACACCACGTCGGTGTAGTCCGCCACAGGTATTCGCTGCAGTTCGTCAACGATCAACAGTCCGGCACCACGGAATGCCGTCAACCGGCGCTTACCGAGTCCAGCCGGGGTGCAAACGATGAGCTGTTCCGGCACGGCCAGCGCCTTGGAGTCGTCGGGCGTACCGACCTTCACCCCTGGCAATGACGTCTCAAGGATGCGGCGCCAATGATCAACGAGTTCGCGATCCGGGACGAGGATCAGCGTCGGGACACCGCGTCGACGGGCATCAGCGATCGCTGCGATGCCCACATCCGTCTTGCCCGCGCCGGTGACCGCCTCGACTACGCCGACACGACCCGAACTCATCCACTTTTGGAGAGCCTCTGTCTGCCAGGGACGCAGCGGTCGACTCATCCCCAGTCGTTCTGACAATTCATCGGCCGACACAAGGTCCCAGGCCTCGGCACCACGGGGCGGCGGCGCGAATACAGCGTCGTGGTCCAGCAGTGCTTGCTGTATCTCGGTAACCGTCGCTGACAGGCGATCGGCGAGCTCGACCGATGTCAGCGGTCCGACGCGGACGATCTCGCCACGAATCGAATCGCAGAGTGTCTGCATGGTCACATGCCCCCTTGCCGCTGTCGTCCGCTAGTTTGACTCTCAACCATTAGATCTACCAACACCGACGGAGTTATCGACATGAAGGCCGAGGCAAAGCTGGTCCGCGAACTCTTCGAGGGCGAGCAATGCTTGGTTGTCCCTGTCTTCCAGCGTCCGTACGTCTGGACGAGGACCAAGAACTGGGAACCCCTGTGGGCCGATATCGTCGCGATGGCTGACACGCTATCTCGGAATTCAGCAGCCGAACCCCACTTCCTCGGCGCGGTGGTTCTTGATTGCACCGAGAAGGACTCGGCTGACATCAGCGTGTTGCAGGTGATCGATGGTCAGCAGCGGATCACCACCCTCCAGATCGCCCTGTGTGCAGTGCGCGACGCTTTCGAGACCGCGGGTATCGACCGCAAGTTCGTCAGTGCGATCAACAAGCTCACAGTCAACGAAGACCAGCTGTCGACGGAGAAATTCGCGCCCTACAAGGTGTGGCCGACCCTGCGTGACCGTGACGCGTTCACCGCGATTGTGGACCACAGAAACACGGTCGACGGCGATGACTCTCGACTCCAGGACGCCTACGAGTTCTTCTTCGATGAGACGCTCGCGTGGCTGGGTGAGGCCGACCCGGATCATGCAAGGGTTAAATCGCTGGTCGATGCCCTCCGAATCGGACTCCAACTCGTTTCCATCGAGCTGACCGGCAACGACAACGCACAGGTTATTTTCGAGAGTCTCAATGACCGTGGAACGCCACTCCTGCCCAGTGATCTGGTCAAGAACTCCCTCTTTCAGCTACTAGAGCGCGCGGGCGTCGATGTCGAGCAGGCCTTCGATGACCACTGGCGCCGCCTCGAAACCCCATTCTGGCAGGAGGACGTACGTCAAGGCCGCATCATCCGGTCGCGCTTGGACGCCTTCTTCGGCCACTACCTGACCATGAGGACTGGAGAAGAGGTCACAACGTCCGGTCTCTTCAATCGGTTCAAACGACTGACGTCGACGATGGATCGCGACGAATTGCTCGAGCTGCTCGCGGATATCGCCGAGTGCAGCGAGACGTACAGGACGATCATCGATCGGTCGGGCACCGACGTGCACGACCGTCTTCTCGAGACCGCCGACGCTCTGGATACGACAGTTCTTGCTCCTGTCGTGCTCTACCTCGACCGCAACGCAGACATCGACGACCGGATCGAGGCATTCGGCTACCTCGAGTCCTGGTTGGTCCGTCGTGCAGTACTTCGATCGACGAGCAAGAACTACAACCGGATGCTCCTTGACCTCCTTCGAGTGCTCCAGCACTCCGACGGCCCGTATGGCGAACGGATTCGGACGGTCTTCCAGTCCAACACTTCGGAGTCAGGTCGTTGGCCGACCGACGCCGAGATTCGCGAGGCGCTCGTTTCCTCGCCGATTTTCAAGAATCTGACCCGCACCCGAGTCCAACTTGTACTCCGCGGATGTGAGCGAGGGTTGGCCCCCGCTCACGAAGGCAACCCCGTGTCGGACTCGGTGTACGCCCTGCTGGCCACGGCAGACGACGACGTGGATGATGTTCACCGAGCGTCTCTCGGTAATCTGACACTTGTCCCCACGACGGTGTCGCGCGCTCTGGGCAAAGCCCACGACTGGGCATCACGTCGTCGCATCCTCGAGTCGACCGACTTTTGTCTGAATCGATCACTCCCTGAAGCCCTCTCTGACGTACCCATCAGCGTGCGGGGGGCCGAGTTGGCCACTGGCTTTATCCGCACATGGCCCCACCCCGATTCGGTCGCCCCTGCCGATGATGTGCCTGAGACCGGTCCGCAGGACTCCGCTCACGACGAGTCCGACTGGCTGCGCGACATCTGGTCTGAGATCGAAGGCTTCTTTGCCGACCTCCCCGTGGGCTCTGTCTCGCGCCTACAGGATCGAATCGAGGTTGTCGATGCAGTTGGCGGGTCACCGCACGAGGCACTGACACAGTCGGTTGCCGATGGGTTCGCATTTCGAGAGATCGCAGGCACCCTCTATATCGAGAAGATCCGCTCCGCGACTGCGACCGCCACGGAGGAGTCGGCCGACCAGCCGATCGAGGAGACCTCGGTGTCTACTCGCCCCAGGGGATTCGATCGTCAGCAGACAGCGCGGACCCGCACGGTCCACAGCGAGTCCATCAGCGAACTGATGCGTGCGGGCCTCATCACTGAAGGTGACCGCGTCTATCACGAGCAACCGCGCAAGGGAACGTCTTTCACCGCGAAGATCACGAGAGCAGGGCAGTTCCTCACCGGCGGAAGACATTACGCCAGTCCCTCTTCCGCCTTGTCCGACCTGACAGGTTCAAGCAGAAACGGCTGGCGAGACTGGCGGCTGGAACGTACCGGGGAGACGCTGGAACAGATTCGTGAGCGGTTCCGTCAGGAGCGTGAATCCGCGGAGTAGCGGTCAGCGCTCGGGAGTCACGAGTCCGAGCACTCTCGGAACCAACCAGAAGCCCGACGGACCGAGGCCTGCCGCCTCCGTCAAGTGAGGATCGCAGGCGGCAGTCTCTACCGACACCAACCGAAGTCCGTCAATCGCGACCCCGTCCCAGCCATCCCGGAAGCGGTAACCGAACTCGTAATCAAGGGCATTCCCGAATCTGTCGCTGGTCACCCCCAACTCAGCGCCGCTTGCAGTGCGCAACACGAAAATGGGCACACCATCTGGTGACATGGAATCAAAGACCCCGGTGACAAGTGCGCCGGAGCGAACCTTGGTCAGCTCGACTTGCATCGCTCGCTGCCGTTCGGCGTCGTTGGGTACCGGCGAGGTGTCGCGAACATCGCGAGGTCCGAATTCGATTGCGAACGTGTACTTTTTGCCTTGCTTGCTCTTCTTGCGTTCGCGCTGACGGTTGTCCCTCGACTCGAACCACGACCACTGCCCGGGGACGTCGATCACCGCAACTTCATCCCGTGCGCGACTCAAAGCGACATATCGCTGCCGGATCACCGGCCACTCACTCATGTCTGCGGCGGCGCCATTGGGGTGAACGAAAAACACCCGGTCGAACTCCAAACCCTTGGCGCGGTGCACAGTCGATACGATGACCTGTGCGTTGTCGGGCTCTGTCAGTGTCAGCGGAAGCGACCCGGAGGAGACGAGTGACCGGAGCCGCGGGAGATTGAGCTGTTGCATGGTCCGAGTCCGGCCTTCTGCGCCCTTGAGCAAGTACCACGCTTCGTCCTGCAGACTCGAATCGAGCTTTGCCTCAATTGCTGCCTCGACATCGGACCGTGCAACTTCGGGCCCTGCCATTCCTTCGAAGATCCTGGCTATCCAAGGAGCAGCGCCGAAGTCCTGCGCAGGTCTGCGCACCACGTGGCTTATCCCCTGTTTCGTCAGGAAGCGCGATACCCGGAGAACCTCACCGTTGGTGGCGCACAAGACTGCCGTGCGCCCGGCACCTGGGTCGTCGAGAAACCCCCAGTCCATCACCTCGCCCGAATGCGGAAGAGTGTATTCGAATCTTGTCACCGATTGGGCCGCGTCGTCGCGGCTCTTGTCTCGAACCACATGACCGAGGTCAACCACCGCACGTGGAAAG
This sequence comes from Gordonia metallireducens, assembly GCF_021245825.1. Taxonomy (NCBI): domain Bacteria; kingdom Bacillati; phylum Actinomycetota; class Actinomycetes; order Mycobacteriales; family Gordoniaceae; genus Gordonia; species Gordonia metallireducens. The sequence continues at coordinate 177,518 of NZ_JAJQJP010000002.1, read as the reverse complement.
TCCCCTCGTGCACGGTAGTTTTTCTCCAACGCGACAACGCTCGCCCCGAACTCCCCCGTGAGCTCGGCCATGAACTCCGACGACGTCCGTTTGCTATGAGAATCCTCCAGCGTGAAGTCGTAGATTCCCTGCAACGGGTCACCCAGGCAGGTAAAGCCGACCGACTCGTCGAGACGAGCGAGCAGTGCGAGGACCATCTCGGCTCGGTCCCCTACGAGGTCCTGGACCTCATCGAGAATGACGTGTTCGAGGTCGTCCAATTCGTCGAGAGCGTCGGTGTCGGACTCCAGGAGTTTCGTAGCCTGTCGGACGCGATGATCGAAGGAGCCGACAGGTTCGACGCCACTCTGTGAAATGAGGTACGCCGCAAGCGAATCGAAAGTCCGGACATCGGTGGTGGCAATGTCGCGGCCCGCGAGTCGCGTCCGAACGGCCTGCACAGCCGCCCGCGAGAAGCTGAGCACCATGATGCCCGTGGAAGCCGATAGAGCCTCTTCGTCGACGAGATAGGCAATGCGGGAGGCCACGACCTCGGTTTTGCCCTGACCCGCACCTGCAACCACCAGCAGACGTGCGTCGGCCGGCGCCTCGGCGACCGCTCGTTGAGACTCATCGAGTTCGAAATCGACCGTGGTCACTTGTACCCCCCCTCATCAGTCACTTGCATTACCAAGCATCGACGACGGGGTACCCACGTACGTGACAGCCATTCGCTCGCGTGCCCGTGAGCCGGCTACGTACAGCACGGAACGGATGCGCTTGAGTTCTCGCTCGAGCCCCTCCCCTGTCTTGCGCCGCACAAAAGCCGGTGGGAAGTCTTGGTCGCCCAGCCTGGCCAACACCACGCCCCGGAACTCCAGACCCTTCGCTCGATGCATCGTCATCACGCGGACCGAGTCGCCAAGCTTCTCTACAGCGGTATCGGCACCGACCTCGGAGGCCGATATGCCTGCGTTCTTCAGAGCGGCGACGATTCCATCGAAGTGCCACTTTTCGTAAGTGAAGACCGCAATGTCGCGGGCAGGCAGACCCTCGCCGATCCATCGGGCCACGACCTTGGCGATGCCGTTGTCTTCTTCCTTGACCGACTCAAAGCCGTGGGTCTCGGGTTCTGGCCCCCCGAACACCGACCGGGAGCCCTGTAAGGTGTCGGACTCGATATCCAGGTCATCGACCTCGGGATCGGCCACCTTCAATGTCCATTGCAGGATCTCCCGGCTCGTCCGATAGTTGATGGTCAGGCGCCGCGATCGACCGCGGGTCTCGATGCCATACCGCGAGAGCGGTGTCGGCCGCCCATAAATGCGTTGATGGGCGTCGCCGACGATGAACAGATCGTCGGTGCCCGGCGCGACCAGAGCCCGCAGGAGCCTCCAATGCGCCGGGTGCAGATCCTGGGCTTCGTCGATCACCGCGTGGCGATATCCGAATCTCCCGGCGAGCCTTGGATCCGATTGAAGCGAGGAGGCCGCTCGCGCAGCCAGTTCCGTGTAGGTGATCAAACCGTCGGCGCGCATCAACTGCTGGAATCTTTCGATTACCGACCACACGTCACCACGTTGAGGTCGCGAAAGCCGTTGTGAACGACCGGTTCGCGGCACATGGAGGTAGCTTTTCTCATCCTCGATCGCGTTTCCCAGGACGACCAGGGCCCACTCGTCGGCGAGGAACGCGGGTTGCCAGGCTCCTTTTGCACTCGCGGCAGCCGTCTTCCACAGTTGCACAACACGGTTGTCATCGTCGGCCACCAGGGTGGACGCCGCGAGAATGGTTCGTCCGGTGTCGGTCGCCGCCAATACCTTCCGTGCCAATGCATCCACGTTGAGAACCTCGACGCGCTGGGTGATCTCTTTGCCGGCGAGCTCGATCAGCTGCTCCTCGATCGCTCGCACGAGATTCCGGGTAAAGGTGGTCATCAGGACCTTGGCGTCGACGCCTTCGGACTCGAGCCGTTTGGCCAGGTGCCGGGCGCGATGAAGTGCTGTCACCGTCTTGCCGGTACCGGCTCCACCTGTAACCCGAAATGGTCCGTTCCAGCCGTCGTGAGTGGCCAGGGATCGCTGCAGCGGGTGCAACCACACGCGCCAGCGGGCGAAATCTCCCTCCAGCACTGCACGGAGCTCGGCTTCGTTATCGCCGGCTGCAGCGGTGAAGTTCAAGCGACTGATGGGTCGTTCCAGCGCCTTCTCGAGGTCCTCGGGATCGACCGGACCTGGTTCCTCGAGTGCATAGTCCTTCCACACGTCGTCTGGACTCTTGCCGAAGGCCAGATCCAGTACTGCGCTTGCCTGTGTATTGGGCAACGCCTCGGCAATGGAGAGGAACGACTGTTCATCCACGACCTCGACGAGGCGCTGTGCGACCTCGGTGTCGACCCCGAATCTCTCGAGATCGGCCACGGTGATTGTCGGTGGCATGAAGGCCGCGCGATCAGTGTGGGTCGTCGTTGTTGCTGATTCCACGGCGTTTCCGAGCGCGACGCGGTCGTATACCTCGGCGGCACCGGTCTTGGTGTTGACCTGCACCGTCAGGTTCTGCGCAAAGTCATAGGCATCGTCATGCTTCATGACTGCGACGAGATACAGCGCCGAGTCACCGCCAGGGTCGAGGAGGACTGCACGGTAGCCGTCGGTAACTCGCGCAGTGCGGACGAACTTGTTCGCGGCAGCCTTTGGTTGTTTGAAGTCCAGCCCGGTCGCGTCCGGGTCCTGTTGGAGTTTGACCATGAAGTTCAGCACTCGGGACTTGAGGCTACCGTCCAACTTGTCGTACGACCCCTGGAACTTCTCGTGCATCTGGACGTACTTCGTCATGCCGCTCCTCCCTGTAGGGCGTCCGCCACCTCGTCGACTTCGATGGAGTCCGGCTCCGAGACGTGAAATACGCGCCAACCGTTGTCGGCCAACCACATGTCGCGGTCTGCCTCCACGTCCGTCACGACGGCGACCTTCGGCTCCTCCCACCCGAGTTCCACGATCCAGGCGGTATCGCCGGGACCGAACTCAGCGCCGACTTCTGGCGCCTCGGCACCGGCCGCGGCCAGCGCTACGACGAGCCGTTCCACCGCTGGGTCGGCGTATTCATGCACGATGCTCCAGTCCTCCGACATCGGGGTCACGATGTCGGTTCGCGGTTTCTCGGTGAAAGCGAGTGGTACCGGTACTGCCAGGAAGTCCCCGACCGACCGTGAGGTCCAGATTGCGGCCATGCGACGCGGCATCAACGCACCGAAGCGTGGGAGCGGCAGGAACTGCAAGATGTTCGACCACCGTAGCCATCCGCGCCAGTGCGCATCGTGTGTGGTGCCTCCCACGGTGGTGTCCGAGTCGTCGAGGAGCGTGAATACGCCAAGTGTCGATTCGAACTCGGCCGGATCGGCGCAAACCAGGATCGGTAGGCCGCTCAGTCCGTGGCGTGGGACGACCATGAGGGGTCCACCGTGCTGGTCGACCGGCGCGTCGGTTGCCATATCGACGAGTACCTGTGCGAGGTGTTCGCCATCTGTTTGTACGGGCGGGGCCTGACCGTGCTTGTTTGACGGATTGACGAGTGCGAGCACGGTGGCGGCCGCCCCGTCGGCCCAGACGTCGGCGTCGGGATCGGCAAGATATGTGGTCAGGAAGTCGATCGGATTGTCCCACAGCACCTTCAGTCGAGTGTCGGAGACCCGAACCGCGGCGTCGTTCTTGAGGTTCTGGTGGACGATGTCACGAGAACGGTCCTTCGGCGATCCACTTTCCACCGCGGTGACGTCCTCCCAAGAGATCGACCACACCCGATAGTCCGCGTTGCGCAGAGCGTTTCGCTTGCGGGCGTCGTCGTGGGTGCGGTTGTTCTCGACGCTCGCGTGGAACTGTTTACCGTCGAGGTACACCGCAACATCGGCGGTCTGTGCGTCGACTCGGGTGAACAGGAAGTCTGGTTCGGTTGCGACCCCGTCGGCAACCACCTGTACCAGCGGGCGCATCCGCCATCTGGCAGGCCCTCCGTCGGGGTTGGTCAACCGGATGTCGAGTTCTTCGCCCTTGCTTCCGAGAGCGATCTCGTACGAAGCGTCGGGCAGCTTGTCGATGTGGGCCTTGATCACCTCACGGAATCGCCGCTCCAGTTCGCTGAGTTGTACGGTACCGATGTCGATGCCGGCGACTGTCGGGATCCTCTCTACGTCCCAGTCGTCAAGGAAGTCGTCGAGGAGTTTCAGCGCGGTTTCTCGCGACGCGTGGGGCATCTCTCGTGACGAAAGCACTCCGTAGAGACACCTGTGGCATGCCAAGCGCTCTTCCGCGCGACAGGGGCATTCCGCCAAGGAGCGTCGTGCGAGTTGAAGGATGTGCCGTATTCGGTCGGGTTCACCGAATCGATCGAGATAGCCGGTACCGCCTGGAACGGTGTCGTGCAGCACCAGGAACCGCCGCGTGGCACCACCCGAGTCCGTCATCGTGGATGCCACCACCGACAGGTGCTGTGGGTCGCCGCCGAAGTCCTTTCGCAGACCCAACAATAACGCTCCCTTGAACGACGCAAGTGTGGATTCAAAGTGCAACAACGACACCGGAAGCAGTAGGCGCACGGCTTGTGTCCTGAGTTCATGGGAGAGGAGTAGGCGAGTCCATTTCGCCTCTCCGCCTCTGCGGGTCGAACAGTAGCCACGGTGACGAACGTCGTCGGTGGACTTCACCCGTCCGGCGACCACACCGCAGTGTTCGCAGGTCATGAACCCCGGAGCATTACGACGCTCACCCGCGACCACGATCTCGTTCCCGGGACTGTCGCCGAATCCGGTGTTCACACTGCGGACGAGCGCGACGCGGGCATACTCGGCGCCGAAGGCCTTGTCCTTCAGGCGCCATGCCTCGGCTATGTCCTGCGGTTCGATGTCCACGCCCGTCACGGTTCCGAAGAATGTTCGGGTGCGATCCTCTGCTTCCTCGTCGATCAGGACGTCGTCGAGCCGGTGAACCGCCGACACCTTGCGGAGTTCGAGCACGTTGTGCACCGCTCCTGAGTCGGCGACGGCGGCGGACCGGCATCGCGGGCATACCGACACGGATATCGAATCGGTTGTACCCCAAGCACAGTCGGGACACAACCGCGTGCGTCGCCAATGAGGCTTGGCGGCCGGCCCTATGTCCACGGCGTCGATCTCGACCCGCTTGCCACCTGCGTAGAAATAGGCGCCGGGCGCGAGCTCGGTGAGTGCGGTCGCGCTGCCGCGCTCGTAGGTCAGATCGAGCGCTTCGGTCTGAGGCTTTCCTCCACCGTCACCGACGGTCCACCACAAGTGGACATCGAGTGTCGTGGCGTCGTCGAGCAAGTTGTAGTTCGGAAGCAGGCCGACGCCGGACAGTCCGGTGAGCGTTTCGATTGATGCGCGTTCGGTCAGCTGGTCACGTAGGGCTTTGAATTCGCCCGCACAACGCTTGCGGTCTTCTTTTTCCTTGTCGTCGAGATGGCCATGCTTGTCCAGCTCGGCAATGGTCGCTGACAGGTCGGTGAGCCGTGTGCGGATCTCCCGGGACTCCTCACACCACCGCGCTGACGCACTGGAGATGAGCTGACGCATACCCTCCTGTGCGAACGAGGTGAGTCGAGGTTTGACCTCGTCGGAAAGGTGCTCGGCGAACAGGTCCAGGAACTCCGACGTCAGTGCTGCCGCTTGTTCAGTGCACGCGTCGGTGACGGAGCGTAGCCAACGACCGTCCTCCATTCCTCCATCGAGACACTCGTCGAGCCGCGGCGGCATCGGCACCGCCACAGTGATCTGCCCTTCCGCAACCTTGTCGAGGCAGAACGCAAAGTATTGCCGGTGAAGAAGTTCCGTTGCCTCGAGATATGCGCCGGGTGGGAGTACCTCGCCGGCGATCAGATGTCCGGGTTGGGCGAAGAAGTACAGGTCGCGGGGCGACGTCGGCACTGCGGCGAGTACGAATGCGTTACCTGTCGACCGGCCTGCTCGTCCGACACGCTGCAGGTAGCTGGCGGTGGATCTCGGCAGGGAGGCGAGCGCGACCGTGCTCAGGTCACCGATGTCGATGCCCAGTTCCAGGGTGGGCGTGCAAGCAAGAATGTTCGGGTCGGCGGCTGATCCTCCCGACTTGAAGCGGCTCTCGACGTTCTCGCGCTCATCACGTCCGAGAAGGCCTGTGTGCTCGGCGCTGACGATGCGGCGAATCCGCCCACTGCGGTACATCGTCCGATAGAAGTTCGTCGACTCTATCCCGCTCACCTGAAGTCGACCGTTGCATCGCATGCGCGGACACGGCGCTTCTGCCCATACCTCGAGTCGGTTTCCAGTGGAGGGTTGGACGTGGTGGCAGGTTGGGCACTCAAGACGTGCGATGTCCTCGGTATCCAGGATCACTCGCTCGGCTGCCAGACCGTATATGCTGGAGCCCTTTTCGCCCGCGCGGACAATCAGCGGGCCATCCTGGCCGGCAAGGCGGGCGACCGTCTCCAAGAGGAGCGTCTTCGCCTCGGCTGTGGTCACTCCCAGACAGCGTTTGGTCCAGTCGGTGAGCCAGGATTCGCCCTTCGGACTCAGTGACTGGAAGTCGGTGTTGGAGGCCGGCCCGGTTGTGTAGAAGGAGGGTGCCGGCCGACCGGGGGGAAACCTCGGCGCTCCGTCTGGGCCACCCAGCCAAATCGACCACCGTTTGCCTTCGGTGGAGATATAGATGCGCAGCCACGGATACACGATTCCGCCCCCGGCACGCAGGTGATCCAACAGTCCCAGCAGCCAGGGGCGGTAGACCGTGACGTCGCGGGCTTCGTCCATGCTGAGTTGCGGCAGGTTCTGGTGGATTTCGCGAGCGTGGTGAGCGAGGACGTCCAGGTCTAGGTCGATATCGATCGCCAACGCGGATGTCAGCTCGAGTGTGCGGCCCGTTCGGGAGTTGAGTCCGACCTCCAGACCTGCCTGGAATGCGAGGCGGGTGGCGAGAAGAGCGCGTAGTGTTCCGTCGTCGTGATCGAGCCAGTCAGGGTCGGTGGTTGCGCGTCGTGTGAAGTCGGGGGGTGTAATCGAATACAGGTCGCTCGTCGACGCCGTGGCGCTCAGTGCCTCGCCTGCCTTCGCGAGTGTCGTCCGCTCCCCCGCAACACGATGCAGTGCGGATCGAAAGTTGAATGCGAAGGCACGGCCTTCGATAAACGCCGCACGGTGTGCCGCGTCCTGCACCGAATCTGTGAAGACCAGGGTCTTCTTCTCGTCCTCGGGCAGGACTTCTGAACCGAACTCGGCCGTCAGTCCGACACTGAGTAGTGTCGCGACGCTGGAACCCATGTAGCGGATGGAGTTTCGGGCGGCACATGATGGGCAGGTCTCACTGGCTGCGTCCTCGTCCGACGACGACACGTGGACGGGGATGGTGTGGGAGCCCGGTTGGCCGTGGAGTTCGAGGGTTTCGGCGTCGAGGTACCCGATCCCGGTCTCGGTGGGGTCGGCGGCCAGGAGCGTGCGCGTGCGGGCCCGGGTCTTTCGTCGAGCGCTGTTTCGCCAGACGACGGTGGGGTCTCCCGCGAGGCTGTCGCCCAGTTCGGTTGTGGCTGCCATCCATCCGGCTCGACCGCACACCCGGCAGTAGATCGCCGGGAGGTATCGCTGCCCTTCCCTCGGTCCGTCGTGCCACCATCGAAACTCGGGTTCGACGGTCACCGCCCGTAGCATGCGGGTGATCTCACGGACCCACGTCTGAACTTGAATGGTGACCAGTGGCCGCAGCGCGCCCGTGGTGTCACGAACCCTGGCGATGGACATGAGCGCGAGGAACCGAAGAAGCGCTTCTTGGACCTGCTGCGGGTGTTGGGCGTTGTGCACCCCCCAGGGCAGGATGCCGGCTTCTGCGACGCCGATCACGGCATCGGCCACGGATTTTGGATCGTCCCGCAGCACATCGATGACGACTTTGGTCAGGAAGTGCCGCTTCAGTAGTTTCCCGATGTGGGCGGGATCGGTGAGGTCGGCATCGGAATTGCCGGACCGGCCCAGTATTGCGCGCGCCAACGGAACCCAGCTGGAGGGGTCATGACTCACCGGACGTTGAGCGCTGAGGATCTGTGCCACATCTGGGATTTCGAGAGCGAAGTCGACATCAGGGACGATGTCGGTGGCCAGGAGGGAGGTCTCACCGACAACGGAATCAGGCTCGAACGAAGTGCCGAAGACCTTTTCGGCGAACTCTCGGAGATCGTCGGTACGACTGCCACTTCCGAGCGTCGCCGACGTGGCGACCGGAGTCAAGCGCCCCAGAGGCCCTTCGCTGCCGGCGACCCCGATCTTGGCACCCAGTCGGCGGATCAGCATTGCGACGTCGGTGCCTTGAGCGCCGTCGTAAGTATGGAACTCATCGAGCACCAGATACTGCAATGATGTTGCGGCGCCGGACCACAACGCGGCGTCCGCCTTCCGAAGCAGCAGAAGGTCGAGCATGCGGTAATTGGTGAGCAAGATATCCGGCGGGTTTTCCCTCAGGGTCTCTCGGTGGTCGACCAAGGCGTACCGACTCGGATGCTTCCGCTTGCCGTTGCCGCCGATATATACCCCGGCGGTCACTCCGTGGAGCCGGGGATCGCCATGAATGTACTGGGCAAGACGGCGCGCTTGGTCGGTGACGAGGGCGTTCATCGGGTACAGGATGATCGCCTTGATCCCGTCCTCTCCCCTCGCTGCGGCGCGCTGAGCGTGATCGAGGAGTGGGACAAGGAATGATTCGGTTTTTCCCGAGCCGGTGCCCGTGGTGACGATGGTCGGCTTCGAGGACCGACCATTCGTGGAGAGACGCGTGAACGCCTCAGCCTGATGTCGGAAGGGACGGAACCCCGGCGGCATCCACTCCAGCGGTGACACCCAACCGTCCCCTACCGGCTGGTACGGAGTCCGGATCTTCAGATACGGTCCCCGGAAGATCCCGGCGTCGGGGCCACTGAGGAACTCCCGCAATGCGTGTTGCGCTTCAGGGTCCGACAACGCAAAGGTCGTCGACAGGTACTCAACGATCGACTCTCGTGTCTCGGATGCCAGCAAAGACGGGATGGCCGGCTGCGGTGCCGTCATCCGTCGGCCAATCGCCGCTCGAATTCGGCGTAGGCGGCGCGCATCTCCGCCTCTCGATCTGGCTTGTAGAACCATGGCTGGTCATGGTTCTCATCCGGACCAAACGGCGTGTACCGATCGAGCAGATCGCCGCAGTCCTCACCATTCATCCATGCCTGTAACAGCTTGTAGTCATCCTTTTGCTGCCTGACTCCATGCGTCTGGTGGTCCTTGGCGATCTTGCGACCATTGGCATCGAAGTACATTGCGTACTCGTACTTGCGAAGTACGGGGAACTGGGCGCGGAACATCAGGGCCAGGTGTTCGGCGGTCAGACCCAGCATCAAGGCCGCGAGGGCATCGATCTCGACCAGCGCCGCACGACGTTCGAAGTCAGTGCGCAGCGGGGTCTTCATCGACCATGCCGGTTCCGTGACAGCGAGGTCGTCGATGAGCGACCCAAACGGTGCGGTCCAGTTGTCATGCCCAAAGCTACTGTCGTAGAGAGCATCCCATAACGATGCATAGTCCCGCGTGAGGCAATTGAGCCTGAGTGTGCGTAGCAACAGCATTCTCGCCGCTGGATGATCCAGAGGCGCGGGGAAACGATCGATGAGCTCCGCCTGAACATCGGACTTGCCGCTTACCTTGACCAGATAATCGAAAGGTAGTGATGCCCAGAGTCCGCCTACGAGTGATGTTCGCCTCACATCAGCACGCCCATCGCTATCCCCGAGTTGTTTACATGTGTTCGCGCATGTACACACGGCCAACGAGTTGACCGTGTGTACATGCGCTACCCCCGGAGGTATTAGCGCTGCGTGAAGGGATCGCTCAAGCCCTGGCTGCGTCATGCGCCTCCACGCCACCCGCCAGTAGTCGGTCGCCAGCCGGTCGCCCCACATGGGTATTCCGGCGTCGTAGGTGTCGCGGTCGCACGCGCGCTGGTAGTTGGTCCGCGGGATCACCGATTCAGGAAGGACCTCGAGCTCCCAGGTGGTGTAATCGCTGCTGTTCTTGCACCCCTCATTTGCCTGTCGTGCGAACGGATTTGCGACGGTGAAGTGTGGGCCTTGAAGGATTACCTCGTCCCAGGACCTGGGGATCCCCGTCGACCACTCGATCAGGCCCTCCTGCTTCGCACCCTTTTCGTGGAACATGCTCGACCACCTGTATCCCACGTCCGATAGTCGAGTACTCGCCGAGGCCAGTGCCTCTAGGACTTCAAGGTGTCCTTCTGACAGCGGCCGAACTAGTCTTGCCTCGTCCTGTCGCGTCCCCGGCGAATCGAATAGTTGGACCCACGTAGATAATACGGTGGCGTCAATCGTAACGACCCGCTTTGCATGCGGTCGCAAATCCCAGCCACCCCAAGGGTTCTGAATCGCCGGCTCCTCTCCGAGTACGCTTGAGGATACTGAGCGATCGATCGTTTCAGGCTGCATCAACCCTGAGCATTGTAAGAAACTGATAGAACCTGGCTCGCCGTAGACATGGACTCCAAAGAGCGTCATGTGATGTATCTCTTCGAACATCTGCAGTTCGTTGATGAACTGCCAGTGGCGTCGAAGTCGTCCGTACGCCTCAGCACGTAGGGGGCCAGCCTTTGGATCGGTGAAGTGGCTCTCCGGGTGTAGGAGGCCGCAGATGCCCTGCGCTGACATACTTCGCCAGGTCCGCTCCATGAAGTTCGTGTAAAGGTTTGTCTGCACCCCACTGAGTACCGAATGTTCGATTCCAGATCCGAGCACAGCAGCGGTACCGGACCAAGCGGTGAGGTCGTCGAGATAGTCGCCCCGAAGGTCTTCGTCCTCGAGTTGAGCAGCGCGGCGGGCTTTGAAAGCTTTCTCGGGAATCTTTTCCTGGAGGATGAAGTAGGGGTCGTGCTCGGCAAGAGTGACGTCGTCCTGCCATGTAGGTCGGACCCACGGCGGATTCCCAACCTGCAGATCAAAGCCGCCCCGTTGGAAAACCTGCGCGAAGTCCAACTCCCAGTGGAAGAAACCTTGCTCCTGTGCGATCGCACGCGCGGTCCCGAGCCATGGGTGACGCAGGAGGAGGTCGGGGATCGACCGCATCCCCGAGAATTGGCGGTCGTCGTCCTCGATCTGACTCAGTTCATCGAACTCCTCGGCAAGGTCGTGGAACGAGGACTGGTTCTTGTCGACCTTCTTGATTCCCGCCGCGCCCAGGAGCTCTTCGAGCGTGACGATCCATTCGTCAAGATTCGGCGGTTGCGTTCCCGGCTCGCCAACAGCGTGCGAGTCGGCCAAAGGCCAGAACCAGAGTGCACACCAGGCGTCCATTGCCAAATGAAGGCGTGCGTAGGGTCGCTCGGGGTCGTGGAGTTCCTGCTCGACACGAGCGCGGTCCACTGCATCTTCGACCACGGGTAGGTCGGCACCCCAGACGTCGATCTGACGGGAGATCTGCTGTTCGCTGATCTCGAGGCGGCGTTGGGCCAGCGCCCACATCCGCTCTACGCGCGTCGCGAGAGCTTTCAATCGTTCGACCTGAACTTTGCCGGGCTTCTTTGTGACGTTCTTGCGCCACTCCCTCAGTGTTGCAGCAGGTTCCGGCGCGAGTTCCTTTGCTTGCTTGGTGTCGGCGACCGCGGCCCATCCTTCGGCTGGGAGGATGAAATGGTGAATCTCGCCTTCCCCGATTGCGCCCTCCGAGAGTGGTCTTTCGGTGGCCGGTGTCTTCAACCAACTCTTCTTCGCGCGTCCGAGCGCGGTCAGATCGTAGGTTGCCCGTCGAGCCCCGATCAGTGAGTTTCCTCGTCGCAGATGCAGACCGAACCACGGGGCCTGGAGCCCTTGGTGCATCACGTTGAGCCACAAGGACACCTCTGCCAGCTCGACCGCCGTCGAGTTGAGGTCGACACCGTAGGCTCGGTGAAGTGCCAGGTAGGCCTTCACTTTCTGCAATTCTGTGGTGTAGTCCTCGGGCTTGATCGGCTGTTGTAGCTCGTCTTGCCGGCGCCTCAGGTACTCGGCGGCCAGCTGGTTGATTGCCTCGTTCAGGAAGGCGCCGCTACCCAGCGCGGGTTCGCAGATGCGGTACTCAAGTATGTCTCGTGCCGTCGTGGCCTCGGTGATCAGCTCTGCGAGCGAGTGTTTCACCACGCACTTGGTGAGCACTTCGGGCGTGTAGTAGGAAGCGCTCCGTTGACGGTCCCGTCCAGACAGACGGAACACGAAGTTGCCCTTGGTGTGCCGGACGATGTCCTTGCGTCCGGTGAGACGATCCTCGCGCCAGACGATGTCTTTCTCGTCGTAGTCACCCGACTTGGCGGATGGGACGAGCCAGGAGCCCTTGTCGGCGTTGCCGTCCTTGGCAACCTCGACCATGTCGTCGGTGGCGATGAGTCCGGTGTACGACATCAAGCCCTCGTAGACGGCGCCCAGCTGGTTGATACCGAGCTGGGCATACGAGATATACCCGCGCTGCTTGTTCTTGTTCTTCGACGGCTTCGACAGCAGGAGAAGGTTCAGCACCTCCTGAAGGACTCGATTGCTGATCCGCATGTCATCGCCGTCGATATAGGGGGTCTTCGCAGGATCGAACAGATCTGACCGAAGCGGCTCGAACACCAGCCCATCGATATCCCTCCGGCCGGAGTTGTGTCCGGTGTTCACCAGGCGGAACAGCTTGTCGAGCGAATCGTGAAGGTGATGTCCATGCGCGGAGCGCCCGGTCAGCGGAACCTGGACGAGTTCCCTGAGCCGATCGAGTCCATAGCCCGACTCGTACTCTGGCGTTCCCACGGGTAGGACCCCGAGTTCGGGTCGGGCCTCGGCGAAGAGCAGGAACAGTATCCGGTAAAGAAATCGGAGTGACTGCGTGGTGAGGTCGCGCGGAAGCTCCGGAATCCCCTCGACAGGCAGTCCTGCCGCGCGACGGCGCGCCAGAACCTCGTTGGCGATCTTCTCGATGGAGATTCGCAAACCCTCGCGGAGGTCTTCACTCACGCCGACGGCGTGCTTCTCCGAGTCCTCGGTATACCGATCGAGGGCAGCCTTCCCATCCTCGTCAGGCAACAGCGCGTCCGCTGACCACAAGCCGGCGTGGAATGCCAGTTCGCCGGTGGCCTTGTCGTCGCGCCTGTCCAGCGCTGTCGCGACATCAAAGGCCAGGTACCGCCCCTCGGCCCATCGAGCAACATCTGTCAGCAGCGCGACGCCACCGGCCACGACCAAGAGGTAACGGGGTGCATCGTCGGAGACGAAGATCTGAGTGATGGCCTCGGTGACGCAATGGATGTACTCGGTTTTCTCGCTGGTGACGTGAAGGGCGACGGGCTCGATAAGCTCCACGTCGCCCCCCATCAGTGCATCGACTCCCTGCACGGGGACGGCCTGCAGGATGTGGAGGACGTCGGACCCGGCAGCGCTCGGGTAGCGCCCGGAAAGAGGCACATCGATTTCGGTGTCCGCCTGGCGCGTTCGAAGCAGGCTCGAGTGCGCCGTCAATCCAACGGCATCGAGCAACCCCGCGTGAAGCTCGCGGGCGCGCTCAGTGAACGTGGGCGCGGTCTGCTCTGGCAGGTCGCCCATATCCCTTAGGTAGGAGGTGGCCAGAGTCGTCAGGCCGCGTAGCGGGGTCGCCTTGCCACGCTCGCCACGTTCCTTCCAATCCCGGGTGAGCACCTTCAGGCGGGTGGGAAAGACCTCGGCGAGCCAGTGCTCGGAGAGAAAGTCGTTGACATTGTGAATCGAATCAAACACTGCTCTATCCGTTCGTCTTCGGAACGATGACGCCGATCACGCGAACGTAAGGATCGCCGGACGCTGCCAAGGAGTCGATGATGGAACGACAGCTGTCGGCGATCTGCTCCACGTCGAGCCGCGTGTTTGTTCGGCTGCCCGATGAGCTGACCACCGTAAGGGCAGTCTGTTCCCACGCTTTCAGGCTATTGCGGTATCGGTCCACGCGGTCGAGAAGCTCGAGTTCGAAGTCGTCTCGACGGGTTCGAATGTGGTGCAACGCGGCGTCTACTGCATCAGCGACATACCGCTGGAGGTCGGCGATTTCGTGATCGGCGATCCCGGGGTTGCTCGTGCCCTCCTGCAAACCTGATCTTGCGACGACGGTGTCGAAGTCATCAACATCCGGTTCATCGGGTAGCCCGGTCACCGCACCCCAATGGGCGATCGCCGGGGCGCCGTTTTCGTTGGACCACACTGCCTGCGTGAGAAAGTAGGGCTGGTCGACTTCGCCTGCCACCACAGGGATCTCATTGCGGCCGAAGCGACCCACCGCACGATCCCCCGCCCACTCGAGTACAGGGTGAATAGGTGCGAGAAAGTGGACGTCTGGCCACGCACTGTCCTGTGACTTCTGCGCACGGACAAGCCGTTTCTGGGCGTAGTCGGAACTGCCGGTGAGACGGAGTCGCTGCTCGATCTGTTGTTCCTGACGGTAGTCCGGCGGTAGGTCTCGGAACCTCGTGATCAGGTCGGCCGGCGGGTTGAAAGCAATCAGGTCGTTGTCGGCTTCGCGGTGTATGTCGAGGTCGGATGCGCGGTTGTCGGCTGCGATGTCGGTCAGCTCGTCGGTGAGGTAGTTGTCGTCATCATCGAAGAAGGAGATCCGCGTTGCGGTTTCCGGCGCCGGATCAGCGTCGTGCGTACCACCCTGAACTATCAGTTGCGCGAACGGATTCAGTGCTTGCGGTGTCGCTTCGGGGACGATCTCGTCGAGATCGCGGCCGGTACGGATCGCCTCCATCACCGTCTCTTCCTCGATCTTCGCGTCGTGCACGTCGAGGAGGACCTCGGCGTCGCCCAGCGCCCGGTTGGCCTCATCTTCTTTCTTCAACAACTTAGTGACGACGTTGAGGTCGTCGGTCACCTCGCCGCCGGAGGTGAGAGCCAGTGCCGTGATCTGCGGCGGGCGGAGCTGACCGTAGCGGTCGATGCGTCCGTTGCGCTGTTGGATGCGGATGAACGACCACGGGAGGTCGAAGTGCACCAGGCGGTGACACTCCTTGTGGAGATTGAGCCCTTCCGATGCCATGTCGGAGGCGATCAGTACTCGGATCGGCGAGTTGCTTTGACCGAAACCCTCCACAACTGCCTGGATCTTTTCGTCGGACAGGCCGGCGTGGAGTACTTCTACGGGCAGTAGTCCGTTCTGGGGCTTCGCGCTGAACTTAAGCTTCTTTCGGAGTTCGTCGCTGAGCCAGTCGAGGGTGTCGATGCGCTCGGAGAAGATCACCACGCGGGTGTCGGAACCCTTCGATACCCCGATGGAGCCCAGGTACTTCACGAGTTCTGTGAGTTTGGATGGTGTGGTGCGCTCGGCGGCCTCCGCCAATTCGTCGAGGCGAGTCAGCGCCTTCGACTCTGCGTTGTCCTCGTCTCCGATGTTGTTGAGCCGCCGTGCGAGGCTGGCGCGCAGAGCGCGTGGCGACGACAGGAACGCTTTGTACAGGGTCCACGGGAAGAGCCGACGGCCCTTGCCGTCGAAGACCGGTGTGCCGGTGGGATGCAGCCACACGTCCTCCAGCTCCCGAAGAACAGCGCGTTCTGCGTCGGTGGGGTCGACCGGCAGAATGTTGGGTTTGCGCCGTTCTTTCCATCTATGGGCGACGTCGAGCTTCACGTCCGGCGAGTTGCGGTGGCGGCGAACGTAAAGGTGCTCGATGTCTTTCGCCCGGTAGTCCTTGGGGTCCGCGATGGCGGTCGGGTCGAGCATGTTGATCAGCTCGGCGAAGGACTCTTGCTTGCCGTTGTGTGGTGTGGCACTCGCCAGTATCAAGGCATCACTCTGTGCCGCAAGAAGTCTGGCCAGCTCGTTGTTTTGCGTACCGCGGTTGATGAGGTTGTGGCACTCATCGATAACCACGGCGTCCCACCGTTGGCTCTTGAGGTGGTGCTTGTAGCGAGCGGGATTCTTGAGGGTGTCGATAGAGACGATGACCCGTTTGTAAAAGCTGAACGGGTTTCGTGAGCTCGGCAAGGTCTGCTTGACCTTCTGGATGCCGGTCGAATCGAGGCGGACCAGAGGGATGGCGAACCGTGTCCACAATTCTTGCTGGAACTGTTCGAGTACAGCTCGCGGCGTGACGACGAGAATACGTTCACCGCGTCCGCGACGGATCAGCTCCGAGAGCAGGATCCCGATTTCGAGCGTCTTGCCGAGCCCGACCGCGTCTCCGATGAGGATCCGGGGGCGGAGGTTCTGTAGTGCCTGTGCGGCGGGTCTGAGCTGGTAGTCCATCCGGTCGAGAAGGGCATGGTGTCCGACGGTGATGCGTGTGTCCGAGGCTGGGACCGGGCTACCTCGGCGTACCGACTCCAGCCAGAGGCGGGTCCGCCTAAATTCAGGTGAGGTGTCGACGACAAGGCGGCCGTCCCGAGGATCCAATCGGTCGATCCGATCGAGGTCCGGATGGTCGAAGAACACCGCATCCTGATCACGTACGAGCTCGCTGACCCCGGTGACCTCGATGCGCGTCCCGTCGTACTCGGTTGACCGGACCGCGCGAACCAGCCACTCCTCGTCTCGAATGATGACGCGTTCACCTGCGGCGATGTCAGCCACTGACCTGCCTCCTCGAATCGATCTCGGTCCAGCCTATTTATTGGCGAGATAGTCGCTGAAGAGACCCGCGTCTTCCTCCCCCGGCTCGTGGGTGCCGAACAACAGCGCGCGGTCGAGGAGGGTGTTGTTCAGCTCGCACGACGTTTCCGGCGCCAGTACACAGGCATGACATGCAGCCAGGTTCATCGCATCTGTGCCGGACGCTGTTGACTCGATGCACACAGGGTCTGCCGAACACCAGGACAGACGTGTGAGCCCCTCTTCGACTGCGAGGGCGAACTGCTCAGGATCAGCCTGCGACGCGACGCCGCCGAGGCTTCCCGCGGAGTCCGAGCTCGCGGTGTAGATGAGGAGTCCAGCCATCTGGTCGTCGACGTACAGACGTTCCCGGAGGGATGACGCCGGGTAGCCGGCGTCCAGGGACAGCTGATCGATGAGAACGTGCGCGAACGTGTGGAGCGCGACCTTGACAATGTCCACGGTCGCAGGCTGCCGATCGAAGGCCTCCGCCTGCTTGTTTGCCGCGTCCTGGAGCCTGCGGCGGCGCTTCTGTGCGAACGGCGTCGTGGCCCACTGGTCGAGCGCGTCTCGATCCAAAGCGAGGAAGATCCCTTCGCCGATCACCTCGATCGCCGGCAACCAGTGCTTCTCCTCTATCGAGAGCCTGCACTTGTTGTCTGGGGTCACTTCCCCTGTCAGTCGTGTGAACCCGTGAATAGCCCGGACTTCACGAAGTCGTGTGACCTTGCGCAAGTCGGTGAAGATCTCAGGCACGTCGGCTGGGAAGTCCCCGTTGACCACTGTCTTCTCGCAGACGAAGTCCGACTCGTCTTTGCTCGCCGCGCGGCCCTCCATGAGGGCCCGGAACTCCTGCTCGCGCAATTGCTCTTCGGTCTTGGCTTCGCCTTGTGATTCTCCACGACGCCGTTCCACCTCGGCGACAATCTGTTCCTTGGTGAAACGGCTCTGTTTCGCAAGGCCTTCCAGAAGTGCATCGGTCACAGCGGCCGGGTCCTCCAGGACAGCCCAGTACTTGTTCACGAACTTGGCGACGGCCTCTGAGTAGGGCGGGATGGAGATCGTCGACATGACCGCGGGGAACCAAACGTTGGAGGCACCTCGTTGCAGGACTCGCGGGGTTTCGGAACACGGTTCGGAGTGCTCTAGTCCGAGCCACGGTCGAAGACCTCGGCACCGGCTGACCCCCTTCATCGCGGTTGCCTTCGAAGCACCGTCCAATGACCGCGCGGGTACGCCGCAGCTGCACTCCAGGACAAGGTCTTCCAGCGAAGAGGTACGCCCGAGCGACTTCATCTTCATCTCGTGCTTTGTCCCCGATGCACCACCGTGGTCGCGGTGTAGCCATTGGAAGAAGGGAAACTCGTCAATGTGGCCTCGGGTACAGGCCGTGATCAACCTGAACGGGGAGAGAGCTGCTCCGGACCGCCCGTCCTTACACCGGCAGTGTGCTGCGTTCCAGTCCCCGCCCAATTCACTGGTGCTGCCAATCCTTCGACAGCCCGGGCAAATCTGGGTATACGGGAATCGCACGACAGGCACATCGCGCTTTCCACCGGCCGGCGGCGACTTCAGCTCCCGCACGCCCAGGGTGCGAGCCAGTCGCGGCTCGACGATCTCGGGTGCCCGCTCTTCGTTCCAGTAGTCCAGCCCGACGATCATGAAACTCGATGTCTCCGAGGGGAAGAGCCCACCGATCCCGTAGGTGCTCAACAGCTGGCTACGGCGGGCCTTGGCGTCTGCGGTACTCATGACTTCCTCTTCATCGCGATCTGGTATAGAGAACTCTCGGCATCTACGTCACGCATACTCTGCAAGGTCGGCCAGGGCACCTCGCGTTGCGAGTACTCGATGTCATCGTTGACCAAGGCGTCTTCCGGGCGAATCATGAGCGCATTCTCCAGATTCTTGTTCTGGTACTTCATGTTCTCTCGGCGCTCGGCTTCGTCTGCCCACACCTCCAGGAGGGTTTCGAGTTCCTCGCTAGTTGCTTCAGCCTCACCGGGTTCCACCGCTCGAACACGCTTCTCGATCAGCGCGGTGATCTCGTTGAGCTCATCCCAATAGTCGGGAGCCAGGTACGCGGACTCATTCGAGGCCATGTCCGGGTTCAGCAGACGAGTCATCGCGATGAGTACGCCGTGTAAGCCTCGATCGCGAGCACGTGCAGCAAACGGTGTCGCACTGGTGGCTTCTACTGCGCGGTACAACGCCTGATGGAACGGGCGGAAACTCTCGTAGTGGGAGCGATCTCGCGATCGGGCGGAGTTGAAGATCGTTACCACCAGACCTGGATGTTGACGGCCCACGCGGCTGGTCGCCTGAATGTACTCAGCGCTCGCCTGAGGCTGTCCCATAACCGTCATCAAACCGAGTCTGTCGATGTCGACACCGACCGAGATCATGTTCGTTGCCAGCACCACGTCGTCCGGCTGATTGTCGCCACCAAGCTTGCGCTCCAACGACTTCAGTCGATTCGGAATTTCCGACGATGGCACACGACTGGTCAACTCGTTGATGACCAGTCGCTCACGCTTCTCGGTACCGTTGCGCTTTGCAACGAGATCCAGGCGCTCCCGGACGTCACCTTCCACCTGGAGATTGGCACTGCCCAATACCCTCAAACTGTTGAAGTAGCCCAGCAAGGTCCAATAGGGGTCGCGGGCGCTGTCATCGCCTTCAATGTCCTTGGCGGCCTGCAGAAGCGCCGCGTAGACACGGACGAGGAGGGTCGCATGGCTGGTACCCGATGCCATCACGCCGACGTAGCGGCGAGTTCCCAGTTCGTCCTTCGTCGAAGGCTCTGCAAAGAAGGATGTGTCCGGATCGATTCCCGGTGGCGGGAACAGAGTGGCCTTTCGATCGAAGACCGCACGAATCTGCTTGTCCGCCCGACGAATGGTCGCAGTTGAGGCGATGACCTTCGGGCGGGCGCGATTGCTGTCGTCGCTGAGTGAAGTGACGGTGCACGCCGCGTCAACTGCAGTCTCATAGAGACCAACCATGGAGCCCAGCGGTCCGGAGATGAGATGCAACTCGTCCTGAATGACAAGCTCTGGCGGAGTGCCTTTTCCGTCACGGGCGAAGAGCTTGCCCACGTTCTCGTTCCACGCCATCATCGCAAACTTGTCGACGGTTCCGAGTACCAGCTCGGGTCGCTCGCGGTACACGTCCTCGTCGACCACGTGCACCGGCAATCCGTTTCGGAAGTCGCACGTGGGTGTATTACAGGCGATCTTCGTATGATCGACCGGTGCTTTCGGGACCGAATAATTCGTGTGATCCATGAACGTCCCACACCACGGACACTGGGTGAGCTGGACCGGATTCTTCTCTTGCAGTTCCTGGCCTTGAGCCAACTTCTTCAAAGAAGTTCGGGACTCACGGTTGGAGTTCGGAGTGGCACCCGCCCCGACCCAAAGTCCTATGGAGAAGGGCTTGGAACCCAGTCCCGGGTTGTCTTTGCGCACGGTCTCCAGCGAACACATCAGCATCGACGCTCGCTCGAACTGCTGAATGGTCAAGAGACGAAGCGTATATCGCATGATCACTGCGACGCCCTCCGCAGAGGAGTTCCTGATGCGTCGCAGGAGAATCACATAGGCGACCAGGCCCAGATATGCCTCGGTCTTACCGCCGCCGGTGGGGAACCACAGCAGGTCCGCGACGTCGCGATCTTCATGACCCGGGTCCGTGATCCCCGGCAAATTCAGGAGTAAATAGGCGATCTGGAACGGGCGCCACTTCGCCGTCTTTCCATCCCCGACTTGCCCTTTCGCTCCACTTCGCACCCACTCCTGACGCGCACGCTGCAGCTGCATTGCGCGGTTGGCCAAGCGAAATGCTCGAAGCGCGTCCGGGTCCTTCTCCAACAACGAGATGCCAGCATCTATACGGTCGGTCGCACGGTACATGTCTTTGATGTGCTCAGCAGCCACCGGTTTCAGATCGTCCGCTACCGACGCCTTACCAGAGTCAACATCTCCCTGCAGAGTGCTGATCCACGAGCGGTACTCCGCGGTCAGCGCTCGGAGGCTCTCAATGATGCGGTCTGTCGGACCATCGGCGAAAGAAGCCATCCGCAGATCGACATCTTCAAGTGCGCCGGGCTTTGCACGATGCACTTCGTGCGTCGGGATGAAGATGGTCGATACCTGGGAAACCGCACCATCCTCGA
This sequence comes from Gordonia metallireducens, assembly GCF_021245825.1. Classification (NCBI taxonomy): domain Bacteria; kingdom Bacillati; phylum Actinomycetota; class Actinomycetes; order Mycobacteriales; family Gordoniaceae; genus Gordonia; species Gordonia metallireducens. The sequence continues at coordinate 156,741 of NZ_JAJQJP010000002.1, read as the reverse complement.
CCTCGTCAAGGTTCCAGTCGGCAGCACAGCCATGCCCGATGGCGAACGTATGCGCGTGGCGGTACATCAGCGCGGCGGTGTCGAGATCGGGATCGTTTCCGATGTTGCGAGCGGTGGTGCGATCAACGATGTTCGGATGATGTGTTCGAGCGGTGATTCCGACCTGAAACCACGAGATCCCGTCTCGTAGATCACCTTTCACTGCAACATGGGTGTTTTTCAGGGCCGCGGTGATGGTGACGATACCGTCCTTCTCCGGCCGGACATATCGATACAGCTGCAATCCCGGTGCGACGTCGTCTCGATACACGCCCGGTCGGTTCAGCTTCTGAACGACCGGTTCACCAACGAGCGGCATGCGCCGCCAACCCAGCGACGCCTCTTCGCTATCGGTGAGAAGGACGTAACTCGCGGCAGCGGGCTCGATCGTCACAAAATCGGCGGCAGCCCGCACCGAGAAGGTTATGCCGACCGACGACGGGAACCTCATGCGGGCTTCTGCAACGGGGCTCCCCTCATCGCTCTCCGCGTCCGCCTCTGCACCCGTCGGATCTGAGCCCTTCTGTTGAGCGGTCTCTTCGGCATCGTCCTCGTCTGCAGGCTGAGGCCACAGTGCACCGACGATGTAGCGACTGAGTGGCTCCTCCCCGATGACTTCGTTCTCACCGCCGCCTGGGCCAATCAGATCCTTCGCCAGGGCCTCGACCATTTCCTCCCGGAAGCGATACTTCTCCGCCAGGCTCTCGTCCACGCTCATCTCACTTTCTCCATCACGTCCCACAGCGGCCTTGCAAGACCCGCCACCCTGGGGACCAGCCAAAAACCTCCCGGACCGACCCCGGCGTGTTCAGCGATGTTCGGGTCCCCGCCAGTGGTTTCCACTGATACCAGCACCATGTCGACCAGCTCTGCCGGCCATTCGCCTTGACGAACCTTGAAGGCCTTCGAAAAATCTTCTCCGAATGCTTCGGTCGTCCGTCCGATCGAGACCCCATCGACAGTGAGGTCGTAGATCGGACATTGAATGTCGGAGCGGGTGAGATTCAGCACCCCTGCCACTGATACCCCGGTCGTCAACGATTCCAACGCCGCCTGAACAGAAGCCGCGGAATCCTCGGACGCCTCGGCAGGCCGTGCTGTGTATGTATCGTCGTAGCCGATTTCAAGAGCCCTGACGCGACTCTTACCCTGGGCGCCAACCCGTTCCTGGAGGCGGCCCGGTAGCCATCGTTGCTCGGCAACGATGGGTCGAGCGCGTGGAGTCGACACCAGGACGATCGCATCGCGGGCCCGGGTCAGAGCCACGTATTCAAGTCGGACCTGTGCCCACGGGTCCGGGTCGTCCTCAGCGGGGTCACGCCAGGCCGCGAGGAAGACGTTGTCAAATTCCAGCCCCTTCGCGCGATGAATCGTCGAGATGACGACGTCGACTTCGTCGTCTCCCTGCGTAAGGGTCAACGGCACGGTTGATGAAGCGACTCGGCGTCGTATCCGATCCAGATTGAGTTGGTCGCGGCTGCGTCCGCGCCCGCCTTCAGCCCCCTTGAGGAGGTACCACGCATCCTCTGCCTCCTGCTCGCCAAACTTCCCGGCGAGTAGTCCTTCCACCACAGGACGCTCGACATTCGGGCCGGCCAGCCCGGCGAGGATTGGACCGATCCACCTCGCAGCACCAAACGCTTGAGCCGGCCTACGCACTGCGTGCCTGATACCGAGGTCCGCGAGCTGACGCGAGATCCGAAGAACCTCCGCGTTACTTCGGCACAGGATCGCCGATCGCCCCGGGTAGAGATCCAAGAAGCCCCAGTCGTCACACCGATCGATATGAGGGAGCTTGTCTCGAACCTCTCGAAGCTGGTCTAACGCTACGACGGGGTCAACGGTTTCGCGGAGTCGACGGCCCACATCGACGACCCGTCTGCAGTCATCGCCTCGGGCACGATAGTTCCTCGACAAGGTCGTTCGGGTGGCCGAGTGATCGGACAGAAGGCACTCGAGCACTTCCGATGACGTCATCCTGCTTGACGAGTCGTCCAGGACGAAGTCGTAAATTCCCTGTAGCGGGTCCCCGAGTACGGTGTAACCGGCTTCCTTGGAGAGGCGCTCGAGAATTGCGAGTACGAACTCGGCCCGGTCGCCGACCAGGTCCTGGACCTCGTCGACAATCACATGCTGAAGATCCTCGACGAGCTGCACAACATCATCGTTTCCCTCCCGCAGGAGCGATGTCGCCTGCCGAATCCGTGCCTCGAACCCGAGTGCGGGTTCCACATCTGCCTCCAGCAGCAGCTGTGACGCGTACGAGTCGAAGGTCCGGACGTTGACCTCGGCCACCTCACGATCGGTCAGTCTGGTTCGGACCGCGTGCACCGCAGCCCGAGAGAAGCTCAGTACCAGCAGTTCCGTGGACGCGGATAGACCCTCATCCTCGATCAGAAACTTGAGTCGTGACGTCACAACCTCGGTCTTTCCCTGGCCGGCCCCAGCGATCACCACCAGCCGCTCACTGCTCGCCGACTGCGCGACAAGTCGCTGATCTGGGTCGAGCTCGAGGGCTTGATCCACTGTCTCCACCATCACCGAATCCCGTTTGTCACATGCCCGAAGCACCGTCGTTTGCCCGTCCCAAGACAGCTTTCTACTCGATCGCACCGACAGTTCGGCACGCTTACGACTGGCGTTTCCTCTATTGGTCCGGTCAGACGACAGGACACGGCGAGTCCCGTCAAGCTTTGATGTCGCGGATCTCCTTGACGAGCTCGTCCGCGATCTCCTCCGGGGATTGATGCTCCCAGAAACGGCGAACGACCCAACCCCGGTTGCGAAGGGTGTCGTCTGTTCGCCGGTCGCGGGCGATGTTCGCGTCGAGCTTCTGCGCCCACCAGTCCCGGTTGGCTGCCGGTCGTGTCGCGTGTTCAGGGCACCCATGCCAAAAGCACCCGTCGATGAACACGGCTAGTTTCAGTCCCCGCCATGCGAGATCCGCTCGCGTACGCATGTCGGGTTCCAGCTTGACGTCGACGCGATAGCGAATCCCGCGTGCATGAAGTGCGCGACGTACCGCGATTTCGGGACCCGTATCCCGGGACTTCTGCCGGCTCATACGTGACCGCACAGCGGGCGAACTCGGCGGCGGACGGAACGATCCTCCCGATTCCGGTCCGAGTGGTGCGGTGTTCACCTGACGAGGGTAAGTCGCAAGCGCAGCGACAAGTCACGCGAATGCGTCGCGGAGCGCATCTCTGAGGAGCACGAGGTTGTCACCCTTCGTGATACCCGGAGGAGATGGCGAAGGCCCGCACACCACCCGAAGGTTTGGGTCTATCGATCCAAACGAGTGCTCATGCCAACCTCGACCGACGGCGGCCCCGAGGACGAGGACCGTCTTGGGATGTTTCAAAAGGCCCAGGAACTTGCGGAAATCCTCTTTCCCCTTGCGGAGTTCACCCTCATCAGGATCGAATTCGCGGAGTGGAAACGGACAGATGTTCCACGCCACACACCGCGTACGGTCGATCGATAGCTCTTTGAAAAGGTCAAAGAGGGTCTCGGCGGTAGAGTCGTTATTGTCGAGCGAGATCAGCCTTCCGGCGCCCCGGCAGGGATCGGCTTGTGGTGCCTTGAGCAATACGACGACGTCGGCGTCAACGCCGCCGTAGGTCGGATCAAGATACAGCAGTCGGTCTTCCTTGTCCTCACGTCGTGAGATCCGCCAGATCAGCCGGTTCAGTTCCACAACCGAGGGATCTGACTTCGCAAGGCGCAGCCGTTCCCTCCTCAGGGTCGAAACGCGTAGCGCACGTGCCGAAACGGGGAGAGCCAGCGCAGGATCAGGATTCATGGGCGTCGAGTGTGCCTGTTCGCCCGGCGATTGCGCCAGATCAATCTCGCGCCGGACATGCTCGGCCGTTTCAGACCTCGGCGCGCGTTTCTGAGCACGACTGTGGGATCGACTACATGGTGAATAGATCCGCAATCCGCGTCCTTACGAAATACCGAAAGCATTCTCAGTCCCGTTTGCATGAATTGGCAACAGCGCAATTCATCCGATCAGATGAATCTTGGTGAACACCGGCGGCCGTAGTCGAAGAGTCACTCCCTCTTCGGCGAACTCCGTGTTCGCTCGGGACAGACCTGGTATCTCGCCTATTCATGGCTACCGCGACATGCAGATACCAAGTCGCCAAAGCACCGTGGTCGGACGACCCATTCTCCGCCGATTCTGCGAACGGAAGGGTAGCCAACAACCTTGTCGGCACTGCCCCCTATTCTCTTGCCTAATGGCACCTCACATAGCGGGGTGCACGGCGCAGTGTAGGGACAGCGTGTGGGCTGGCCGAGGATGAGGGTGAGTATGTCCGTAGACGTCAACAACGCAGGTACCGAGTCCAGTGGCGCGGAGAGTTTGACTCCCGAGATCCAACGCAAGCTTGACAGCACCCTGGCCGCGTGGCGCGACAAGCTCCTGGCCATGGACAAGCGGCAGCGGTTGCTCTACTTCAAGCACCTCAAGGCAGGCACCCTCGAGTTCGATCACGCGTCGCCGCTCACGACGCTCGGGACGCTGGCGTCGACCTCTGTCCCCGTGCGGCCGGCACCTGAACCCGGAACTTCGCGGTCCGACCGCGCTCTGTACGTCAAGGACAAGACCGACGAGACGCTCCGATCGTCACTGCGCCGCATCGATCAGCAGTCGAACCAGGCCTTCGCCGACAGAGGCGTGTGGACGCTGTACCTCGGCGTTCTGATGTTGCACTGGGCAGACCCCAACGACACCTCCGCCAAGATCGACAGCCCCGTACTGCTGGTCCCCGTTCAAGTCGAGAAGACCGGCGCCGACTCCCCCTATGTGATCTCTCGGACCGACGACGACATCACGGTCAACCCGGTGCTTCAGCTGAAGCTGTCGAACGAGTTCGGCGTCGAGCTTCCGACGATCGATCCCGATGACGTCTCGTTCGACCGATTCCGTTCCGAACTCGAGACCGCGATCTCGGGGCATCGTCAGTGGCGCGTCGACTCGCGAATGGTGCTCGCGAACTTCACATTCCAGAAGGAGGCGATGTATCAGGACCTCCTCGAGAACGCTGAACGCATCGCCGGCCATGACATGGTCCAGCTCCTAGCCCTGGGTCCCGACGCGCCGGCCGCTACTGCCTACGGCTTCGACGAACCGCCCCTGGAAGGTCTTGACGAACTCAAGCCACCGGAGGCGATGTTCACGATCCTTGACGCCGACTCGAGCCAGCGCCGATGCATCATTTGTGCTGCAGACGGCCGGAGCTTCGTCATGGACGGCCCACCGGGAACCGGTAAGAGTCAGACGATCGCGAACATGATCGCCGAGCTCATGGCGATCGGTAAGACAGTGCTGTTTGTCAGTGAGAAGGCGGCAGCGCTCGACGTGGTTCGCGACCGCTTGACCAAGGAAGGTCTCCAGCACTTCCTCTTCGAACTTCACAGCCACGCAGCGACGCGTAAGGAAGTCGCTGCGGAGCTGTCGAGGACGCTGCGCAAACGGGTCCAGCTGGATTCGACGTTCAGTGGCCAGGACGAGCGGAACCTTGCCCGCGATCGCCAGCAGCTCACCGACTTCGCGTCGGCGATGAACGAGGTCGATCCCAAACTGGGTTGGAGCCTGTTCACCGTCCTCGGCCGGCTGAGTGAGCTCGACCGCGGTATCGATGCATCGGTCCCCTCGCACCGTCGGTGGGCGTCGGTATCGGAGGAAGACCTTTCAGAGATCCGTCAGCACGCCTCCACCCTCGGGCGGGTCTGGGATGCGGTCGCCGATGAAGATGCTTACCTGTGGCGTGACCTCAAGAGCGACCAGCTCGGTCCAGCGGAAGCCCGCGAGTATGGCCGCTACGCCACGAGAGCGTTCGAGAGCGCGCGGCTGGTCCACGAGCGGGTCGCAGCGATCGACGCCGAACTCGACCTTTCGATTGCTGCTGACGTCAAGGGCATTCAACTGCGGCTGGATCTGCTCGGAGCGCTGGATGATCGCCCAAATGGTGTCCCGGTGTGGTTTGACTGCGATCATCTCGACGCCCTGGACGGACGGCTTCGTGAAGCGCACGCCAGTCTCAAGACAATCGCCGGGCATGTCCAGGCACTGGAGTCGGCTGGTATCCGCTGCTGGCGAGAGGTCCCGACGGCCCTGAAGGACGTGCTGGCTCAGGGTATTGAACACCCGCGTGTGGCCGGCACTGCCACGGCAGGTCAGCTGAACGAATTGGTGTCGACGCTCGACACGATGGCGTCGTACCTGACGACGTTGAATCAGGACGCGACAGACCTGGCACAGGTCCTCGGCCTGCAGACGATGCCTTCCACGATCGAGCGAGCGTCCGATGTTGCCCGCCTGGCCATGCTCGCCGCGGAGGCACACCGACCCGAACCCGAGTGGCTCAACTCCGCAGTGATCGCCCGGGTCGCCGAGTGCCTGAACGTCCTGGACGCCGTCGTCGACCACGCCAATCGACGCGAGGAAGCGCTTCGCGAGGTCTTCACACCGGCAGTCCTTGAGCTCGACCTTCCCTCCCTCGTCGTGCGATTCAGGGAGACACACAAGGGACTGAAGCGATTCTCGGGAGCTGCGCGGAGCGATCGAAAGCTGATCAGGTCCGTGTCGGTGTCGGGACGATGTGACAAGGAGGTGCTAGCGCAGCTCGACGAAGCAGCCAGCTGGCAGGAAGCCGTCGCAGAGGTCCGCAAGGCTGAAACGATGCACTCCGCACAGCTCGGCTCCCGCTATCAAGGACAGAGCACCGAATTCCCCGCTCTCCGAGCAGCACTCGACAACGCCCGCGAAGCGATGAACCTCGCGGGGATGGATACCGACGCGGCGGCCCTCGCCCAACAGCTGTCCGCAAACGCAACCCCGGATCCTCGGTTGATCCCGCTTGCCCAGCGCATCCAGTCGACGATCAGTGCGCTACGCAGTGTCGTTCAGAACCTTCCGGACGATTTCGGAACCATCGTCGACGACACCACGCCTGTTGAGGCCATTGCCAACACAGCGGCGGACGCAAGAAGCACCGCCGACACCGTGAGCAACGCACTGGCTCAATTGAACTCGGTTGCCGAGCGGGACCTCACCGTGAGTGCGGGCGACCATTTGGTAGCAAACGTCACAGAAACCCTCGACCTCGAGAATCGTCATCAGTCGCACTCGGACTCCGACACGAAATCGTTCGGTTCGCTCCTCACCAATGAGACTGACTTCGAGCTACTCGCAGCTGGAATCGACAACGCTCGTCGCGTACAACAGCTGTACCCGGGTGAGATTGACCGGGCCCTGGCACAGCGACTTGCGGAGAGCACAGCAACCCGTGCCGACTTGGCAGATCGGGTGCAGGACAACGCTTCGCGGGTCAACGAGATCCTTGATCTCTTCACTCCCGAACGCGCGAATGAACTGAGAGCCGAGTGCGATTCAGGAATCGATGAACAGATCGAGCTCATGCTGGATATGCAGGAGACCGCATCGTCGCAGATCGAAGACTGGTGTACCGCACACCGAGAACTCACCTGGGCCTATTCGCTGGACCTGCATTCGATCATCGAAGCCCTGAAGCGCGCGCCACGAACTCAGGCAGACATCGAGGCAGCCATCGAATACGTCATCCTCGAAGCCTGGGTCGACTCACGCTGCGAGGCGGATAAGCGTCTCGAGGATTACAAAGCTGCATCACGCGACGATCTGGTGCGCGAGTTCCAGGAACTCGACCGTGCTCTGGTCCGCAATGCCAAGGCGAAGGTGGTACGGCGGTGCAACGATCGCGCACCCATCAGCCTGGCGGGCCGTGCTGCCCAGATCATCAAACGCGAGGGCGAAAAGAAGACCCGCCACAAGCCTGTTCGAGAACTTCTCGCCGAGACCACATCGCTTGTTCAGCAGCTGAAGCCGTGCTTCATGATGAGCCCGCTCTCAGTCTCGCAGTACCTGCCGGCGGACATCCGCTTCGACGTGGTGATCTTCGACGAGGCTTCGCAGGTTCTGCCGCAGGACGCACTCAACTGCGTCTATCGCGGCGACCAGTTGATCGTCGCGGGAGACCAGAAGCAGCTGCCGCCGACCGATTTCTTCAGTGTCGCCGGTGATGAAGGCGATGAGGATAACGAGGCTTCAGACTTCAAGTCGGTTCTCGACCTCGCGAAGGGCGCCGGCGGACTACATTCGCTTCCACTGAAATGGCACTACCGAAGTCGCCACGAAGACCTGATCGCGTATTCGAACCACAGCTTCTATCAGGGCGATCTGATGACATTCCCGGGAGCGGTGTTCGAGGCGGACGACCTCGGCGTCGCCCACATCCCCGTCGATGGCGTCTACCAACGAGGCTCCAGCCGGGACAACCCGATCGAAGCCGCCAAGATCGTTGAACGAGTGGCCTGGTTCCGCGCGAATCATCCCACCGCGTCGTTGGGCGTCGTGACGTTCTCCGGTACCCAGGCGGACAGGATCATCCAGGAGATCGAAGCTCAGTCTGAACAGAATCCCGCTCTTCAGGGGCTGCTCACCGACCATGACCGCCTCGACGGCTTCTTCGTGAAGAGCCTCGAGAATGTCCAGGGCGACGAGCGCGACATCATCCTGTTCTCGATCGGCTACGGACCCGACGAAGTCGGCAAGTTCACAGCCAACTTCGGCCCGTTGAACCGCGATGGAGGATGGCGCCGACTGAACGTCGCCGTCACCCGCGCGCGGAAACGCATCGAGATCGTCTCCTCCTTCACCGCAGGACAGATGCCGCCGACCTCCAACCCCTCGCTTCTGCATCTTCAGCGGTACCTCGACTTCGCGGCACGCGGACACGCCGCGCTGGCAATCGATGTCAGCAGCGGTGAGGGCGGCCCGGAGAGCATCTTCGAAGAGCAGGTCCTCGCGAAGATCCGGTCGTGGGGATACGACGCGGTCCCCCAGGTCGGGGTCGCCGGCTACCGAATCGACATGGCAGTTCGCCATCCGGAACGTCCTGGCGAGTACGTGCTCGGAATCGAATGCGACGGAGCTGCATACCACTCGGCACAGACGGCGCGAGACCGCGATCGTCTCCGACAACAGGTCCTCGAGGGGCTCGGCTGGCGAATGCATCGGATCTGGGGACTCAGCTGGTGGCGGGATCGCGCCGCCCAGGAAGAGCGACTCCGTCTCGCGATCGAGGACGCGATCAACGGCAGTGGCGGTCGAAGTACCTCCCACAAAGCTCTTTCCGACACTCAGACCAGTATCCCTTCGTTCACAGAGGTGCCCGAGGTCGCAGAACGCGATTGGACCCGCCCGTACGTCGAGTACACCGTGCGACCGTCCCGAACGCGAGATCCGAAGACGCTCGAGGGCATTCAGGACATGACCGACTTCTTCCACGGCGTGATCCGTGTTGAGGCACCGGTGCACCGCGACCTGCTGAACGATCGGTTCAAGACCGTGTGGGGCGCTTCTCGTGTGGGACACCAGATGCGAAGCGCCATCGACAAGGCATTGAAGCGGGCTCACCCGGCGGGCCCCGACAATCACGGATTCCTCCGCGTCGACAATCCCGGAGCCCTCGAAGTCCGAGTACCCGAGGAAGGGTATGGCGAACGCAAAGCTTCCCAGGTTCCACCGGAGGAACTAGAGCTAGCGCTCAAGCTTGTCGTCCGCGATGCGACCACGATCGACGAAACCACACTCATCAAGCAGACTGCAGCCGTATTTGGCTGGCTCCGTGTGCGTTCCGACACTCAGGATATGCTGGGTCAGGCGATCAAGAGGCTGCTGAACACTGGAGCCTTGCACCTCGACGGGCACGGCGACCTGAGCGTGGCACCAGAGGCGTGATGGCCAAGTCGCAAAGACCGAAGCCGGTGATCAACGACGGCGACATCTCAGTTCTCGCCCTCAGGGACATCGTTCTCCGCCTGCCCACCGCACAACCGATCACGGATGCGTTCGAGGCCGGCGGCAACGGACGTGCGTGGTACACCTCGCAACAGGAGCACCTCGCGGGGTGGCTTTACGGCTACAACGGCCCTGGCGCCTACAACCGAGCAAACCCCTCGACGAGTTCGAAGAGTTTCTACAACCGGTTCCGGTGCGCTGCCGGACTCTTGTGGCTCGCTGAGGCATTGGGTGAAGACGAGATACAACTTCGGAATGGAGTCAACGCGATACGGAACGCAGGCTCGAATCCGTCTTCGCAGTGCGGCGCCTTCAGGAAGGTTGTGCCGTGGACCCGAATCCTCGAGCTGGTAGGGCAACAGCCTGAGGCGATCCTGCAACGTCAGTCACCGCAGAGGATGCGCTCGCTCGTTGCCCGCCTGAGTAGTCGGGCAGCCCGGGGCAACAGCCGATGGTCAAAAGTCGGCAAAGGTGACCCCATCCACTGATCGCGCAAAAACTCGTTCGCGGTGCGCCGCTACCCTCTGGAAACCGACAGGAGTCCTACGACCTGAGATGACCAAAGACTACGAGCTACTCCTCATCGAGTGGGCACATACCTACAACGGATACGAGCGGCTGGGTGGCGGACCACACAAACTGGCCGAGCTCGTCGCCCCGCTCCGTCACGAATTCGAGAGCCTGGGGACGATTCCCGAGTGGGCGGGAGTGGATCTGCTTCGCGGTTGGGCATTCTACCTGGTCCGTGCACATCGGCATGGCGGCGCATACGACCCGTTGATGGTGGAATATCCCGAGATCATCGCAATAGTCGATGCCATAGACAAACACCCCGCGACAACGGATGAAGACCGACCGCCGGCCCGTCCCGACAACTGATTGGCCTGCCGAACCGCAGTCAGCTAACGCCCCGATCACCGCTCACTACGCGTCCAACAAATGCCGCGGCGTCCTCAGCCGCTACAGAAAGTTCTGCGTCGATCCGCGCTCGGGTCCACGTCGCCGAGATCCCGTAGCCAGATGATGTTCCACTCGCGCACCGCACCCAAGAGATGCTGAAGCGCCGGATTCGTAGTCGCCGGCCGCGGATACGCCACACTCTGACCGAGCACAGAGCCATTCGCCCGGTTCGCCACCGCGGGCAGTCGAGACGCGAACGGATCGTCAGGTTGTTCGCCGTTCTCTGGATACGAGATCATCTGGAGCACACCAGCCGCGATATCCACATCGCCGCGCTTCACTTGGTGGCGGTATGTTGCGGCGTAGATTGCTCGGACGTAATCCCACTGAAATTAGTCCCCGGTGAACGGGATTCGGTCGCAAACCTCGAGCAACTCGCTCATCTCCGCTGCAGGGTCGGCGAGCGACACCAGCAGAACGGGCTCGAACAGTGTCCGCGTTCCCACTTCACCAGCCAGGTTCGCCTTCACCATTGCGCGATCAGCGAACTTGCGTCCGCGAACTGTCAGCACGTCGTCGTACCGACAGATCCAGTCGGCAACGCGAGGGATCAACTCTGCCCTGAGTTCCCGCCACTCAGCGTGTGTCAACTTCTTCGGCACGACTCCCCTACACCGACAACTGGCCCCCGACCGCACTTATCCGCACTTGATGGTTGTCTGGCACGAGCGGGGTGTCGGCCGACAAGGTCTCCCTGGCCTCGAATCCCTCCTACGTCATTCTGTAGAGATCGCCAATCCGCTATTTGCCGCTCGCCTGAATCAGCCAGCTCCACACGCGGAGCTTGCACACTTGGCCGCTGCTCACACCATTCCCATCGTCGGCTTTGGAAAGGGCACTCCTCGTTAGTCGTCGATCAGTCCAGCGCCTGGTCGCAGGTCAACCCGCCAAGCAGTCGCTTCATCTGCCGTCACTCCAGTAGCAGCGACGACCGAGATCAGGTCTTCCTGCCGTGCCTGCCCAAACGCCAGCCGGTAGTACGCAACCCGTTTCTTCACGCGTTCGATCCGTGCTTCATCAGTACTCAGCTGATAGGGGAACACATCGCGAAACACCCTATGCGGTCCCGGATACACCCAGTCTGGTGCCAACCCCGGCACGTCGGGATGTGGCGCATCGGCACCGGCCAACTCGTATGCTTCGCGCCACGGGTTCACCGACCGCAGCATCTCTGACCCATGCTTCTGCGCGATATTCCTTCGCACCGCATGTCCACGGAAGCGGTTCACGCGCCCGTCACGCTGCTCGAAGTCGACCGGGTTGCCCGGCACGTTCCAGTGCACGAGGTTGTGGCACCACGGATGGAAATCGATGCCCTCCTGCCCAACACTTGTCGACACCAGCACGAACGGCCAGAACGGCGAGTTGAAGGCTTCACGAATATCGGTCGAGCGCACCGACTGGTCTTCTTGTTTGGAGTCGCCGTAGCGCATGGCGAACCGGCAGCGAAAGTCGATGTCGGCCCCGCCCAGTGGGTCTTTGCCCTTGTAGATTGCGGTGCTGAGCTTGAGCGGCTGGGCGGCGTGGAACGCGAACCGGGCCAGCTTCTCGTCGGTCATCGAACTGTCACCCTCGACAGCGGCGAGGTGATACAGGTACTCATCGAGCACGGCCTGCAGATTGCCATCTGCGCAGTAGCGCAACACTTTCTGCCAGTAGGGAATGTCGTCGCGATACAGCTCGTCGAGGATGAGCGACGACTCCCAGCGGTTGAATAGCGTGCGCAGACCGGACGCTAAGACTGCGGCAGCGCACCATCTACCGGCGACGGTCACTTGGCTTGTATTCACGGACAGCCGACCGAGCGCACGCCACGCGCAGTTCGCCGGCGAATGCATCGCCAGCTGCGCGGTGCGAAGGGCGAGGTCGGGCGGGATCGTGGTCAAGTCTCCATGGCGCTCGCCGCGACGCACAGAGGCAGCCTGCTTCACGTAGTCCTCCAGAGCCGACGTTTGCTCCTGGTGTTCGGGCGCCTCGGGATCGTCGGGGTCGTGGACGCGACCTGCCATCGCCGCAGCGGGCATCAGCCCGTCCGCCGTGCCGGCCAGTGCCTCATCGAGAACACCGTCGGCGATCATAAGAGGCCATCGCCACAACACTGAGGCGCTCTCGGTGGCGGTTGATTCGCGGGCGCCCGTCGGTAGACCTGACGCGAGCTGCTCGGCGAGTTGTGCCTCGGCTTTTTCACGGTCGGCCGCGTCGCCGTTCTGGCCGGCACTCGCCAGCGGATCGGCCCGGTCGGCGAGGCCGGGTAGCGGGAAGAAGGCGATGAACGACGCCATCGCAGAGAGGTCTGAGCCCCTTCGACTGAACTGGAGTCGTTGCGAGACATTCTCGTTGGTCGTGGTGATCTTCCTTGGCTCGGCCGTCTCGCTGCGTGCAATGCGCCGGCTTGCCTCGTGGCTGAGAAGCGAAGCCACTGCGGTGGGCGTCGCCGACCATTGAGAGAAGACCAGCTTCTTCGTCATCGTTTGTGCTTGGAAGCTCGCGTAGGGTCCGGCCGGCCTGAGGTACGGCTGTGACGGCGGCATCCACAGCATCTGCTGCCAGTTCAGTCCGGTGGTCTGATCGATAAGGGTCTGCAGGCGTGGATTCTGTTGCGGTAGAGACTCGTACGACTCGATCGCCCGATGGTCGAGGCGCCGCAGGCCGCGGAGCATCCGCTGCACTTCGGGCGCCTCGGCGTCTCGTGCAACGAATCGTCCGAGCTGGTACGCATCCATGAAGTGCACCAGCGCCGGTACCGACTTCCACACGTCCATTGGAAGACGCGTGCCCACGTGCTGAGCAAGTTCGGTCAGCTTGATGAACTGACTGACATCGTCGGCGGTGACCGCCGAGGCGGGCACTCGACGTTCCTTGACCATCGATGACTTCGCTGTCGACGGCCGCTCGGTTCGGCACATAACCCTCAGCAGCTCGGTGCGCAGCCGATCCCGAAGCTCTGTTGGGTCCTGACCGCATGTAACGGCGTCACGAAACTCACTGAGCAACTTAACGATTCCGCGGGATCCTTCGTGAGGCTCAGCCTGTCCCTTGGTCAGGAAGTCCAGTGTGCCCAGGAACTGCTCGCGGTGCGTACCGTCCGACGACTTACTGGGTGAGTCGGTTCCGTCGGCGAGGTCGTCGATGTCGAAGGGCTTATACGGGGTCGCGGACAGCAGCAGCACTCGCGCGGTCGAGTAGTTGAACATCTCCTGTGCCAACTCGCTGACCGGAAGATCGTCCTGGAGCAGGTCGGTAAACCGTTGGAACTCGTCGAGGATCACTAGGTCGGGTTCGAGTGCCTCGACACCAGCACGCGCCAGCGTTCGTCGTAGCGCAATCACCATGTCGGCAGCAGCAGTGAAGCCGCCGGGGACGTCTGTGTACCCGGCCGTACCGTCGAGCAGATCGGTGAATCGGTCGAGGACCGAGGACCCGCTTCCGTCGGGCATTCGGACGAGTTCGAGAAACTTGGACACCACTGTTTGGTCTAGTGGCGGCGCACCAGCCGAGGCGTTGTCGTCCAGAGTTCGCTCAAACCATTGGGTGTGCTCTTTGAATCGCGTCCAATCCATGGTCCCGCGCAGGATGCGGTACGCGGCCGTGGCGCGGGCTCCTCGAAGGTCGAGTTCGTCTCGCAAGATCAGGAACAGCAGCGATCGTTCGTCGCGAGTGCCGGTGCGCCAGCCCCTATCCGGGAACGATGTTCGCGGCGTGAGGGAGACAAGGTTGACGGGTTTGCCGACCGAGGTCACCGGCGTGTTGAGCTGATGGGTTGCCGTGGCGAGCATGCTCAGTCGTGTCGACAAGTTGACCTTGGTGCCAAGGATGTCGAGGCGTTTGACGTTCTGTCGTGCCACGTCGGCGTTGGAGCAGATGTAGACGATGTCGATCCGCTCGACCTCGTCGTTGCCTTGCAGATCGTCGATGGCGGCAGCGATCACGCCTCGAGCAACCATACTCTTGCCGAGGCCGGTCTCATCGGCGACGAGGTATCGAGTGCCCGTCTTTCTGCGGTAAAGCACGTCGACCACCTGCTCGACGCTGGCCCGCTGAAATGGGCGCAGCTCAGCGAGATACGGTGCGGCCGAGAATCGGGATTCAGACACTGGCATCACTTTCCATTTCAGTCGCAGCGACGATTGCCGACCACAGATGCTCGAAGCCTTCGGGAAGTACTTGGTGTGGGTCGCCTTTGGAGATAATCGACGTGACGACTCCCGCGAGCTGGTCCAGAATCTCGCGGCGAGCAACCGATGCCTTCAGCATCTGCTCGAACAGCCCCTGTTCGAGTTGCGTCCACCGGCCGCCCTGCCCGGCTCCCGCGCCGTCGATGTCGGTGCCGTCCCCGGCTGGACTGCCGAAAGCGAGCAGTAGTGAGAGCAGGCGCCGAAATGCTTCGGGACTGCTGATTTCATGAGTGATGATCTCGTCGAGCCGGCGGGAGACGTCTCCGACCAGGTCGGCTTTGACAACCGTGGCGCTACGTCGACCCTGAGCATCCTCTACAGCGAGGACGACGAACGCAGTAACGTCCTTCAGGTGCAGGTCTGAGTACGCAACGCTCACCGGGGCCCCCGTGGACACCGTCGTCTCGGTGGATGGGTCGGTAAGGAGCGCAATCGACGACTTTGCGACGTGCGGGTTGTGGGGCCACGGATCGGTGCTGCTGATGTCCAGACGAGCGTGATCGTCATCGTCGAGTGACAGGTGCGCGGTTAGAGGCACAGCGGCCACCGAGCGAAGGTATGACTCAAGCGCCAGTTGTGGATCGTCCTCGCGCTCGGCGCCGGGGCTGATCTCCGCGGCTTCCAGAATCGAGCCGAATCCGTCGGTGCCCAAGAGTGCGTCGACACCATAGGTCTTGGTGCGGCCGGTGAGTTCAACCAGGATCTCGACGTTGTCTTCAAAGGCGGCGCGCGTGGCGTTGGCGGAGCCGATGAACACGTGTGCGAGTCTCGCTCGTTCGATGGCGTAAAGCTTGGCGTGCAAGCCGGTGAAGAGCGTTGCGCCGGCAGCTGGTTCTTCGTCGTCTGCCGGAATGCCTGCCGTGGGACTCAAGACGTAGGGATGATCGATCCAGTCGCCCCATTCTGCGGTGAGGCCGTCGAGCGATTCTTGCCTCGACACGACCGACAAGGCGTTTTTCGAGGTGGCCGCAAGGCGTTCGATTCCATTGTCTTGCAGGAATGGCGAGACGAGCAGGTGCTTATAGCCGCTGAAGTCAGGTTTCGGTTGCGGGCGGCTCGGGAGTCCGAATACGTGGAAGGCGAGGTCGGTCACATCGGGTGGAAAGTCCCATTCGGCATATCGGATGGTCTCGGAGAGTTCCGTCAGTCGGTTCCGGCGTGCTGCCTTCAAGCTGATGGGGACTGCGGACGCCAAGTAGCGCAGTAAATCTGCGAGGGGTTTGTTGGTCGCGTACGGACGGGTGGTGATCCGGCCGTCGAGATTGAGGGCGACATCCCACGATCGATCTCTGGTGAGGTTACGGCTGAGCACGAGCAGTCGGACGAGTCGTTCGCCGTCGTGGTTGGTATAGACACCGAGCCAGATTTTGGGGTGGAACAGGCCACGGGTGCGGGTTATGCCGTGGATCGAGTTCTCGAGGAGCGAGAACAGACGCGCCCGGTCTCTGGGTACGACGACCTGTCCGGTTTGGTGGAAAATGTCGATGCTGGCGATGCTCGCTCGGATTGCCGCGATGGTTTCGACGCTGTCTGCGGATTCGACCTTGGCGCTGCCGGCGAGCGCCAGGCACGGGAGCAGCGCGCTCTCGAGGTCGAGGGTGAAGGTAGTGGCGACGAGGTGATCAAACGCGAATCCCGGAGGCGGCGCGAGTTGTTTGAGCAGGGTGGTGCGGCTGTCAGGCGGGAGCATCGGCAAGTCCGTCCTTGATGTCGGCGAGCAGAGTCTGGACGATCTGCCAACGAAAGTTGAGACGCGCTGATCCCGACGAGCCGCCCCAGTTCTTGATCTGGCGATCGTTGTTGAGGCGGGACTGCTCGCCCTTGTTCTTGCGTTCGCGCTCGGCAATCATCCGACGGATGTCTGGATCGCTCAACATGGAGTGCGGATCGCGATGACGCACCTGGCTGATCCACTCGTTGATGAAGATCATCGTGCCGGGTGCGACTGGGTTGCCGTTCCTGCCGAGGAGGACAGTGGTCCAGAAGTCGTCGAGATCCCAGGTAGTCAGTTCGGTTCGGTTGCGCTCGATCTCGTCGGCCCAGTCGGTCACGCGTTCGGTGTAGTGGTCGGCCCACTTTGCGTCGTCTTCTCTGCCGGCATCGAAGCGTTCGGCGATCAGCAGGTTGTAGATGAGTGTTGCGCCGTTGATGGTGAGAGAAAACAGGCGCGCGTGTTCCACGGCGTCCTTCAGCTCGGATGACGCTGCGACCAAAGCGGGGTGCTGCCAGGATTGGTCGGCGTCGTCGGGGTTGGTTTCGAGTCCGTTGGCCAGGAGGTACGCGAGGTAGGTGCCGGGGGCAGCGAGCATGATGCGTTCACGGAGCCACTCGGCTTCGTCGTGGGTGAGGTCGAGTCCACCAGCGAGTGACTTGGGGAAGTCGACTGGTGGGCGGACACCGATATCCCAGCGCAGGGCTTTTGCGTCGGTGAGGATCTGATAGCGCTGCAGGGCGGACCAGTAGACGCTCGACGGGAGGTTCTGGACGGCCTTACCTGCGCGGGAGCCGATCATGCCGGGAACTGGTGACGGCGAGCGCAGAACCTCGATTAGTTTGCGTTCCTCGTCGTTGGCCTTCGAGACGACCATCGTTCCTGTGTACTTGGCCGCTGCTCGTTCGAAGATCCACGGGATGATCAGGAAGTAGCGAGGCCGAGCGTGGACCGTCGAGGTTCCGGGAAACAGAAGGTCGGCGAGCCCATCGCGGACCTGGCCGATGCCCAGATCGTCGAGGGTGCTGGTGTCACTGAACATCTTGACGATCTCACGCATGCGTCGTTCATCGTCAGGTGAAGTGTCCAGCCAGGCGAGACTCGACATTGATATACCCCTTCCGTGGGCCCTTCCCCGGTTAACCGACTCAGGACACTCAACATCGCACCTGCTCGATTCACAGTCGCTCATCGTGTCGCCCGCCACTCCGTCGGCGTTACGGAGTCGCGCGCAGCCGAATTGGGTCTGCGTGTCGAACACTAGTTGCTCCCACCGACTGTCCGGACGGATTCGCGAGGGAACTCACCGATACAGGCGTCGACAGCACACTGAGTGCCTACGAGGGGTTAATCATTGTCAGCGCAGGCTTATTCAACCGATCGGCTGATTGACACGATCGTGGCACTCGATCCCTCGCCCCCAACTCACCGGTGGAGCAGTATCTCGCTCTGCGTGCTCGAAGCCGTTTGGAGTATAGGGGGCCTCCAGTGCATCTTTGTTCGGCTCGTGGTAGTCAACCGGCACTACCTCGCTAGGCCGGAGCCCGACCAACACGTACTGAGAAAGTGAGACTTTCCTGGCGTGTTCGACTATTCCGGCGATCGCGGCCGTCAAGGCGTCGCCCAGCCGGGACGAGATCAACTCAGCCTGGTCGAGTGGACTCCCTTTGAGGTCCTTCAACGCATTGGGGTTGATTCGCGCTGTCGACCCCAACTCCTCGAGTAGTTTGTCCCCAGCCTCTTCAGGTGGCTTCGACACGCCTCCTCGCTAGCACTCGTCGCCGGCTCAACCAGCAGGAGTGTGCGCATAGAAGGATGAACCAGCGCAGGGCGCGCCATTCGACTGCTCAACCGCCAGAAGGAGGTTCGGTTGACGATCGGGGACCTATACCGACAACTGACTCCCCGACCGCCGCAACTCCGAGAACGCCTTGATCGTCGTCGACGTAGCCGTCGCGATCGGCCGCAGATCCGGTCCGGCCTCGACCTTCGACACCATCACAACGTTGTCCACGTATGGCTGGATCGTGCTGGTGTTCTGCACGGTGGCCACGATGATCAGCTGGAACCCGAACTTGCGGAACGCACTCAACGCCTGCTGTGCGAACTGCGGGTCGGACTTGGAGAACGCCTCGTCGAGCATCAGCTGGGCGAAGATCGGCCTGTTGTCGTTGCCGTGCGGGCTGGCCAGGTTAAAGCTCAGCGCGCCTGCGAGACAGAAGGCCATCAGCTTTTCCTGCTCGCCACCGGAGTTGTCGCCGGCGTTGGAGTAGGTGCGGATGGTTTCGCCGGACTCGGCGTCGTGCTCCTCGCAGTAGAAATCGAAGCGGTTTCGCACGTCGAGGGCGTCGCGCGTCCACTGACGGTCCTCCGGGGTGTTGCCGGCGAGGCGCTCGCGCAGCAGCAGGATGTCGGAGTACTGCTCGAGGATAGCCTGCTCGTCGCCGAAGCTGACCGCCGTTGCCCGCGTAGAGATCTGGCGCGCCTTCTCGGTCAGCTCCTCGACCGCGGCGAGCTTCTTGCGGCCCGGGACCAGCCGCAGGCGGGTACCGCGGTTGAACGCCACCGCGCCGAGACCAGTGTTGACGCGCTCGATCTGCTCGACGATCCGTCGTTCCTCGGCGTCGGCAGCCATGTGCAGACCCAGGATCGCGCCCGGTGCCTGCTCGGTGATCAGGCGGCGCATCCGCTCATAGGCGGACGGCAGCTCCCGTTCGTCGATGCGGCGGCAGACGGCGACGTAGTCGTGGATGCGTTCGTCGAAGTCGTCGCTGTCGTTGGGGATGGCGTCGGGGAATTCCTCGTCATAGGTGTCGAGGATCCGGGCCAGTTCGTCGCGGGAGCGTCGAGCATCGGACCGCATGCGGTCACGTTCGCGGCCGGCGGCCTTGACGATCTCCTGGCGATACGGCTCGGGGTTGAGCACGTCGAGGGTCGCCGAAAGGTCCTCGCGGAAACCGTCGAGCGTCTTCTCCGCCTGTGCGGGAACGTCTTCGGGCTTCAACCGGTCGATGAGGTCGAGCAACTGGGTACGACGCTCGTCCTGGCGGGCGATCTTGTCCTTGACCAGCGCGGCCTGCGAGATCGCGTTGCGGACCTGCTCCCAGAGGTCTTCGGCCTTACGCTGCAAGGCCTCGACGTCGGGGTGCTCTTCCATGAGGAGGTCGTACTGGTCGGTGAGCTGGTCGACGCGATCGTCGACCGAATCGACGTCGATCTCGTTCCACTGCGTGAACTGCTCACACACACGGCGGTAGGCGTCGCGGCGTCGTTCCTTGGCGGAACGTTCGCGGTCGAGCTCGGCGCAATCCTCGCGGGCATCCTCGAAAGCGCGCTCCTCGTAGGCGAGTTCGTCGCGCAGTGCGGTGATCTTGGATTCGACGTCGCCGACGAAGATGTACTGCGACCGGCGCAACTGCTGGCGGTCGTCCTTGACGGCCAGCTTCGCCGAGTCCTTTCGCAGACCCTGGTCGGTGACGGCCTTGGCGTACTGCGAGAACTCGCCCGGATTGTCGACGCACATGTGGTTACCCAGGCGCGCGAGGATGGTCATCCCCTCGGCGGCACACGGGTGGCCGGGATCGACGGGACGCAGCTTGGACGCGAGGGTGCCCGGCTCGACGTCGGGCATCGGACGGGTCTCGGCCTGGTGCAGCTGGATCCGGCCGCGCATGTCGTGCGAGTTGACGAAGCGCAGCGCGGAGCGGAAGTGCTTGTCCGGCACGAGGAGCCGCAGGCCGGCGTTGCGCAGGACCTTCTCGACGGCCAGGCGCCAGCGTTCCTCGTCGGGGTCGAGTTCGACGAGTTCGGCGACGTACTTGAGTTCAGACTCGTCGATCTGCAGCGCGTGCGCGATGACGCGACGCATCTCGTGTTCGGTGCGCGGCAGGGCGGAGCCGGCCTGTTCGACACGGCCGAGTTCTTCCTGCGCGGTGTCGCGGCGGCTGCGGGCGGCGACCTCGCGGGCGAGCGCCTCGGCGTAGTGGGCGCGACCGGCGTCGAGCTGGCCGTCGATCTTGGTGGCCTCTTCGATCAGCTCCTCACGCAGCGACCAGAAGCCCTCGGCGTTGGTCGGCGGGGAAAAGCCGAGCGCGGAGACCTTGTCCTCGTAGGCGTTTCGTCGGGCCGTGACCTCGGTGCTGAGTTTCTGTGCACCGCCGAGCTGTTCACGCAGCGGGGCGAGGTCGCCGGTGGAGGTGGCGATACGGGCCAGCAGCAGGCTGTGGTCCTGGCGCAGCTGGTCGTGCTGGGTGGTCAGCGCGGCGAGATCGCCGTCGAGGCGGGTGATCTGGTCGTCGAGGTCGGCGACCTCGGGCTGCGCGTTGCGGATCCGCAGGTTGTTGACATAGCTGCGGATCGTGGTGCTGTCGATGGTGTCGAGGACGGAGAAGGTGGCCGACTCGCTCGCGTACCGCTCGTGGACCTCCTCGATGTTGCCGAGGATGGTGCGCTTGCGGCGCGCGACGTCGAGCAGTTCACGGGCCTCGACGAGCGGATCGATCTGCTCCAGCGCATCGGAGATGCCGACGATGGACGTCGGGGCGTCGAGCATGAACTCCCGCACGAACTGTGCGAGGCCGCCGACGCTCTTGAGCGACTTGGCCTTTCCGAGGAGCTGCTGCGCGGCGTCGGACCCGCGGATGCCGATGAGCGAGTACAGCGTCGAGAGGTACTTGCCCTCGCCGGGTCCGCCGCGCCAGCCGCGGTCGCGGAACTTGGCCGAGTTGTAGTTGGCCGCGGCCCACTCGTTGCAGACCTCGACGATGTCGGCGTCGCCGTCGTAGATGAAGTACGAGCTGTGCGCGTCGGTCATCTTGCCCGCGGCCAGCCACTTGAGGACCAGGCCGGTGATGGCGGTGCCGGAGGTGGAGGTGTAGGTGACCGCGATGGCCGCCCACGCCGGGCCGGTGCCGCGCAGGTACATGATCTCGCGGTGGGCGTTGGTGCCGTCGCGCCGCTCACCCCACGCGCCGCGCACGTACTTGCCGACGGTGCGCTTACCGCTCGACGACCCGGCGGCGGTGGCGTCGCCCGAGGCGTTGAAGTTGCGGCGGTGGTCGGGCAGGAACGCCAGCGAGATGGCGTCGAGCAACGACGACTTACCCGAACCCGACGACCCGGTGATCAGAGAACCGTTGGAGCTGAACGGGATCGAGTGATACCCGTCGAACACGCCCCAGTTGATCAGCTGCAACCGGGACAGGTGGTACTGGTCGACGCTCACCAGTCGTCTCCTTCGTCGTCGCCGTACGCGTTCTCGGCGTCGTCGGGGCGGGCGGGTTCGTCGGCGGCAGCCTCGGGCGGCTCCTCCCCCGTGTCGCCGGAGCCGATGAATTGCTCGAACTGTCGCTGCAGATCGGTGATCACCGACGCCGTCATGACCGCGGAGATGACCGGGCTGACGGTGAAGGTGTCGGCGTCGTCGCGCTGCTTGCGCAGGAACTCGAGTTCTTCCATCTTGTCGATGGCCCGTTCGATGCGCTTGTCGAAGAGCGCGAGGTCGCGGTCGATGGTGTTGGTGACGCCGGCGAAGAGTTCGTGGATCTCCTCGCGGGTGATCAGCGCATCCTCATCGCGGGCGGCGCGGATGTACTTGGCGAGGTGCAGCGCCAGGATCGCGTCGTAGGTGTGGACCGTCTCGCGCTTGAGAATGCGTCGACCCCAACGGGAGTCGTAGCCGGCCTGCTCGACGAAGGCGACCTGCAGTTCGTCGACGAGGCGCAGGCGGAGGTCGAGCTCGGACAAGCGGACGCGCAAGACGTCCTGGTACTCGGACACCCACGACCACAACTGCGGCTGCCGGTCGCCACTGACGTAGCGGCGGGCCAGCAGGTTCTGCAGCGCCCAGCAGGCGCGGTCGGGCATCTCGCTGACATCGCCGTCGAAGCGGGGTGCGCTCGGAGCGTGAGAGGCGGCGCGGTTCGCGACGGTGGGGAGATCGTCGAAGCCGGCGAACTCGTCGGGGAGGTCGGGGCCCTTCGTGGCTCGCTCCGCTCGCACCTCAGGGAACGGAGAGTCGTCCGCTCGCACCTCAGGGAGCGAGGGGTTGGCCTGCGCTCGCACCTCAGGGGGCAAAGATGTCATTCGGCGTCGACCTCCGCAGTCGGAATCGGTTCGGTGAAGGTCAGGTCGGGGACTTCGATGGCGTGGTCTTCCCCGAGGAGGGACCGGAAGCGCACGGTGGTCATCGGCGCCTTCTCCCCTGCCGCGGCCTGTTTTTGGGCCCAGGACCACAGCACGATGACGTGGGCGAGGTACGCCTCGTCGAGACTTTCGATGACGTCGGTGAGCGCGACCGGACCGGCGGCGACGGCGTTGTTCACGGTCTCGGTGAGTTCGACGGTGTCGACCTGGCCGGTCATCGAGGCGAAGGCAGTGAGGTCGGCATCGGCGCCGCCGGCGGGCAGTGCCGGGGCGGGCGGGACGTGTTCGCGGATCTCGAAGGCGAGGCGGCCGATCGAGTTGAGGGTCGGGGCGGCCAGCGGCAGCTCGTAGCCGAGGCGACGGTCGGCGAGGGAGGACTTGAGGAGGTCGTTGGCAGTGGCGAGGGCGTCGTTGAGCTGACGCGCCAGACCGCGACTCTGCTCGAGGGTGCCGGAGGCGACGAAGCGTCGGATACGACGGGCACAGCGCTGGCGGGTGCGGCCGACCTCGGCCATCTGCTGGGTGACCAACCCGAAGAAGTTGTCCATCACCGACCGCAGCCCGGCGTCCATGCCGGGGAAGTTCTCGATGATGGTGTCGATGTCGGCCTTGAGGCGGGCGCGGCGCTCCGGGTCCTGGATCATCTGGGAGAACGCCTGGTACGACGCCGACTGCGACGACTGCAGGAGTGCCTCGTAGTCGTCGAAGAGCTGGCGCTGACGGTCGCGGTAGGCGAGGTCGGAGTCGCCCGGGTCGTCGAGCAGCGCGGTGGTGATGCGGTCGAGCATCGTGCCGTACTGGCCGATGTCGGAGATGATCTGCTCCATCTGGTAGCCGATGGCGCGGGCGGAGTCCTCGGCGACGCGCAGATCGACCGGCGGGCGGCGGCCGGCTTCGAGATCGGCGAGCTCGGCGTCGAGATCGGACATCTGCGCCTCGAGCTCGAGGCGGATGGTCTCGGGGTCGTTGCTGACCTGCCCGGCGACGCGTCGGAGTTCGGCGGCGATGCCGGTGATCGAACCGCCGGTGGCGATGGAGTCCTCGCGGCGCTGGCGGCGCATGAAGTCCAGGACCGAGCGGGCCTCGCTGGTCAGGTGGCAGAGGTTGGGGGCGTCGGGGTCGGTGGTGTCGGTGACGCGGTGCAGCCAACCCTGACGGGCCCACAGCTTGACCAGCTCGAGGCCGGTGGGCTGATCCTCGGTGAGGTCGAGTTCGGCGAGGTCGCGCTCGAGGCGCATCGTCAGCTCGACCTCCGACATCTTTGTGCCGTAATCGAGGTGGCGCTCCATCAAGGTGACGTAGAGGGCCGAGTTGTTGGCCGCGAACAGCTTGACCGCCGCCGACTTCTGCAGCGCGCGGTTGGCCTCCAGGGCGTCACCCAACGTGACCTGCGCCGATTCCAACGGCACGGCGGGTCGCCCGACCTCGCGCTGAGCCGGGAAGGCAGAAATCTCCATCGCCGCCTCACGGGGTTCTCGGGGACTACGGGACCCGCGATAGTCTGCCACGTCCGCCCCGCGGGACCCCAGTCCGGTGGTTGTGCAGGAGCCGGTGGTGACCCACCTCGCTACCCTGAGCGGCATGGTGATGGCTGATCGTCCCGAGGTCGAGACCGCGTCGGGACCCCTGACGGCGCTGACCGTCGTCGGACTGGCGTCGAGCATGCTCGGCGGACTCGCGCGCGTGCCGTTCAAGAAGCCGTGGTCGGGGCCGTCGGGGCTGCTCGACAACGTCGGCCAGGCCGTCACCCGGCAGTCGATCCGCGCGTTCATGGGCTACTCGATGGGGCTCCCGATCGAGGAGTTCCGGTCGATGGAGAAGATCCTCGACGACATCTGCCGCGTCGTGATGCCACCGTTCGTCGAACTGACCGATGGCGTCGAGCTCACCGACGACACCATCGGTGGCGTGCCCGGCCTGTGGTGCCGGGCGAAGGCGTCGACAGACGCCTACGTCGACGAGGACGAGGACAAGCAGGAGATCGGCGCGACGATCCTGTACCTGCACGGCGGCGGGTACATCGGTACTTCGCCGATCATGTACTCGGCGTTCGCGTCGTCGCTGGTGCGGATCACCGGGTTCGAGGTCTTCATCGCCGACTACCGGATGGCGCCCGAATTTCCCTTTCCCGCTGGCGTTCTCGACGCAGCGGATGTCTACCAGGCACTCCTGGGACGTGGTGTGACCCCTGAACACATCATCGTCGCGGGCGACTCCGGCGGTGGTGGGCTCGCTGCGTCGCTGGTGGCGCACCTGCACGAGCAGGGGTTGCCGAAACCCGGTGCGCTCGCGCTCTTCTCCCCCGAGATCGATCTCGACCTCGACCATCCGTCGATCACCGAGAACGCCCAGTACGACGTGCTGCCGTGGAACATCCCGGTGACGCCGTATCTGCACGGAGTGCAGCCCAACGACGCACGGGTGTCGGTGATCAACGCCGAACCGAATCCGGAATGGTTCCCGCCGACCTTCGTCTGCTGGGGCGCCGACGAGATGTTCCGGGACGGGATACGGGAATTCGCGGAACGGCTCGCGGACTCCGAGGTGCCCGTGCGCGCGATGGAGGAGCCCGGGATGTTCCATGTGTTCCCGATCCTCATGCCGTGGGCCGAGGCGTCGAAGCGGGTGTTCCGGGCGATGCACGACCTGGCGAAGGGTCACGTGGCGAGCGACCCGGACGCGACGCCGACGCACTGACACCTCAGCCCAGGACGAACGCGAGCAGGAAGCCGGCCGCGGTGGCCAGCCCGACCCACCAGCCACCCTCGCGGTAGGCCTCGGGCATCAGGCCGTTGGCGAGGACACCGAGGGTCGCGCCGCCGGCGAAGGCCTGGACGATGCTGACCGCGGTCGGCGAGATGGCGTCGGAGACTGCGTAACCGCCGACCGTCACCGCGATGAGGATCGCCGCGGTGGCCACCCACATCACGAGCGCATACCGCAGCGACATGTCGTGTTCGCGTCTCATCAACGACGCCCCGCTGACCGCCTCGGGAACGTTGCCGACGGCGATCGCCACCACCAGCACGAGCGAGCCGCCCGCGGTGAGAGAGACACCCAGCGCGCTGTTCTCGGGCACGCCGTCGAGGAAGACGCCGAGCATCAGTGCCGGGCCGATAGCGCGGGAGCCGAGTTTGGTCTCGACGACGTGGTCGGCGATCACGTAGACCGCGGTGCCGAGGAACAGCGCCACCCCGGCGAGGCCGATGCCGGCCTGTTTGAACGCCGGCTCGAAGAGCTCAGTGGAGACCGCGGCGATCATCGTGCCCGCGCCGAACGCCATTAGGGTCGCCAAGAGGCGGGCCGGTAGATCCCAGCGGAGACCGATCGCAGCACCGATCGCGATGGGTACCGCAGTTATCAGGCCGTAGAGGATTGCGGTGAGCATGGATCCAGCTTGCGCCTGATCGGTGGTGGGTGACCTCGATACGCGGCGTCCTCGCTCCGCTCGGTCGTCGCTACTCGGCCAGCAGGGGTGCGCGGCGGTCCCGGATTCCGTATGACGTTGCGCCCGGCTTCTGGGCACAAGATCGAACGGAACATCGAGGAGCCGGGTCGTCGAGCCCGGTGTAGTCGGGTCGTACGACGTCACGGCGGGTTACGGTGCCGTAGAGGTCGGATTAGTCGGGAATCCGTGAGAAACAGGTCACAAAATTGCGGATCCCGCGCTCGACCTGCGGAGACACAGACGATATGCTGACTTACGTCCGATGAACCGGTCAGACCCCCGACCCGACCGGTTCGTCGGACATTTTAGTGCTCGGACCATCCCACTGTCCTGACGAGCGGTTGAAGCTCCGGCACCGTCGTGCGTCGTGTTACGCCGACCGCGCCTCCATTTATTCCAGCGGTAACCACCCGGTAATCGTCGCGGGGTGAACTGGTTCACGTAGCAGTCAGCTACTCGATGAGATCGAAGTCCTACCGATCTGCCGCTCTTGGGCAACGATGCCCGATCCGCATTCTCACACGCCGAGCCGCCAGGCGCGCCGTCGTCCCGCCATTCCAGGAGTCCTTGTGCCCTCTTTCGACGAAACCATCACCGAGAACATCGCCGCATCGCTCGCGGAGATCCCGCACCCCTCGCTGCCGAAGGGGTCCAACATCTACGGCGGCACCAAGATCTTCCCGGACTATCAGGCCGAGGACGGCGAAACGTACTTCACGCTGGTGCACGGCATCGCGCACGAGTCGTCGGTCTCGTTCGTCGCGGTCCTGCAGGCGACCCGCGCGCTGCGCAAGGGTTTCGAGTCGGCCATGTACTTCTATGGGCCGGGCGCCATCAATTGCCTTGCCACACGCGGATTTCCGACGACCGGCGACTCCGGATTCCCCGGCGAGCAGAACATCAACAACGCACTCGAGACCTTCATCTCCGAAGGCGGCACCGTGTTCTGCTGCCGCTTCGGCCTCGCACTGCACGGTGGTCGTGAAGAGGACCTGATCGAGGGCGTCATCCCGGCGCACCCGCTCGACGTCCAGGACGCGATCATCCACTACGCACGCAAGGGCGCGATCATCAACTCGACCTACATGGTCTGAGGCTGGTTTCGATACGGCTCGTCGCTAGCGCTCCTCGCCTACTCAACCAGCAGGGCGGGACCCGTCGCTAGCGCTCCTCGCCTACTCAACCAGCAGAGCGGGACCCGGCGCTAACTCTTAATCCCACTCAACCAGCGAGACAACACTTTCCGCATCACCGACCCTGGGACATCCTATGACCATCATCGGATCCGTCGCGGCGAACTTCACCCGCGATCTCGAACAGAACTACGCGACGATCGAACAGTATGTCGCTCAGGCGCGGGCACGCGGCGTCGACTTCCTGGTGTTCCCGGAGGCGGCGATCGGCGGGTATCTGTCGTCGCTGGGTAATCACGGCGACACCCGTAAGAACAGTGCGCGGTCGCTGCCACCGGCGATCTCCCTCGATGGACCCGAGATCGCGCGGGTGCAGTCCATCGTCGGAGACCTGGTGGTGGCGATCGGGTTCTGCGAACTCGGCGAGGACGGCGAGACCCGCTACAACGCGGCCGCCGTTCTCGATGGCGATCGGGTCTACGGCAGCTATCGGAAGGTCCATCAGCCGTTGGGCGAGAACATGTCGTACTCGTCGGGCGACGGGTACGGGGTTTTCGACACTCCGGTCGGACGCATCGGGCTCCAAATCTGTTACGACAAGGCCTTTCCTGAAGCGGCCCGGATCATGGCGCTGAAGGGTGCGGAGATCATCGCGAGCCTGTCTGCCTGGCCGGCGGCTCGCACCGCGACCGCGGAGAACCTCCAGGAGGACCGGTGGACCTACCGGTTCAATCTCTTCGACGCCGCCCGAGCGCTGGAGAACCAGGTGTTCTGGGTGGCGTCGAACCAGAGCGGGACGTTCGGGTCGTTGCGGTATGTGGGCAACGCGAAGATCGTCGACCCGGGCGGCAACATCCTCGACACCACGCTGCTCGGCAGCGGTCTCGCGGTCGCCGAGGTGGACATCTGCGAGAGCTTCACCGCGATGCGCGCCGGGATGTTCCACCTGCGGGACCGGCGACCAGAGAAGTACGGGCTGCTCACCGAACCGGAGAACGCCGACGACCTCGCCTGGCGGGACCTCGCTCATGCCTGAGATGACCGTCCAGGTGCGGTGGCCCGACGGGCTGTTCCGCCAGTACTACTCCCCCAGCCTCGTCCTGCACGATCATCTCGCACCGGGGCCGTACAGCGTCGAGGACTTCCGATCGCGAGCGACCACCGCGCTCGAGGAAGCCAGCTCACGAGTGCGGGCCAAGTACGGGTTCGCTTGTACCTCGGCGGCGGCGTCCGCCGAGGCGATCGTCAGCGACGCTGCACGACATTCGGATTCCGCGCAGGTCGAGGTCGTGTCGATGTACCCGCCACTGCCCGCGTCCACGGATTCGACGCCGGTCGTCGCTTCGCTCCATCCCGGCTCAACCAGCGGAGAGAAGGACTCATGAGCGCAATCAAATCCCCGACACACATACCGGTCGTCGTCATCGGTGGCGGACAGGCCGGACTCTCGGTCAGCTGGTATCTCGGGCAGGCCGGCGTCGAACATGTCGTCGTCGAAGCCGAGACCGCAGTTCATGCCTGGGCCGACAAGCGTTGGGACAACTTCACCCTCGTGACCCCCAACTGGCACTGTCGACTGCCTGGGTATGCCTACGACGGCCCCGATCCGGACGGGTTCATGACCCGCGACGAGGTCGTGGAGTGGCTACACGGGTGGTTGCAGACCTTCGACGCACCGCTCGTCGAACACACACGGGTGACCCGCCTGCAGCGGTTGAACGCCGAGCGGTTCGAGGTGACCCTCGACGGTCCGGACGGCGTCCGCACGATGACGTGCGACCAGGCGGTGATCGCGACCGGCGGTTACCCGCTGCCGGTGATCCCGGCGTTCGCGTCGGCGCTCGACCCGGCCGTCCATCAGATCCACTCCGAGGAGTACTTCAACCCGGAGCAGCTGCCCGAGGGCGCGGTGCTCGTCGTCGGGTCGGGGCAGTCAGGCACGCAGATCGCCGAAGACCTACATCTGGCCGGCCGACAGGTTCACCTGGCCATCGGCAACGCGCCGAGGGTCGCGCGGTTCTATCGCGGACGCGACTGCATGACGTGGCTCTCGGACATGGGGCTCTACGACACTCCGACGCAGGAGTATCCGGGTGGACGTGCCGCGCAGGAGAAGACCAACCACTACGTCACCGGCCGCGACGGTGGCCGCGACATCGACCTCCGACGCTTCGCCGTCGAGGGCATGCGGCTCTACGGCATGCTCACCGATGGCAAGGACTCGACGCTGCGATTTGCGCCGACGCTCACCGAAGCCCTGGACAAGGCCGATGCCACCTACAACTCCATCTGCGGAGACATCGACCGGCACATCGAGTCGCTGGGGATCGAGGCGCCGGAACCCTCTCGGTACGAGCCGGTCTGGGCTCCGGACGCCGATCCTGCGGAACTGGACCTCACCGCCGCCGGCGTGACGTCGATGATCTGGGCCATCGGCTACCGACCCGACTACCGGTGGATCGAGGCCAGCGCCTTCGACGGCGGGGGCCGCCCGATGCAGACGCGCGGGATCACCGAGGTGCCCGGACTGAGCTTCGTCGGGCTGCCGTGGATGCACACCTGGGGATCCGGACGGTTCCTCGGGATCGACCGGGATGCACGGTACGTGGCGGAGCACATTGTGGGCGCTCTGGACCAAGGCCGACCGCGGTTGGCGGCGGCGCAGTAGGTGGGTGATTGAGGTGGGGGTGGTCGGGTTTTGGAGTGGCGGTCGCCGGCCCTTCGTGGCTCGTCGCTTGCGCTCCTCGCACCTCAGGGAGCGAGAACAGCTCGTCGCTTGCGCTCCTCGCACCTCAGGGAGCGGGGGTGGGCCGTCCTCGAAGCGAGTGTCACTAGCCCTTCGTGGCTCGTCGCTAGCGCTCCTCGCACCTCAGGGAGCGAGTGGTCGCGCATCCAACGCCGATGGTGGCGGTAGATAACAAACTGATTGACCAACCGAGGAGTACCCATGACGGTATCCACACGAGTTGACCTGGCACTGCTCGGGATTCGGGGCGAGCCGCCGGTACAGCGGACCGGTGGCGCCGGCCCGAGCGACGATGGCCACCTTATGGTCGACGGCCTGCATGCCGCGATCCCGCGGAACCCGCAGAGTCCGTTCGTCTTCGACGGCGATCGCGTCCTGTACGACGGTGTCGACGTCGGGATCGAGGTCGAGGCAATCGGACGCCCCCGTTTCTACGACCTGCAAACTGCCGACGGTATCAGCTACGAGAAGATCGCCCGCCTCCATGGCCGTAACGTGCTGGCGACGACGGTGGTCCAGACGTGCATCCGGTACGACGAGTCGGAGCGATGCCGGTTCTGCTCGATAGAGGAGTCGCTGCGGTCGGGCTCGACGATCGCGGTGAAGAAGCCGGATCAGTTGGCCGAGGTTGCCCGCGCCGCAGTCGAACTCGACGGCATCACCCAGATGGTGATGACCACCGGCACCACGAATGGCCGCGATCGTGGGGCCCGGCACCTCGCGCGGTGTGTCCGCGCAATCAAGGCCGCGGTCCCCCACCTGCCGATCCAGGTCCAGTGCGAACCGCCCGCCGACCTCGCCGTCCTGGCCGAACTGCGCGAGGCCGGCGCCGACGCGATCGGAATCCACGTCGAATCGCTTGACGACGAGGTGCGGCGGCGATGGATGCCCGGCAAGTCATCGGTGTCGATGGACGAGTATCGCGCCGCGTGGGCCGAGGCCGTGCGCGTGTTCGGGCGCAACCAGGTGTCGACCTACCTGCTCGTCGGACTCGGCGAGGACACCGACGAGATGATCGCCGGCGCCAAGGAACTCGCCGACATGGGTGTCTACCCGTTCATCGTGCCGTTCCGTCCTCATGCGGGGACGCTCGCGGTCGACGTCGACAAAGCGTCGGCACCGGACCCGGCGATCGTGGAGAAGATCAGCCGCGAAGTCGCCAGCCATCTCACACTGATCGGCATGACCGGTGCCGACCAGCGGGCCGGATGCGCGGCCTGCGGAGCATGCAGCATTCTGCCGACGGTGGGTGGCTGAGATGGTGGAGTCCTTTCGATACGCCCCTCCGCAAGCTCCGGGGCTACTCAAGGAACAGAAACCGCACACCACACCGCAACCTCCGGGGCTACTCAAGGAACAGAAACCGCACACCACACCGCAACCTCCGGGGCTACTCAAGGAACAGAAACCGCACACCACACCGCAACCTCCGGGGCTACTCAAGGAACAGAAACCGCACACCGCACCGCAAGCCCCGGGACTACTCAAGGAACAGAAACCGCACACCGCACCGCAAGCCCCGGGACTACTCAAGGAACAGAAACCGCACACCGCACCGCAAGCCCCGGGACTACTCAAGGAGCACAAGCCGCACACCGCACCGCAAGCCCCGGGGCTACTCAAGGAACAGAAACCGCACACCGCACCGCAAGCTCCAGGGCTACTCAAGGAGCATCGGCCGGCTGAGCTGTCGATCCTCGCCGGTCGGCGGCGTGTCGTCGCGCGGCCGGACTTCCTGATCACGGTCGCTGACACCGCCGCCGAACACGCGACCTACCGGGCGATGCGCCACCACGAATTCGTCGAGCAGCAGGAGCTTTTCGACCGCACCGACCTCGATGACACGGACGACGATCCGCGCACGGTCGTGCTCGTCGCGACGCTGCCGGACGGCACGATTGCCGGCGGGGTTCGCGTCGCGCCCGTGCGGTGGGACGGATCGTCGGACACCGAGGACATCGGCTGGTGGTTCGGTAGCCGGCTCGTGGTCGCCGATCCCGGGCACGCGGCCGGTATCGGTCCAGCGCTCGTGCGCGCCGCGTGTGCGCACATCGAACAGCAGGGCGCGTTGCGTTTCGACGCGACGGTGCAGGACCGCTACGCGCGGATGTTCCGGCGGCTCGGCTGGAATGACTGCGGCGCCGGCCCGGTCATCGCCGGTCAGGCACACCGGGAGATGCGGTGGCCCATCCATAGGATCCAGCGGACCGTCGACGGCACCAAAGCGGTTCTCGCCGAGGCGCTTGCGCCGTTCGCCGAGCAGGACGGAGGCCTCGGCGCAGCGGGTTTCCGCGGCGATGACGGCGTTCCCCTGCCCGGGACCGACGTGGTCGCGGCGTGTGATGCCATCATCCCGTCGATGATCGAACGCGACCCGGAATGGGCCGGGTGGTGTTCCGTGCTCGTCAACATCAACGACCTGTCCGCGATGGGCGCGCGACCGATCGGACTGCTCGACGCAGTCGGCGCCCCCACGACCTCGCATCTGACCCGCATCATCCGCGGCATCTCCGCAGCCGCACGAGCCTGGCAGACACCGGTTCTCGGTGGTCACACCCAGGTCGGCGTGCCGTCGGCGCTGTCGGTGACGGCGTTGGGCACCACGCCCAGACCGCTCCGAGCCGGTGGCGGCGCAGTCGGCGACACCGTGACGCTGCACGCAGACCTCGGCGGGTCGTGGCGGCCGGGTTATCACGACCGGCAGTGGGACTCCACGAGCTCGCGTAGCAGCGACGAATTGGGTGCGATGGCAGGTCATTTGGCGAGGGTCGGGCCGGCGTCGGCGAAGGATGTGAGCATGGCGGGGATCGCCGGGACCCTGGGCATGCTCGCCGAGGCGTCGGGCACCGGAGCCGAACTCGACGTGACCGCCGTGCCGCGACCGAACGACGCGTCGATGGGTGCGTGGCTGACCTGCTTCCCCGGGTACGCGATGCTCAGTACGGACCGACCGGGTCGTCGTGCCGATGTGCCTGCGTCGGACGCTCTCACGGTCGCGGACTGTGGGCGTCTCACCTCGGAACCCGGTGTGCGACTGCGGTGGCCCGACGGTGCGGTGACCGTCGCCGTGGCCTCCACGGTCACCGGGCTGGGGGCCGCGTGATCGGACCCCGGCTTCACGCTTCTCGTCGGCTCCCGGCCGGTACTGTTCGACCATGAGCACTGTCACCCTCGGTGCTCTCGCCGCGCACTTCGGCCGCGACGTGGAGCGCGGTGTGTCCAAGGCCGTCGGCATCGTCGAGGCGGCCGCGCGAGACGGCGTCGACCTGCTCGTTTTCCCGGACGCGACGCTCGGTGGCTATCTGGGCGACCTGCAGAACCCCGACCCCGACGAGCTGCCGCCGGCGCTTGATCCGGACGGGCCCGAGTTGGCTGCACTCATCGCCGCCGCGCGCGACACAACCGTCTGCATCGGTTACACCGAGGCCGATGGCGACAAGCGTTTCAACACCGCGGTCTGTGTCTCCGGGGACGGGATTCTCGGGACGCACCGCAAGGTCCACCAGCCCGCGGGTGAGTCGCTGGCCTACGCGGCCGGTGACGAGTTCCGGTCCTTTGACACCCCGGTCGGCCGGATCGGCATGCTCATCGATTACGACAAGACGTTCCCGGAGTCGGCCCGGACGCTCGCCCTCGACGGTGCGCGGATCATCGCTGCACTGTCGGCGTGGCCGGCAAGCGTGACCGATCGTGCCGCCCGGCTCCCCGCCGATCGGCAGTCGCGACTCTTCGACCTGTACGACTGCGCCCGCGCGGCCGAGAATCAGGTGTTCGTCGTGTCGTCGAACCAGACCGGCGTGATGGGATCGCTGCGGTTCCTCGGGCAGGCCAAGGTCGTCGGACCGGGCGGCGACATCCTGGCCACCACGCGGTCGAAGGGCGGGTTGGCGAGCGTGACGGTCGACGTCGACGCGGAAATCGACCGCGCCCGCCGCGTGCTGAGCCATCTCGCCGAACTGCGACCCGACTCCTATCGAAGCGCGAGCCCTCAGCCCGGGTCCGCTGCGGACCTATCATGACCGGTGTGGACTCCCCCTCACCGCGCGTCGCGCTGCTGACCTACTCGACGAAACCGCGTGGCGGCGTGGTCCACACGCTGAACCTCGCCGAGGCGATGGCGCGACTCGGCGTCGACGTGACGGTCTGGTCGCTGGCGCGTGGCGGTGACGACGGGTTCTTCCGCAAGGTCGATCCGGCGGTGACGCTGCGGCTCGTGCCGTTCGCCGATCGCGAGAACGAGACGATCACCGACCGCATCGTGCGATCCATCGACACCTTGCGCGACGCCTTCGACACAAGCGCCTACGACATCGTGCACGCCCAGGACTGCATCAGCGCCAACGCTGTCGGCACCTGCATCCGCACGATCCATCACCTCGACCAGTTCACGACGCCGATCCTCGTCGAATGCCACGAGAAGGCCGTCGTGGATCCGTATGCGCGGATCTGTGTATCGCGGGCGGTCGCCGACGAGGTGCATCACGGCTGGGGGTTCACACCTGACGTGATCCCGAATGGTGTTGCGTATCAACGGTTCGCCGACGCCGCGTCGGATGTGCCGGAAGCTGTCGAGGCGCGTGATCGGTGGACCGGCAAGCTCGGCGAGTACGTGCTGGCCGTCGGCGGGATCGAACCCCGGAAGGGCAGCATCGACCTGCTGAATGCGTACTCCCTGCTGCGGGAGCGACATCCGGAGTTGTCGCTGGTCTTCGCGGGCGGGGAGACGCTGTTCGACTATCGGGACTACCGCGCCGAGTTCGACCGTCGCCGTGCCGAACTCGACGTCGAGCCGATCGTGCTCGGCAACGTGCCGGACGACGAGCTGCCGTCGCTGGTCGCGGCCAGTCGGGTGTTCGCGTTCCCGTCGGTGAAGGAAGGGTTTGGGCTGGCCGCGATGGAGGCGCTGTCCGCGGGTCGACCGGTCGTGACGCGCGAGTTGCCCATCCTCCGTGAGGTGTTCGGCGACACAGTCGCCTACGCGTCGACGGTCCCCGAACTCGCCGAAGCGCTGGCGGACGCGCTCACGCCGGACCCGGCGCGCGTCGAGGCCGGCCGGTCGCTGGCGGCGTCGTTGACATGGGAGGACGCCGCACGTCGTCACCTCGAGTTCTATGCCCGCCACCCGATGCCGCGCGACCCGTTGCCTACACACGTCGACGCGTCGAGATGAGCGAACACCCGCGCGCCGCCGAACGCGCCGGAATCCTTGCGGTGACCCTCACCGCGTTCCTGTGGGGCACGTCGGGTACCGCCGCTGCGCTGGCTCCCGCGCTCAGTGCGGTGACGATCGGTGCGATCGCGATGTCGGGCGGTGGGTTGCTGCAGGGTGCGATCAACGCGCGGGCGGTGCGCGCCGCATGGCCGTCGTTGATGAAGCGATGGCCGACGGTGCTGGCCGGCGGGCTCTGCGTGATGGTCTACCCGCTGTGCTTCTACGGATCGATGCGCATCGGCGGCGTTGCGCTGGGCACCGTGGTGTCGCTGGCGTCGGCGCCGCTGTTCTCGGCGGTCATCGAACGGGTCGCGGAGGGGCGGGCGTTGACGACGCGGTGGTGTGTCGCGTGTGCGTTGGGTATCGCCGGCAGTGTCGCGCTGGCGTTGTCGCGCAGCGAGTCGTCGCACGGGGACTCCGTCTCCGGCAGCACCGCGTCGGCCTGGGGTGTCGCGCTCGGTCTGGGAGCGGGCGCGACCTACGCGGGTTTCTCGTGGGCGATGCGACGCCTGATGAACCAGGGACTGGCCCGCGGAGCGTCGGCAGGTGGCGTCATGGGACTGGGTGGGGTGTGTTTGCTGCCCGTGGTCGCGGTGTGTGTGCCCTCGGTGATCGAACATCCGGAAGGTCTGTACGTCCTCGCGTACCTCATCGTCGTGCCGCAGTTCCTCGGCTACGTGTTGTTCAGCCGCGGGCTGGGACGGATCGACAGTTCGACCGCCACCACCATCACCCTCATCGAACCGGCGGTCGCGACTGTTCTGGCGGTCGTCGTACTGTCCGAAACGATCACCGCGGTCGGATGGGTGGGCATCGGCGTGCTGGCGGTGGCGCTCGTCGTGTTGATGGCTCCCGCGCGGCGTCGGAGATCGGTTAGCGTCGAGCGGAGAAGTTCGCACAACGGCGCCCCTGCCGTGGATGAGGAGGACATGCATGAAGCAGTTCCGAGAGGCCGTCGAGGCACGTGACGCGCAGGCGATGCAGGATCTGCTCGCCGACGACGTCGTGTTCACCAGCCCGGTCGCGTTCAAGCCGTACCCGGGCAAGGCGGTCACCTCGGCGATCCTGCGGGGCGTGCTGCGCGTCTTCACCGACTTCCGCTACATCCGGGAGATCAACGACGAGGGCGGCCGGGACTCGGCGCTCATCTTCGAGGCCAACGTCAACGGCAAGGCCGTCACCGGCTGCGACTTCATCCACGTCAACGACGACGGCAAGATCGACGACTTCATGGTGATGGTCCGGCCGCTGTCGGGCGCGCAGGCCCTCGCCGAGGCGATGGGTGCACAGTTCGATCAGATCGCAGCCGAAGCGGCTGCCGAGACCGCGGACGGAGCGAACTGATGAAACTCGGGTTGCAACTGGGATATTGGGCCGCGCAACCGCCCGCCGGTCACGCCGATCTCGTCACCGCCGCCGAACAGGCCGGTTTCGACTCCATCTTCACCGCCGAGGCGTGGGGATCCGACGCCTACACCCCGCTGGCCTGGTACGGGTCGTCGACGAGCCGTGTGCGGCTGGGCACCTCGGTGCTTCAGCTGTCGGCGCGCACTCCAACTGCTTGTGCGATGGCCGCGCTGACGCTCGACCATCTGTCCGGCGGTCGGCACATCGTCGGACTCGGTGTGTCCGGGCCGCAGGTCGTCGAAGGCTGGTACGGACAGAAGTTCGCCAAGCCGCTCGGCCGCACGCGTGAGTACATCGACATCATGCGTCAGGTGTGGGCGCGGGAGGCACCGGTCACGAGTGCCGGGCCGCACTATCCGCTGCCCTACAACGGCGACGGCGCGTCGGGACTCGGTAAGCCGCTCAAGCCGATCACCCATCCGCTGCGGTCCGACATCCCGGTCATGCTCGGGGCCGAGGGACCCAAGAACGTCGCGCTCGCGGCCGAGATCGCCGACGGCTGGCTGCCACTGTTCTACACGCCGCGCATGGCCGACACCTACAACGCCTGGCTCGACGAGGGTTTCGCCAAGCCGGGTGCCCGACGCAGCCGAGAGGACTTCGAGATCATCGCGACCGCCCAGATCGTCATCACCGACGACCGGGCCGCGACCTACGCCGCCATCAAGCCGTTCCTCGCGCTGTACATGGGCGGAATGGGCAGTGAGGACACCAACTTCCACGCCGAGGTGTACCGCCGCATGGGGTACTCCGACGTGGTCGACGAGGTGACCAGGTTGTTCCGCTCCGATCGCAAAGAGGAAGCGGCGCAGATCATCCCGGATGCTGTCGTCGAGGATTCGGCAATCGTCGGCGACCTCGACTACGTGCGCGAACAGATCAAGGTCTGGGAGTCGTGCGGTGTCACCACGATGCTGGTCTCCCCGCGCACCATCGAGGAGATCGACCAGCTCGCCGGACTCATCAGCTGATGCTGTCCCCCGCCCGGTTCACCATCATCGACGACGTCGTGGCGTTCCCGACGCCCGTCGCGGAAACGTTCGACTATCTCACCGATCCGAGCAATCGGCCTGCGTGGCAGTCGAGTCTGCGGCGTATCGACGACCTGCAGGTGATCGGCGACCGGGCGGGTGACGTCGGCACCAGCTGGACCGACATCACCGTCGTACCCGGCATCAGTCCGCGGTTGGAGGTCACCGACTGTGAGCCGCACCGGTTGTGGCGGGAGGTCGGTGGGTGGCGGTCCGTCGACGCGGTGCTGACGTTGGGATTCGAGGAACGCTCCGACGGCGGCACGGATGTCCACGCCGAGGGGACGCTGACCGTGCCGGCCATCGGCGTACCGGTGCTGGCGGTGAACCGATGGCCGGCGGCGCGGGCGATCCGCGCCGATCTGGCTCGGGCGGCCCGGATTCTGGGCGGTAGCGGCGCTCGGTGAACCGCGTTCGCTCGGGTAGCGTGACCAGGGTGAACATGAAGAATGCGACGCTCGCGCTCGGCGCGGCCCTCGTCCTCGCGGTGGCCGGCTGTAGCTCCGACTCCGATTCCGATTCCGGCACAACCGAAGCCACCGGTACCGCCGCGGCCGGCAGCACCGACACCGGTTCGGCACCGAACAGCTGCCCCACTGCCTCGGCCAAGGACGGCGCCAAGCCGCAGTGGACTCTGAAGGGCGCCACCGGCGAGATGGAGATGGTCGCCGCCACCGAGAACGAGGCCCCGAAGATCACCGTCCAGTCGCCGTTCAGCGTCGACCAGACTGTCGTCGAAACCCTCGTCGAGGGTGACGGACCCGTCGTCGCCGAGACCGCGTCGGTCACGGTCTGCTACGTCGGCGTCAACGGACGCAACGGCGAGGAGTTCGACAGCGCGTATCAGAGCGGCACCCCCGTCGACTTCCCGCTCAACGGCGTGATCCCCGGCTTCAGCAAGGCGATCGCCGGGCAGAAGGTCGGGTCGAAGGTGGGCGTCGCGATGACGTCGGCCGACGGTTACGCCCAGGGCCAGCCGAGCGCCGGCATCGAGCCGGGTGACACCCTCATCTTCGAGATCGGGATTCTCGCGGCTTCGTAGGGGTTCTACAACGAAACACGAAGGGCTGGTGACCGTTGGTCACCAGCCCTTCGTGGCGAGTCAGGCATGAGGCGTTCACCGCATCCGATCTGCGGGTGCGGAATGACGTCGCATGCGACATCGCTCCGGCTGTAGGACCTCGGCCGAAGTCGTTCACCCGGATCGAGGTCGCGCGCGACGTCATTCCGGGCACCATGCCCCGGTATACGGGGGGCGAGCCGCACAGCGGGCCGGGCGGGGTGAAATCTCGTCCATCTCAGCGGCGTCCGAGGGCAGTGTGCCCTCGGAGGGTGCTCACAGGGACGAACTTTTCGCGTTGGGCCGGCGAACGTGGAGGACGAAAGGATATCCGCTCCCTTCAGGAGGGTCCGGAGCATGCGAACGGTGGTTTCGGTACGGCTCGTCGCTAACGCTCCACTCATATCGGAGCGGCCGTGGTGTCGACGCTCGTCGCACCCCGGGGAGCAGAGGGGTGGCGTCGTAGGGTTTGACAGCGAAATACGAAGGGCTGGTGACTGTTTGGTCACCAGCCCTTCGTGGCTCGTCGCTAGCGCTCCTCGCACCTCAGGGAGCCAGTGGTGGCGTCGCCCTCGCACCTCAGGGAGCGAGTGGTGGTGGCGCCGTCCTCGCACCTCAGGGAGTGGGGGGCTTGGTTTCGATACGGCTCGTCGCAGGCTCCTCGCCTACTCAACCAGCTGAACGACGGGGCATCGCAGCTCCTCGCGTACTCTCAGCAGCAATTACAGTGCGCGGTGCCGGATGTCGATCGGCAGGCCGTCGGCAGGGGTGGGTCCCGTGCCATAGGTGAGTTCGGGCTTGTAGCCGGCCGGGACGGTCCACTCGAAGCGCTGCAGCATCTGGTGCAGGATCGACTTCACTTCCATGCCACCGAAGTACAGGCCGATGCACTTGTGTGCGCCGCCGCCGAACGGGGCCCAGGCGAAGCGGTGGACCTTGTCCTCGCGGCGCTCGGCCGAGAAGCGTTCGGGGTCGAAGTGGGTGGGGTTCGGCCACCATTCCTTGCGCAGCATCGTCGCCCACGGATGGATGGCCAGCAGGGTGCCCTTCGGGATGTAGTGGCCGCAGATCTCGGTGTCCTCGATGGCCATGCGGAACAGCATGCCGACGGGAGCGTTGAGGCGCAGGGTCTCCTTGAAGGCAAGTTCCATGCTGGGGAGCTTGTCGACGTCGTCATAGTCGATGGTCGGCTTGTTGAGCGCCAGCGACTCTTCGCGCAGACGCTGCTGCCACTCCGGATGGCGGCCGAGGAAGTAGGTCAGCATCGACAGCGCGATGGTGGACGTGTCGTGGGCGGCCATCATCACGAAGATCATGTGGTTGACGATGTCCTCGTCGCTGAAGCTCTCCCCCTCGTCGCTCTCGCTGTTACAGAGAACGGTGAACAGGTCGTCGGCGTCGCTGCCGCGTCGGAGCGGGATCTCGGAGCGGAAGTACTCCTGGAGAACCTCACGCCCGCGGAGACCCTGTGCCCAGGTCCAGTTGCCGACGTCCTTGCGGACCATGGCCTGACCACCGCGGACCGCTGCCTCGAATGCCTTCTCGAGGCGATGTGCCTCGGCTTCGCTCACGTGTGCACCCATGAAGACCTCGGTGGCGAGCGAGAGCGTCAGATCCTTGGTGTTGGAGTACATGTGAAAGCCCTTGCCCACCTCCCAATTGGCGAGGGTCTTCTCGATGTGCGGGGTCATGATGTCCAGGTAGCCGTTCAGGCGGGGCCGGCTGAAGGCCTGCTGCATGATGCGGCGGTGCTGCATGTGCTCGTCGAAGTCCATCAGCATGACGCCACGACGGAAGAACGGTCCGATCATCGGCTCCCAGCCGAGCTCGCTGGAGAACGCCTTCTTGCGATTCATCCAGACGGCCTCGATGGCGTCGGGGCCGACGAGGGTCACCATGTTCATGCCAAGGGCACCCGACCAAGACACCTGGCCGTACCGCTCGAAGCGGTCCATCGCCGACTGCAGCGGGTCCGCGAGGGCCTGGAGAGTGTTGCCCAGGTACGGAAGACCGGGATCGCCCATGACCGGCTTGAGGCCGGAACCAGCAGGTGGCTCGGCCAGCGGACGCTCTTTGCTCGGGTACATGCTGCTCACCTTGCCGAGCGCGGTTTGCATCTGCTTCTTCCGACTAGCCATGTCCTTGCCACTCCCCGTTGATCCAATGTGCCTTAGGTCACTATGCACCATTGGAACGGAATTTGACAGATGTTTCAAGAGGCGAGTCGTCGTCGGTCTCTCAGTTCCCCCGGTACGACGCGGTTTCGACGCCGGTCTTCGAGACCAGGCGCGGTGCGAGCACGCCGAGGCAGACGATCACGACCAGTCCCCAGATCAGGTACGACGACCCGACGACGTGCTGCCACCAGGCCCACGACAGCTCGGCGTCGTAGCGCTGCGGGACGTGCTGGTGCGGGGCGTAGGCGAAGATGACCAGTCCGGTGCCGACCAGCCACCACCAGATCTTCGACGCCCCGGGGCGTGCGGCCAGCGCGATCAGCACCAGGAGCAGTGGCACGATCCACACCCAGCTGTGGTCCCAGGCGACCGGTGAACAGAACAGCCAGGCGAAGGCGACGGTCATCACGGCGGCGACCTCGATCGTCTCGTCGCGCCCGTTCTCAGACGCCTCCGACGCGGACAGCAAACGCCACGCCGACCACGCGATGAGCAGTCCGACGACGAGGGCCACGCCGAACCAGACGAGTTCGGATTCGATGCCGAGGCGCGCCACCTCGCCCTTGACCGACTGGTTGTTGGCGAACTGCGGACTACCGATGCGCTCGGTGTCGAACAGGGTGGACGTCCAGTAGGTGACGGAGTCGTCTGCCGCCAGGAGGTATCCGATGCCGGCATAGGCGACGGCCGACACCGCGCCGACGACGAGCGCACGCCAGTCGCGTCGAAGGAAGAACAGCAGCAGGAAGACCGCCGGGGTGAGCTTGACCGAGATCGCCAGACCGACCAGCAAGCCGCGCCACCAGCGTCCGCGACCGAGCAGGGCGTCGACGATGACGAGGGTCATCAGGACGATGTTGATCTGGCCGAAGTTCAGGGTGTCGCGGACCGGTTCGAGCCACAGGCCGACGGTGGTCGCGGCGGTAGCGAGCCACCACAGGTCCGACGACGGGCGATCGGTCAGGTGGGCCATCACGATCCGGCAGACCAGCAGCAGACAGGCAATGGTCGCCGCGGTGAAGAGCGCTTGCCCCAGACCCAGCGGGACGACCGTGAACACCGAGAACAGGGCCGCGGCGAGGGGCGGATAGGTGAACGGCAGATAGGAGCCGCCGCCGAGCGTCGGGAGGATGCCGTAGAGGTCGCCGCCGTCGAGGAAGACGCGGCCGCCCATGCGGTAGACGTCGAAGTCAATGCGGTAGGGCGCCGGCGGATGGTTCGGAAGGACGAAGATCGCGACCGCAGCACTGACGAGGAAGACGACGAGCATCAGCCTTCGTGCCCAGGCCGAACGGAGATAGCGATCGATCACCGACCGGGGAATGTCCACAACTGTCACGAGCCCTCTCTTCCGAGCGGGATCGTATCGCGGCGAACAGGAGCGTCAGCGGGGGCGGCGGTGACCCCGCTGAGAACTCATGTGCAGGGAACTCAGGCCGCGCCGGATTCCTCGGCGGCGGTTTCCGAGGTGGCTTCGTCGGGATAGCCGTCGAGCATAATCGTGGCGACCGCGCCTAGCGCTTCCTCCCACGCCGCGGTCATCGCCGGCGTCCACGACTCGCCGCCGATCTCGCTCATGGCGGCGATCATGCATTCGGCGACCGCGTTGTACATCGGCCGGGTGACGCCGAGGCTCGCGTGACGCTTGCCGAGGGCGTGCAGATTGGTGGTCAGCCACTCCGCGTCCTCGAGATGATCGAGGACCGAGACCACCGCGGTGCGCAGCATCTCGGCCTGAACACGGGTGTCGCGCTGGAACATCGGCTTCACGGCGGGATAGCGCTCGAAGAGGATGGCGTAGAACCGGACGGTGAGACCGGAATCGGGTAGGTCGACGAGGGTCAGGCTTTCTTCCAATAGTTGTTTGTCCATGCGAAGACTTTCCGGCCGCGGCGTTGCGTGCGGAATGTCGTGCCGCAAGGGCTGGGTAACGGTGATCTCACACGGGCTGTGCGAGCGTGTGAGAAGTAGGGATATAGCTCGAAACCGCGGTGAGCGCGGTTTCGAGCTATAAAACGGATCAGGCGCCGACGTACTCCGCCAGATGCTGCCCGGTCAGCGTCGAACGATCGGCGACGATGTCCGCCGGCGTTCCCTCGAAGACGATCCGACCGCCGTCGTGGCCGGCGCCCGGGCCCAGGTCGATGATCCAGTCCGCGTGCGCCATGACCGCCTGGTGATGCTCGATGACGATCACCGACTTACCCGAGTCGACGAGTCGGTCGAGCAGTCCGAGGAGTTGTTCGACGTCGGCGAGGTGCAGACCGGTCGTGGGCTCGTCGAGGATGTAGACGTCACCCTTCTCCCCCATGTGCGTCGCCAGCTTCAGACGCTGGCGTTCGCCGCCGGACAGGGTCGTGAGCGGCTGACCGACCTTGATGTAGCCGAGGCCGACGTCGACCATGCGATGCAGGATCTTGTGCGCGGCAGCCAGTTTGGCGTCGCCGTCGGCGAAGAAGGCCTCGGCCTGCGCCACCGACATC
This sequence comes from Gordonia metallireducens, assembly GCF_021245825.1. Taxonomy (NCBI): domain Bacteria; kingdom Bacillati; phylum Actinomycetota; class Actinomycetes; order Mycobacteriales; family Gordoniaceae; genus Gordonia; species Gordonia metallireducens. The sequence continues at coordinate 113,168 of NZ_JAJQJP010000002.1, read as the reverse complement.
TCGAGGACTTCGCTGATGTTGCGCCCACCGAGGGTGTACTCGAGGACCTCTGCCTGGAAGCGCTTGCCTTCGCACACCTCACACGGGGCGGCGACGCCGGCCATCATGGCGAGGTCGGAGTAGACGACGCCGGCACCGTTGCAGTTCGGGCAGGCGCCCTCCGAGTTGGCGCTGAAAAGAGCGGGTTTGACTCCGTTCGCTTTGGCGAAGGCCTTGCGGATCGGTTCGAGTAGTCCGGTGTAGGTGGCCGGGTTCGAGCGCCGGGATCCCTTGATCGCGGTCTGATCGATCGAGACCACGCCCTCGGCGTTGGCGACCGACGAGTTGATCAACGAGGACTTGCCCGAACCGGCGACACCGGTGAGTACAACCAGGACGCCGAGCGGGATGTCGACGTCGACGTTCTGCAGATTGTGCATGTTTGCGCCGCGGACCTCGAGAGCACCGCTGGGCGTGCGGACCTCGGCCTTGACCGAGGCGCGGTCGTCGAGGTGACGTCCGGTGAGGGTGTCGGCGGAACGTAGTTCCTCGACCGTGCCCTCGAAGACGATCTCGCCGCCGTCGGTGCCGGCTCGCGGACCGAGGTCGACGACGCGGTCGGCGATGGCGATGACCTCGGGCTTGTGCTCGACGACCAGCACTGTGTTCCCCTTGTCGCGCAGGGCGCGGAGGAGGTCGTTCATGCGCTGGATGTCGTGGGGGTGCAGGCCGATCGACGGCTCGTCGAACACGTAGGTGACGTCGGTGAGCGACGATCCGAGGTGTCGGATCAGCTTGGTGCGCTGGGCTTCGCCGCCGGACAAGGTGCCGGCCGGGCGGTCGAGGGACAGATAGCCGAGACCGATGTCGACGAAGGCGTCGAGATGTTCGCGGAGCGACTTGATCAGCGGCGCGGCCGACGGTTCGTCGAGTTCGGCGACCCACTGGGCCAGATCGCTGATCTGCATCGAGCAGGCGTCGGCGATGGAGATGCCGTTGATCTTCGACGACCGCGCCTCGGCGGTGAGTCGGGTGCCCTCGCAGTCAGGGCAGGTCTGGAAGGTGATGGCGCGGTCGACGAAAGCGCGGATGTGCGGCTGCATCGCCTCGCGGTCCTTGCTCAGCATCGACTTCTGGATCTTGGGGATCAGACCCTCGAAGGTGACGTTGATGCCATCGACCTTGATCCGTGTCGGCTCCTTGTAGAGCAGGTCGTTGAGTTGCTTCTTGGTGTACTTGGCGATCGGCTTGTCGGGGTCGAAGAAGCCGCAGCCGCGGTAGATCCGCCCGTACCAGCCGTCCATGGTGTAGCCGGGGATCGTCAACGCGCCCTCGTTGAGCGACTTGGACGCATCGTAGAGCGCGGTGAGGTCGAAGTCGGAGACCTCGCCGCGCCCCTCACACCGCGGACACATGCCGCCGGTGATCGAGAAGCTGCGACGCTCCTTGATCTTCTGGCCGCCCTTCTCGACGGTGACCGCGCCCGCACCGCTGATCGACGCCACGTTGAACGAGAATGCCTGCGGTGAACCGATATGCGGTTTACCCAAGCGGCTGAACAGGATTCGCAGCATCGCGTTCGCGTCGGTGGCGGTGCCGACCGTCGACCGAACGTTGGCGCCCATACGTTCCTGATCGACGATGATCGCCGTCGTGAGACCTTCGAGGACGTCGACGTCGGGCCGGGCCATGGACGGCATGAAGCCCTGCACGAACGCACTGTAGGTCTCGTTGATGAGGCGTTGGGATTCGGCGGCGATCGTGCTGAAGACCAGAGAACTCTTGCCGGAACCCGACACTCCGGTGAACACCGTGAGCCGACGTTTGGGCAGCTCGACGTCGACGTTCTTGAGGTTGTTCTCGCGGGCCCCGTGGACCCGGATGCGGTCATGGGTGTCGGCGGGATGGGTGTCGTAGTCGGCGTCCGGGGCGGATCGGGGCGTCGACTTCGTGCGCGAGGCAGGGCTCATCGTGTCTCCATCACGGCGGCGCGTCTCGGAGCGCAGCCATCGTCGTGTGCGGGCAGGATTTCCGTGGTCGAACTGGTCTGACTCGATCCAACCAGGAGAGTCATCGGTGATTCGGCAACTCCCCCGTCGAGCGCTTCGGGTGGCGGCAATCGACCGGCGCCGCACACCTTCAAGCCGCCTGGTCGATGCGGATCAGGTTGCCGGAAGGGTCGCGCACCGCGGCGTCGCGGACACCGTAGGGCTGGTCCATCGGTTCCTGGACGATGTCGACGCCGCTGGCCTGGAGCTTCTCGAACAGGCCGTCGAGGTCCTCGGTGGCGAGGGTGAGCGCGCCGTAGCTGCCCTTGGCGATCAGCTCGAGGATGGTCTGGCGTTCGGCATCGGTGATGCCTGGTTCGGCGGCCGGCGGGTACAGGACGATCGACGTGCCCGGCTGATTGGGCGGGCCGACCGTCAGCCACCGCATGCCCTCGTAGCCGACGTCTTTGCGGACTTCGAAGCCGAGGATGTCGCGGTAGAAGCCGAGGGCCGCTTCGCCATCGGTGTGCGGGAGGAATGCGTACTGGATGCTGATGTTCATGGATGTCAGGCTAGGCATCCTCACCCCCGCTGTGCTTCTCGATTCCTGATCGGTCTGGTGATGTTCTTGGCCATGCACGCCGGGATCCCGTCGGTGGCGTCGGCGGACTGCTCGCGATAAACGGTTGGTGGTACCCCGACCAGTTCGGTGAATCGTGTGCTGAACGTACCGAGCGACTGGCAGCCGACCTCGAAGCACACCTCGGTGACGCTGAGGTCGCCTCTGCGCAACAGGGTCATCGCCCGCTCGATGCGGCGGGTCATCAGGTAGGAGTACGGCGACTCGCCATAGGTCTGGCGGAACTTCCGGCTCAGATGCCCGGCCGACATGTTGACGCCCCGCGCGAGAGCTTCGACGTCGAGCGGCTGCGCGTACTCACGGTCGATCCGGTCACGGACCTGGCGAAGCAGGATCAGGTCACGCAGACGCTGATCGGAATCAGAACGGGCCACGGGGTCGATCGTAGGCTTCAGATTCGGGTGTACACCCGCTATCGGGGACGGTCACCAGGTCTTCGAGGCTCGTCGACTTCGATACGCTCCTTCGTCGCTACTCAGCCCGGCGGCTTGCGCTCCTCGCACCTCAGACAGCGGAGGGGGCGGCGCGCCCGCGTTCGTTCGGACCATCAAGTGAGGGAGCTCAGCCACGGAGAAGTGCGGCCATGTCCGCGCTGAGCACTGTCAGCCGGTCGGCGGCGCGGTCGTGCGGAACCTCGCCATCCGCACAATCGAGGACGACTTCGAGGTAGCACTTCAGCTTCGGTTCGGTTCCCGACGGCCGCACGATGACCCGATCGTCGGCGGCCGTGCGCAGCACGAGTGCATCGGTGGGCGGAAGGTCGGCGGAACCCGTGGCGAGGTCGAGGACCTCGACGACTTCGGAACCGGCCAGTGCGTCGACCTCGGTGGTGCGCAACCGGGACATCATCTGTCCGATCTCGGCGAGGTCGTCGACGCGGATCGTCAGTGGAGCCGTTGCGTGGAGGCCGTGGCGTCGTGCGAGGTCGTCGAGCAGATCGGCGAGTGTGCGGCCATCAGTTGCAAGTTCTTCGACGAGGCTGATGACGCGGACCATCGCGGAGATTCCGTCCTTGTCTCGCACGGCATCCGGGTCGGTGCAGTACCCGATGGCCTCCTCGTACCCGAACCGTAGATCCGGTGTCCGGGCAATCCATTTGAAGCCGGTGAGGGTCGCGGCGAATCGCAGACCGTGGTGGGCGGCGATCTTGCCCAGAAGTCGGCTCGACACGATCGAGCAGGCGAGCGTGTCGCCGCTGCGGTCGGCGTCCCGGGCAGCCTGTTCACCCAGCAGCCAGCCGATCTCGTCGCCGCTGAGCTGTCGCCAGCCGTCGCGGGCCGGGGTGGCGACCGAGCAGCGGTCGGCGTCGGGATCCAGGGCGATCACCACATGTGCGTCGACGTCGCGGGCCAGATCGAGCGCGCGGTCGAGGGCGCCGGGTTCCTCCGGGTTCGGGAAGGCGACGGTCGGGAAATCCGGGTCGGGAGAGAACTGTTCGTCGACGACGTGGACGTCGGTGACACCCGCGGCGCCCAGGACGGCTAGCGCCGTCGCACCGCCCACCCCGTGCATCGGGGTCAGGACGACACGCACCGGGCTGGGTTCGGAACCGGGACGAAGTGCGCCGGCTCGGGCGATGTAGGCGTCGAGAGCCGAATCGTCGAGGGCGACAACAGAGGCAGCGTCGCGGGCGATCTGGTCGGCCGGCGGTGCGGCGGCGATGAAGGCCGCAATCTGTTCGTCGGCGGGCGGGACGATCTGGACGCCGCGCCCGGCGGCGTCGGTGGCGCGGCCACCGAGATACACCTTGTACCCGTTGTCGGCGGGCGGATTGTGCGACGCGGTGATCATCACCCCTGCGTCGCAGTCGAGCGCGCGGGTCGCGTAGGCGGTCACCGGAGTCGGGAGCTGACGCGGAAGTGTCATGACGGTGAGACCCTGTGCGGCAAGGACTTCGGCGGTGGCCTCGAGGAAGGCATCGGAACCGTACCGGGCATCGCAGCCGACGACGACGCGCGCGTCGGGTCCGACGGTGTCGATGAGGTGGCGGCCGAGGCCGTACGTGGCGCGGGTGACGACCGCGACGTTCATGCGGGTCTCCCCTGCCCCGACCTCGCCGCGCAGTCCTGCGGTACCGAAGGTCAGTGGGCCGCGGAATCGGGAGTCGAGGTCGGCGGCGGCCGCAGCATCTCCGGCTTCGGCCCCCTCGATGAGGCGGGTGAGTTCGGCGCGGGTCGCCGGATCCGGGTCGTGGTCTCGCCAGGTACGCGCGGTCTCGATCACCCGCGCGACGCTATCAGTCAGCGAATGCGACGGTGACATTCGACGCGGTCGCCGAGAGGCACCTTGGCCCCCCGCTGGATCTGGGTGTCCATCCCGATGAGAGTGATCTTCTCGGTGGGCACCGGCCGGGTTCGGGGATGGCCACCGATCGTTGCCCGCGGCCCCACCCGGACACGTTCATCGAGGATCGACCAGGCGACGGTCGCGCCGGCGCCGATGACGGTGTCACCGAAGATGACCGAGTCGACGACGGTGGCCCCCTTCTCGACGACGACGCCCGGTCCGAGGACGCTGCGTCGAACGGTTCCGCGCACGTGGGCGCCGCTGCTGACGAGGCTGTCCTCGACGACGGCCCCGGCTTCGATACGGGCTGCGGCGCGTTGCGGCTGATTCGTCAGGACCGGTCGCTCGGCGCGGAAGACGTCGATCTTGCCGTCGATCAGGTCTCGGTGGGCTTGCAGGTAGGTCTCCGGGCGCCCGGCGTCGATCCAGTATCCCTGCATCGCGTGTGCGACAGTCTTTCCGCGGTCGATGAACCAGGGCACGAGGTGTTCCCCGAAGTCGCCAAGGCCCGTGTCGTCCTCGGCCGCACCGACCGTCGTCTCGCTCGCCAGGTTTTCGAGTCCTTCGATGAGCACCTGCGGGTTGTAGATGAAGATCTCGGTGGCGATCGTGCGAGTGGTCGCCCGGTCGGGTTTGTAGCGGAACTCGCGGACGGTGCCGTCGCGACGCGAGGTGACCGTGGCGTGCTGGGACGCCTCCTCCAGCGAACAGGTCGTGGTGACGATGGTGCATTCGGCGCCGCGGTTGCGGTGAGTGTCGAGCGCGTCCCGGAAGTCGAAGTCGTAGACGTGGTCGGCGCTCATGACGATCACCTCGGCCGGACCGTGTTCGGCGATGCGGTCGCGGATCCGGTAGAGCAGGTCGGCGTTGCCGGTGGCGAAGCCGTCCTCGGTCTCGGGTGCGTCGGTCTGCTCGGGCATGACGATGCGCAGTCCGCCGCTGGTGCGGTCGAGGTCCCAGGGGCGCCCACCGGCGACCAATTGGGTCAACGTCTCCGCCTCGTACTGGACACAGAGCCAGACGTCATCGACGTGACTGTGGTGCAGGTTGGACAGCGGGAAGTCGATGAGCTGATAGTTCCCCGCGAACGGCAACGCCGGTTTGGCCCGCCGATCGGTCAGCACCTCCATCCGGGAACCACGCCCACCGGCCTGCACGATCGCGAGAACATCAGAGTGCCGCATCAGCCCAGTGTGCCCGAGAACGTGACCCGTACCGGGATGATTGATCCGCGACGAGAAGGGAGAACCCGGTGGAACGGACCGATTGCCTGGTGGTCGGCGGCGGGATCGTGGGCCTGGCCGTGGCCCGTGCGCTGGCGTCGACCGGGCGTGAGGTCATCGTCCTCGAGGCCGCCGACGCGGTCGGTACGCAGACCACGTCGCGGAGTTCGGAGGTCATCCACGCCGGTATCTACTATCCCGAAGGCAGCTTGAAGGCTCGGTTGTGCGTGCAAGGACGCGAACTCCTCACCCGATACTGCGACGAGCACGGCGTTTCGTGGCGTCGTCCCGGAAAGCTGATCGTGGCCACCGACGACGCCCAGACCGACCGGCTCGATGTTTTGCTCCGGCACGGGCACGCGAATGGTGTCGACGACCTGCGACGGATCGACAGCGTCGAACTCCATGAGTTGGAACCGGACGTGCACGGCGTGGCGGCGCTGCTGTCACCGTCGACCGGGATCGTCGACGTCGACGGGGTGGTCCGGGCGCTGCGACGCGACCTCGAGTCGTATGGCGGCGCAGTGGCGTTGCGCAGCAAGGTGATCGGCGGGCGCGTCGACGGCGGTGGAATCACCGTCGACACCGCTGAGGGCGGATCGGCGTCGGCGCGTGTTTTTGTGAACTGCGCCGGATTGGGTGCGTGGGACGTTGCCCGCTCCCTGGACGGGTTCGACGCTCCGATCCCGCCGCGGCACCTGGCGAAGGGCAACTACTTCGGATTGTCCGGTGCACGAGCACCATTCGAGCACCTGGTCTACCCGGTGCCGGTCGATGGCGGACTCGGCGTGCACTTCACCATGGACCTCGCCGGCGCGGCACGGTTCGGGCCCGATGTGGAGTGGTTGGACAGCGGGTCCGGCGGTGGGGAGCTCGACTACTCGGTCGACGAGACACGGCTGACCGACTTCGAGACCTCGATCCGCCGCTACTGGCCCGGATTACCCTCGGGGACACTGACTCCCGCGTACGCAGGTATCCGGCCCAAGACCAGCAGCCGGGGCGAGGCGGGCGCCGACTTCGTCATCCACGGGCCGGCCACACACGGCGTCGCCGGGCTGGTCAATTTGTTCGGCATCGAGTCGCCGGGGATCACCTCATGCCTGGCGATCGGTGAGTACGTGGCCGGGTTGATGGGTGAATAGCGCGGGGCGCTCACGATCTCCGTACACGCTCACGATTTCCGGGTGAGCGGGAACGGAAATCGTGAGCGAACCGGTGGAGCTACGCGTATTTGTAGGCGGCGCTCTGCTTCTCGCGTCTCTTCATGGCCTGGATCGCGTCGTGGTGGCGACGGGCGTGGTACGCCAGCGGGAAGTAGGTCGCGCGCTCGGGCAGGGTGCGGTAGGCGAACCGCAGGCGGCGGTGGATCTTCTCGAGGTGGCGCTGCTCCTCGTCGGTCCACGTCAGGCCGAGGATCTCGCGGACGCGCGGATCCATGACACCGACGGTGGTGAGGTAGTTGAAGTTCTGGAACGGGACCGACGCGGTGGCGGCGACCTTCTTGACGGCCGGACGCAGCGCCTTGGGCACCGTCTTCGGCACCGGCGGGGCGGCGCGCATCTGCTCGATGAGCTCGATCGCCACTGGATGGCGGGTCAGTTTGTTCTCGATGAAGTCGTCGAAGTACTCGTCGAACTCCTCGAGGGTTTCGGGGTAACCCTTCATCGGGACCTGGACGATCTTGGCGATGCGACGGTTGTCGCGCAGCAATTCTTTGCGCTCCTCGAGCGTGAACTCACGGCCGAGGACGAGCGGCGCGGCGGTGGTCATCGTCGGGAACGCGGTCGCGATGACCCACGCGTAGGCCTCCGGATTGAGCGCACTGATGTGCTTGCCGTCGGCGTTGCGCATTTGCAGCGGCTGATGCAGCTTGCGCAGGCGGTGACCCTCGGCGATGGCTTCCTGACCGCCGTAGGTCCAGCGCAGCACCGAGTCGGCGGAACGGATCGCACGCCCGACCGGATCGGTGCGGAACACCGAGTACTTGCCGACGACGTCGCCGATCACCGGGTGCATCACCTGCATCACGAACGCCGCGCCGTTGATCGGCAGGAACGTGTAGAGACCGGTGAGCTGCGCGGTGAGCGAATCGGGCGGGATCAGCTCGATCTCGTCGTCCCGGTGGTTGATGAGCCGGTCGGTGTCCTCGGGATCGGCGGTCGTCGGTTCGTCGTGTACCGCGGTCATGGTGCCCCCAACGTCGTTTTCGCCAGCGTGCCTTTCGACAACATTCGTAGTCAGATTAGCGCAGATGGCGCCGGGAACCCAGGTTTCGATACGGCTCGTCGCTGCGCTCCTCGCCTACTCAACCGGCGGGAAGGCACGACTGACCGGCGAGAAGGCGGACCTCAACCGGCGTGGAGGCACGACCGATTGGCGAGAAGGCAGATCTCAACCGGCGGGAGACACGACCGAACAGCACAAGGCAGATCGCAACCGACGGGGAGGCAGGGTTTTCCTGTTCAGGCAGGGCCGATGATGACCGTGCGGGTGCCGAGGGCGCGCTCTCGGACGGTGAAGATCCGGGTGCCCTTCTTGCGGCCGGCGCGGATCTCGCTGAGGTCCAGGCCCGCCGAGGACAGACGCGCGTGGGTCGCCTCGACGTCGGCGGACCGCCAGGCGACACCCCACAGCGAGGTCGCGGCAGGTGTCGGCGGTTCGGTCGAGGTCACCGCGGTGACGACCTCGACGATGAGGTCGCCGGCCCGGAAGAACAGCTGCCGTGCGTTGTCACCGATCGGCTGGTCGAGGCGGAAGTCCAAGCCGAAGACGCCACCGAACAGCGCGACTGCCCAATCGCGGTTGTCGCAGGTGAAGACGAGGTGGTCCATCCCGGTCACGTCGCCGGCATGCGCCGACTCCCCCACGGTTTCGCGAGCGGCGACACCGAGTGGGGTCGTCTCCCCGATCACCCCGAGGGTCGACTCGACGACCGGGAAGCCGCGTCGGGCCAGCAGCCGATGCATCACCGCGACGTCGTCGACCGGAAAGTAGACGCGATGTCCGGCGTCCGCGTCACCGTCGCCGACGGGTGCTTGACTCAACCGGAGGTCGGTGTTGCCGACCACCACCGGCGAATCGGCGTCGGGCGCAGCGGAGACACCGAGGAGGGTCTGGTGTGTACGGGCGGCGAGTGCAGGGTCGGCGCAGGCGAGTTCGACGATCGCGGTCGGGAACGGAGTCGGCGGGATCACCGCTTCTTCTTACCCTTCCGCCGGCGCGGTGTCGGCGGGGCGGGTCGATACGTCAGCGGAGCCGAGCTTGTGATGTGCCAGGCGCCGCACGTGCACTCGTAGTAGCGCAGAGACAGCGTTCCCAATGCTCGCCGCTTGATGCGATCGATGCCGTCGAGCGCATCGGCCGGCGACGAGAAGGGAAGTTTGTCCGGTGTCGGACACTCTGCCGTCTCGATCCGACGCTCCGCCCGTCGCGCGGGACGGTTGTGCATCAGTTCGTGGAAAGCCGTACGTGCCTCGATCTCGCGGTAGAACGATTCGAGATCGTCGTCGGAGAAGGGCACGGGTCGATTATCCCCTCACCGCGGATGGTCGGCAGAACCGCGCCGGTGCGCGGCTAGCGGGCCATCCACAGACGGCGGCGGATGACCTCACGCATACGGCGGAGCTCGGCGGCGCTCAGAGCCTCTGGCGGGTCGGCGTCGACGATCCGGTTGAGCTCGGCAAAGAAGTCCCGATCAGACAGCCCGAATTCCTCGATGATCTGCTTCGACGACCCACCTCCCAACGGGTACCAGTGCTTCTCGAACTGGATCATCTGCTGCTGCCTGTCGTTCATTCCACCTCCAACTATGTTCTGTTCCGCATCGCTCGGGCACATGCCGTCCCGGCTGAGAAAACTCTCGAATTGTGCGTGACGGATGTCACCGCCGTCGTCCTTTGTACACCTGTCGTCCGACAGTTGGGAGCAAGTGACCCAGGGTGATTCGAATGTGTCTCACAACGTTCACCCGACGGTCATGAATTCCCGCCGAGCGCTCCAGGAAGACGGTCAGGCGTTCACCGAGGACGGGGTGTCGGAACGTCGTGAGTCGCGTCTGTTCGCCCGGATGCTGCTCGCGAGCGAGGCGCCTATGAAGGCCACTCCCACGAGGCCCGTGACGACCTCGTCGATGTGGTACTTCACGCCCAGCAGAAGGATGACCGCGAGCGCACCGATCGCCCAGTGCGCACCGTGTTCGAGGTACCGGTACTCCCCCAGCGTGCCCTGACGCACGAGGTAGATCGTGATGGACCGGACGAACATCGCGCCGATGAAACCGAGGCCGAGCGCGATGATGATCGGATCCGAGGTGATCGCGAAGGCACCGATCACGCCGTCGAAGGAGAACGACGCGTCGAGCACCTCGAGGTAGAGGAAGAGGAAGAACGCGGCCTTGCCGGTCGCCTTGGTCGCTCGGGTCGGACCGGGTTCGTCGTGTTCCGGGCCGTCGGACATGAACAGCGAGCTGAGTCCATCGACGGTGATGTAGGTGACCATGCCGAGGATCCCGGCGATCAGGACGGTGGCCCGGATGTCGTCGGCGGCGAGGAACTCGGCACAGAGCACGAGCGCGACAGACGCGAGCACGACCGGTAGCTGGTCGAGCTTGCCGATCTTGGCCAGCGGACGTTCGAGCCACGTCAGCCAGGTGCGCTCCCGTTCGGTCAGCACGAAGTTGAGGAACAGCAGCAGCAGGAACATCCCGCCGAATGCGGCGATCTGCGGATGCGCCTCGGTCAGGATCGTCTCGTAACTGGGCCGACCGTCGGCGAAGTAGGCCTGCCCGTCGGGCGGAGGGTTGGTGGCCAGCCGCAGCGCCTCGGCCGGGTTCAGGCCGCCGGTGATCCAGACGATGAGCAGTGGGAAGAGCAGACGCATGCCGAAGACGGCGATGAGCACACCCACGGTCAGGAACATGCGCTGCCAGAACGCGGACATCCGCTCCAGGATCGTCGCGTTGATGACGGCGTTGTCGAAGGACAACGACACCTCGAGCACGCCGAGGATCGCGCACAACGCGAGCCCGGTCCAGCCGAGGTAGAGGTACGCGATGACCAGCGCGACCACTGACACGCCTGCGGACAGGCCGAAGATGCGGGCGATCACCGCAGCTTCTCGGCTTCCTTCGCGAGCTCGAGCAGAGTGTCGGTCAGCTCGGCGAGGACGTCATGGTCGGCACGCTCGGCGACCGCGGTGCCGAGGTCCTCGGCCGCGCATCGAAGAGCGAACATGCGATCGCCGAAGTCGGCGGCCTCGGCGGCGGAGAGGATCACGGCGTCGGCGGGAATGGAGGTGCCCTCGAGCAGCGTTCTCTGCTCATAGGCGCGCTGCCTGCACGAACGTTTGCAGTACTTGCGACGCCGGCCGAGTTCGGAGTCGACCATCATCGACCCGCACCACGCACAGTTGTACGGGCGACGCCGGTGATGAGAGAGCTGTTCCACATCGGAGACCGTACCCCGGTGGGACGCTCCGAAACCGGCACGGCACGTCGGGTGGCCGCCTCGGGTCAACACGGGTCGTCGGCAGGTGGCGGACCACCCCAGCGATTGCGCGTAGAATGTTTCTGTTGACGACTCAGTTGGCTGCGTTCGAAGGTGAACGCCGCACGAACACAGCTGATAGATCCGGCAAACTGAGAAATCTGACGAAGCTTTGAGAGGAATCCTTCATGGCAGATCGAGTACTTCGGGGTAGCCGCCTCGGCGCGGTGAGCTACGAGACCGATCGCGACCACGACCTCGCGCCGCGTCGCATCGTCCAGTACCGCACGGACAACGGTGAGATCTTCGACGTCCCCTTCGCCGACGACGCCGAGGTGCCGTCGAAATGGCCGTGCAAGAACGGCATGGAGGGCACGATCCTCGAGGGCGCAGAGCCCGAGGAGAAGAAGACGAAGCCGCCGCGCACCCACTGGGACATGCTGCTCGAGCGTCGTAGCGAGGAAGAGCTCGAGGTGCTCCTCAACGAGCGCCTCGAACTGCTGAAGCAGCGTCGCAAGGGCATCTCGCACTGAGCCCCATCGCTTGACAGACAGACCGGCCCGGCAGGAACACCTGCCGGGCCGGTTTGTCTGTGTGTACTGCTGAGCTAGGAGCTCTTGACGATGCCCAGTCGCTCGAGGCGACTCTGGATTCCCCAGCGCGCGACCATGGTGAAGGCCTCCGACATGACGCCGCCGCTCATCTTGGACACGCCCAATTCGCGTTCGGTGAACGTGATCGGCACCTCGCGGACGTCGAACCCGGCCCGCACGGTCCGCCAGGCGAGATCGATCTGGAAGCAGTACCCGGCCGACTCGACGGTGTCGAGCTGGATCTTCTCCAGCACGCCGCGTCGGTAGGCGCGGAAGCCGGCGGTGATGTCGTGGACCTTGGCGCCGAGCGCGACCCGGGCGTAGGTATTGGCACCCCGCGAGAGGAACTCGCGGTGCTTGGGCCAGTTCACCAGCTTGCCGCCGGGCACGTACCGGGATCCGATGACGAGGTCGGCGCCGTCGTTGACGGCGTCGAAGAGGCGATGCAGCTGCTCGGGCGCGTGACTGCCGTCGGCGTCCATCTCGACGATGACCGGGTAGTCGCGGCTCAGGCCCCACGCGAACCCGGCGAGGTAGGCCTTGCCGAGGCCGTCCTTCTCCTGGCGGTGCATCACGTGGATGCGGCCCGACTCCTTGCCGTTGTCGGCATGTGCCTCGGCGTCCTTGCGAGCCAGTTCTTCGGCGACCTCACCGGTGCCGTCCGGGCTGGAATCGTCGACGACCAGCAGGTGCACGCCGGGCAGGGCGGCCTGGAGGCGTTCGACGATCACCGGCAGGTTGTCGCGCTCGTTGAACGTCGGCACGACGACCAGTGCGCCCGCCCCGTCGGCGCCGACCACCGGCTGCGGCGCGCCGCCTGACTGCCGCTGTCCTGCCGAGGCGTCAATCCCCGATGCCATCGAGCTCCTTAAATGTCACCGGACGCCCGTGCGGCGTCCCTGCGTGGCTTGAGTGTGAACCTAGTACGCGAGGCCAGCGCAAACAAAAGACCGCCCACCGCCACGACGATCGCGAGCGCCTCGGGCCACACCCCGAGGCGGGTCGCGAGGGTCTCGCCGTCGTGCAGCGGGAGGGTGCTGGTCAGCACGTCCGAGGCGAAGATGCCGGATTGCTCGGTGATCGAACCGTCGGCGTCGATGATCGCGCTCACACCGCTGGTCGCGGCGACGACCACAGCACGTCCGTGTTCGACGGCACGCACCTGCGACATCGCCAGCTGCTGATAGGTCATCTCGGTGCGGCCGAAGGTCGCATTGTTGGTGGGCACGAAGAGCATCTGCGCCCCGTCACGGATCGACTGGCGGGCCGCACGGTCGAAGGCGACCTCCCAGCAGGTCGCGACGCCCACGGAGACCTCACCCGAGCGGCCGGGGACGTCCACGACAGTGGGACCGGTGCCCGGTTTGAAGTTGCCGGCCATGTCCGCATACGACGAGAAGAGGCGGAAAAACGAGCGCCACGGCAGATATTCGCCGAACGGCTGCACGATGTGCTTGTCGTAGCGATCGACAGGCCCCTTCGCACCGTCCCAGACGAGCACCGAGTTCGTGGGGCGGCCGTCGGAGTTGCGGATCAGGGTGCCCACGAGGATCGGGGCGCCGACGGCCTCGGAGGCGTGGATGATCTCGGCGGCGGCGTCGGCGTTGTCCAGCGGTGAGATGTCCGAGGCGTTCTCCGGCCACAGCACGAAGTCGGGCGGGGCGGCAAGGCCGGCGTCGATCGCCTGGGCGTAGCCGATGGTGGTGCGCACGTGGTTGTCGAGCACGGCACGGCGCTGCGCGTTGAAATCGAGGCCGAGGCGCGGCACGTTGCCCTGGACGGCGCCGATACGCACCGACTGCGACGAGATGGTGCGGTCGATGGTGGCCGGGGTCAGGGCGATCGCCGCCACGGGTGCGAGCAGCGCGATGGCCACCGCGAGGGTCGCGACCCGCACGAAGCCCGACGGCTGGTCGGCGGTGAGCGCCGCCGCCGAGCGGGCGGATCGGCGGTAGGCGGAAACGAGGATGATCAGCAGCCAGGCGACCGAGGCGCCGAACAACGCCACCCCGGCGGACAGCCCGGGTGCGCCCAGCACGGACGCCAGTGGCAGCAGCGGGCCGTCGACCTGACTGAAAGCTGTTCGCCCCCAAGGAAATCCGCCGAACGGGAACGACGATCGCAGGGCTTCGACGAGCACCCAGGACAGCATGAACCAGACCGGCGGTACCGGGAGCCGCATGGTCAGGGTCGCGATCGCGCCGAACAGGGCGAGGTACCCGGACAGCAGCACCGACAGCGCGAGCCACGGTAGCGGGCCGACGTAGACACCGATCCACGGCAGCAGCGGGATGAAGAAGGCGAGACCGAAGACGAAGCCGACCCACGCACCCGTGCGCACCCGTGGACGCCGCACGTACAGCGCGGTGAAGAGCACGCCGAGACCGAAGACCGCAAGGAACCACCAGTTGCGGGGAGGGAAAGCCGCCCACATCGCCAGACCGGCGACGATCGCGGCCACGGTGCGAAGACTCCAGTCCCAGGTCAGTGTGAAACGGCGGGAACGCGCCTCGGTCTCCTCGGGGGACGTCATCGTGTCGGTGGCGTTCACCCGGCGTCCCGGTCGAAGAGAACCTGTCCGCGGTGCACGGTCCGGACACACCGCGGCAGTTCGGCTCCCGGGGAGACGTCCGGCAGGGCGGGCACGCGCGAACGCGGGTCGGTGGACCAGCGCTGCACCTTTTCGTGGGAGCCGGCGACGACGAGGTCGTCGACCTCCCAGACCGCGTAGCTTGCGGGTGCACCGGGCGCCAGGGTGCCGGTGAGGCCGTCGTTGACACCCCCGGCGCGCCAGCCGCCGCGGGTCGCCGCGGCAAAGGCACCACGGGCCGAGATCGCGTTGGTGGGCTGGTGGTGGTGGACCGCGGCCCGGATCGTTGACCAGGGGTCGATCGGCGTGACCGGGGCATCGGACGAGAACGAGAGCGCCACACCGGTTTTGGCGAGCATGGCGAAATCGTTGAGGGTTGCCGCGCGGGCCGTGCCGAGCCGGGCGTCGTAGAGGTCGCCCTCGCCGCCCCATTCGGCGTCGAAATGCGGCTGCATGCTGGCGATCACGCCGCAGCGTGCCAGGACCTCCGCGTCGCGGGCGGTGACCATCTCGGCGTGCTCGAGCCGGTGGGCGCAGCGGGCGATCGCCGGGGTGCCCAGTTCGTCGGCGAGTTCGGTGAGAGCGGCGACGACGGCGCCGGTGGCAGCATCACCGATGGCGTGGAAGCCGGACTGGATGCCGGCGAGCGTGCAGCCGCGGAGGTGATCGCGGATCGTCTCCATGTCGAGGTAGCTGATGCCGCGGGTGTCCGGGGCGTCGGTGTACGGCTCGTTGAGCCACGCGGTGTGCGACCCGATCGCGCCGTCGATGAAGAGGTCACCGCCGAGTGCGTGGGCGCGGGTGATGGTCATCAGTTCGGCCGCGTGGTCGGCGTCGGTGACGGTCTGTCCCCAGTAGCGGCGGATCTCGACGGGGTGGTCGAGGTCGGCGATGGCCAGGAAGTCGTCCATCCCGCTGATGTCGGGGCCGCCGTTCTCGTGGACGGCGACGACACCGTGCGCGGCGGCCACGTCGAGTGCACGACGTTGCGCCCGCTCACGGTGTGCGGCGGTGACGAGGAGTCGGGCTGCACCACGGACGAGGTGATGCGCCTCGGCGACCAGAGGCTCCTCCGGGTGGTAACCGACGGCGTCCGCGAGTTCGGGGACGAGGCGGCGCAGAGCGGTGGACGCGACCGCGGAGTGTTCGTCGACGCGGGCGAGATAGACCGGACGTCCGCCGACCACTGCATCGAGCTCACTGGTCGTCGGGAAACGACCGTCCTCGGGTTCGGGGCCTTCCCACGTCGAGTCGTCCCAGCCGAGACCCCAGAGGAGATCACCCTCGTCGTGTCCGGCGACGGCGTCGTCGGCGACCGCCTTCTCGACGAGACGCAGGCAGTGAGTCCGGCTGGTTGCCTCGTTGAGGGTGAGGCCGCCGAGGGAGAGTCCCGTCGACGTGAGGTGCACGTGCGAGTCGACGAAACCCGGGCTGACGAACAGCCCGTTCAGATCGACGATCTCCGCATCTGGGTGGAGGGCCCGGCCGACGTCATCGGTTCCGACCCACACCACCACCCCATCGGTGATGGCCATCGCGGTCGCGTCAGGGGCGGCCGCCGAGTACACGGCACCGCCGAGGAGCAGTTGGGTTGCCACGATCGTTCAGTCTGCCTTGCCGTGAGTGAATGTGGCCGGGAGGGGTCGCGCGGGGCGTGCCCAGGTCAGCGCGTGGGCGGCAGCTGCGGGGTGGTCATCGGTGTGGTTCCTGGGCCGAAGCCGGTTCCGGAGGTGTCCGAGTCCACAACCGTGCCGTCGACGACGGTCCCACCACCGGGAACGCCGCCACCGCGGATCCGGCTGCCGTAGACGCCGGTGGCGTACAGGCCCGCGCGGTCCACCGCGGTCGCCATCCGCTTGGCGCCGACGGCCACCACGGCCGGGCGCAACGCTTTGCGGGTCGGCGGGAAGAGCAGCAGTATTCCGGCGAGAGTCGAGACGATGCCCGGGATGACCAGCAGGATGGTCGAGGTCGCGACGAGCGCGGTGTCGGCCAGCGGCGCCCGCGCGTCGACCTCGTTGTTCGCGGCGCGACGCAGCTCGCCGAAGACCTTGCGGCCCTGCCAGCGCAAGGTGAGGAACCCGAGGACGCCGGCCGCGATGCTGATCAGCACAGCCCAGCCGAACCCGAGCCACAACGCCATCGCCACGAAGGCGGCGATCTCCAGCAGCGCGTACACGGCGAAGTAGCGGAGTGCCATGGTCGTTCTCACCTGTCTTTCGGTGCCTTGCGGGCACCCCTCGATGTCAGGGTCTGGCGGGGTAACGAACGAGGGAGCGATTTTTCTCCCGGGGGTTTGACCTCGATACGCGGCGTCCTCGATCTCGATGCGCTCCTTCGTCGCTTACTCGACCCGGCGGCTCCGCTCGGTCGTCGCTACTCGGCCAGCAGGGGGCCTGCGGTGGTTTCGACAAGCTCAACCAGCGGAGGTTTCCCCGCGGGCCTCGATGTCGCCCTCGGTCTGCAGGTACACGTTGCGCAGCTGATCGAGCAGTTCGGCGGGCGGTTCGTGCCACATGTCCCGTTCGACGGCCTCGAGCAGGCGTTCGGCGATGCCGTGCAGTGCCCAGGGGTTGGACTGCTGCATGAACTCCTGATTGGTCACGTCGAGGACATAGGACTCGGTGAGCTTCTCGTACATCCAGTCGGCGACGACGTCGGTGGTGGCGTCGTAGCCGAAGAGGTAGTCGACGGTCGCGGCCATCTCGAAGGCACCCTTGTATCCGTGGCGCTGCATCGCCGAGATCCAGCGCGGGTTGACGACGCGAGCGCGGAACACGCGGGCGGTCTCCTCCGACAGCGTGCGGGTGCGGACGGAGTCGGGCCGGGTGCTGTCGCCGATGTAGGCCTCGGGCGCCGTTCCGGTCAGCGCGCGGACGGTCGCCACCATGCCGCCGTGGTACTGGAAGTAGTCGTCGGAGTCGGCGATGTCGTGTTCGCGGGTGTCGGTGTTCTTGGCGGCCACCGCGATCCGCTTGTAGGCGGCGCGCATGTCGTCGACCGCCGGGACACCGTCGAGTCCGCGGCCATAGGCGTAGCCGCCCCACTCGGTGTAGACCCGTGCCAGGTCCTCGTCGCTGCGCCAGTCGCGGGAGTCGATGAGCTGCAGGATTCCGGCGCCGTAGGTTCCGGGTTTGGAACCGAAGACGCGGGTGACCGCGCGGCGGCGGTCGCCGTGCTCGGCCATCGCGGCGCGGAAATGGGCGGCGACGAAGTTCTGCTCATCCGGTTCGTCGGCGCCGGCGGCGAGAGCGACCGCGTCGTCGAGCATCGCGACCACGTGCGGGAAGGCGTCGCGGAAGAACCCGGAGATCCGGACGGTGACGTCGATGCGCGGGCGGCCGAGTTCGGCGAGGTCGATGAGTTCGAGGTCGACGACACGGCGCGACATCTCGTCCCACACCGGCATCACACCGAGGAGGGCGAGGACCTCGGCGACGTCGTCGCCGGACGTGCGCATGGCACTGGTCCCCCACACCGACAGCCCGACCGAGGCCGGGTGGTGGCCGTGGTCGCTGACATAGCGTTCCAGCAGCGAGTCGGCCATCGCGCGACCGGTCTCCCACGCCAGCCGCGAGGGCACGGCCTTCGGGTCGACGGAGTAGAAGTTGCGTCCGGTCGGCAGCACGTTGATCAGTCCGCGCAACGGGGATCCGCTGGGGCCGGCGGGGATGAAGCCGCCGTCGAGGGCGTGCAGGACGCGGGGCACCTCCCCCGTCGTCTGCCGCAGACGCGGGACGACTTCGGTCGCCGCGAAACGCAGGACATCGCCGACCGCATCGGGCAATCCGGCGGTGGCCTCCGAGACGGCGATCGGAGACCAGTCGTCCTTCGCGCACGCCGCGACCAGCTCACGGGCCTGCGCCTCGACGACGTCGACGGTCCCGCGTTCGGCGGTGCCGTCCTCCACCAGGCCCAGTGCTTCGCGGAGTCCGGGCAGCGCCGACGTTCCACCCCACAGCTGCCGGGCGCGCAGCATCGCGAGGACGAGGTCGACCTCGGCGTCGTCGCGCGGTGCCTCACCGAGAACATGGAGGCCGTCGCGGATCTGGACGTCCTTGATCTCGCACAGCCAGCCGTCGACATGCAGGAGCATGTCGTCGAAGACCTCTTCGTCGGGGCGTTCGGTGAGCCCGAGGTCGTGATCCATCTTGGCCGCGGTGAGCAGTGTCCAGATCTGCTGGCGGATCGCCGGGAGTTTCGCGGGATCGAGGGCGGTGATGTTGGCGTGTTCGTCGAGCAGTTGCTCGAGTCGGGCGATGTCGCCGTAGGACTCGGCGCGCGCCATCGGCGGGATCAGGTGGTCGACGAGGACGGCGTGGGCCCGGCGCTTCGCCTGGGTTCCCTCCCCCGGGTCGTTGACGAGGAAGGGATAGATGAGCGGGAGATCGCCGAGGGCCGCGTCGGTTCCGCAGCTGGCGGACATGCCGAGGTTCTTACCCGGCAACCATTCGAGGTTGCCGTGTTTGCCGACGTGCACGATCGCGTCGGCACCGAAACCGGCCTGACCCGAGGCCTGCCGAGCGGCGATCCACCGGTAGGACGCCAGGTAGTGGTGCGACGGCGGGAGGTCGGGGTCGTGGTAGATCGCGACCGGGTTCTCGCCGAACCCGCGCGGCGGCTGCACCATGATCGCGATGTTGCCGAAAGTCAGTGCGGCGATGACGATGTCGCCGTCGGGATTGGTCGACCGGTCGACGAACAGGTCACCGGGTGCCTCGCCCCAGTGTTCGACGACGGCACTGCGTAGTTCTTCCGGCAGCGTCTCGAACCAGGCGCGGTACTGCGCGGCGGGCAGGCGGATGGGGTTGGCGGCGAGGGTTTCCTCGGTCAGCCAATCCGGATCCTGGCCGCCGGTCGCGATGATCTCGTGGATCAGCGCATCCGAATCGTCCTCGGCCAGGCCGGGTATCGCACCGGGGCCCGATGCGGGTCCGATGTCGTAACCGGCCGCCCGTAGGGCCGAGAGCAGGCGCAGCAGGCTGCGCGGGGTATCGAGACCGACGGCGTTGCCGATGCGGGCGTGCTTGGTCGGGTACGCCGACAGCATGACGGCGATACGCTTGTCGGCGGCCGGGATCCGGCGCAGCCGCGCATGCGACACCGCGATCCCCGCCACGCGGGCGCAGCGTTCGGGGTCCGGCTGATACCAGGGCAGACCGTCGTCGTCGAATTCCTTGAAGGAGAACGGGACCGTGATGATGCGGCCGTCGAACTCCGGCACCGCCACCTGTGTCGCGACGTCGAGTGGTGACAGACCGTCATCGCTCGCCTCCCAGTCCGCGCGAGAGCCCGTGAGGCACAGGCCCTGCAGGATCGGGATGTCGAGTGCCGCAAGTCGTTCGATGTTCCACGCTTCGTCGTCGCCGCCGGCCGATGCGGTTGCCGGGGTTGCTCCCCCGGCCGCCAGGACGGTGACCACGAGGGCGTCAACCGTGCCGAGCAGCTCGATCAGGTCATCGGGAGCAGTGCGCAGGGACGCGCAGAAGATCGGCAGTGCGCGCGCGCCACACTCTTCGATGGCGCTGCAGAGCGCGTCGATGTAGCGGGTGTTCCCAGCGAGGTGCTGGGCGCGGTAGTAGAGGACCGCGATGGTCGGCCCTTCGTGGCTCGTCGCTTGCGCTCCTCGCACCTCAGGGAGCGGATGGGCCGGCGCTTGCGCTCCTCGCACCTCAGGGAGCAAGGGGGACGCAGGGTTCGAGGAACGCTGGAGAATTCCCCAGGGCGGGGTCTGCTGGGGTGGTTCGAAGCCGTGTCCGGTGAACAGCACGGTGTCGGACAGGAAGTGATGCAGGTTGACGATGTTCGCGACGCCACCGGCGGCGAGGTAGTCGTGCGCCTGGGCGGCGACACCGGCCGGCACCGTCGAATGGGCCATCAGGTCTGGATCCGGCTGCTGCTCGCCGGAACACACCACCAGCGGTTTGCCCGTCGCCTCGACCGCGGCGAGTCCCTCTTCCCAGGCGCGCGTTCCGCCGAGGATGCGGACGACGATCAGGTCTGCGTCGGCGGCGAGGGCCGGGATCTCGTCGACGAGGAGCCGTGCAGGATTCGCGCCGCGAAACCCCACCTCGGGGTTCGCCTCGCCGGCGGCCGCCGCGGTCAGCAGGTCGGTATCCGAGGTCGAGAGCAGCAGAATCATCGTGTCTCCTCGCCGGGTTGTCGCGCCCGGAGTGTCGGGTGTGTGCGAGGGACTGGTCTGGCTGGGGCACCCGGTTTTCGTCGGGACCCGTCACAGTGGCGCGACCGCGCCGGATTCTCACCGGCTTCAGCCCGCTCGCGGTTGGGTCTCAGCGTACGGCGACCGGTCGGCGAAGTCCTCACCTGGGCCGGTCGTAGGCTGAGGGAATGACTGAGGCGGCCGAACCCGCTCCCGGCACGACGATCCGGGAGACCGCGATCCGGGAGTCTGGGGATCGTTGTCCCGGCGTGTTCAGCACGCACGAGGCGCAGGACGGCGCGCTGGCCCGAATCCGGCTCCCCGGAGGCCGGATCCGCGCCGACCAGCTCACCACCCTCGCCCAGGCGGCAGCCGCTCACGCCGACGGCTTCCTCGAACTGACCGCACGCGGGAACCTGCAGCTCCGAGGCATCACCGACGTCGAGGCCGTGGCCGACGCCGTGGTGAACGCCGGCCTTGCGCCCAGCTCGTCGCACGACAGGGTGCGCAACATCGAGGTCAGCCCGCTGACCGGCCGCATCGGCGGCATCGCCGACGCCGGTCCGCTGGCAACGGCGCTCGACGACGCACTGCGGGCCGATCCGTCGGCCTCCTCGATCTCGGGACGGTTCTTGTTCGGGATCGACGACGGCCGGGGCGACATCCGGCGCCGCGGCGCCGATGCGTGTGCGGTGGTGCGATCGGCCGAACCCGTGGTCGCCGACATCTTCATCGGTGGAGTCCCGGTCGGGTCTGCCGAAGGGCCAGACGGTGTCGTCGAGGCACTCATCGCGGTGGCCGTCGGCCTGAACAAGGTGGCACCCGGCGCCTGGCGGGTGCGAGATCTCGGCGCCGAGGACCGAAGCAGCCTGGAGCGCCGCGTCGCCGAAATCCTCACCCCCCTGGTCGAATCCGGCGAAGAAGACATACCGGACCCGCCGGGGCCGATCGTGGGCTGGTTCGATCAGGACGACGGATCGGTGCTGCTCGGCTCGGTCGTCGAACTCGGCCGGCTGCCCGCGCGCCTGGCCGAGTTCATCGGCGCGGTCGAGTCGCCGGTGGTCTTCACCCCGGACCGGGAGATCCTGATCTGCGACCTCGGTGAAGGTGTGGCCGAGACCGTGGTGCGGGTTCTCGCGCCGATGGGTCTGATCTTCGACGCGAACTCGCCGTGGGCGCGAGTCAGCTGCTGTGTGGGCGCCCCCGGCTGCGGATCCGCCAACGCCCCGGTGCGCGACGACCTTCTCGCACACGTGGAGGTGGGCCTCCCGGTCGGCGACCGCGAACATTGGGTCGGTTGTGAACGTCGCTGCGGCTCCCCCGCGGGCGCTCACCTGTCGGTGCAGGCCACGCCCGGGGGCGGGTACGACCGGCATCGCCGCTAGGCTCGTGCGCACCATGACCGAGTACCTGCGCGACGGCGCCGCGATCTACCGCCAGTCCTTTGCAACGATCCGGGCCGAGTCGGACCTGTCCGCCTTCGACTCCGATGTGTCGACCGTGGTCGTCCGAATGATCCACGCCTGCGGACAAACCGATCTCACGCGCGACGTCGTCGCGACGCCCGGCGTCGTGCGCGCGGCCCGCGGGGCACTCGAGGCCGGCGCCCCGATCCTCTGCGACGCGTCGATGGTGGCCTCCGGAATCACCCGCAAACGTCTGCCGGCCGACAACGAAGTGCTGTGCCACCTCTCCGAACCGGGCCTCGCCGCCCTCGCCGAGGAGATGGGTACCACAAGAACCGCTGCCGCCCTACAGTTCTGGTTGCCACGCCTCGAGGGTTCGGTCGTCGCGATCGGCAATGCCCCGACCGCGTTGTTCGCCCTGCTCGACATGATCGACGAGGGCGCGCCCCGCCCGGCCGCGATCGTCGGCGCACCTGTCGGTTTCGTCGGCGCGGCGGAATCCTGTGAGGCCCTCGCTGCCCGCACCGATCTCGAGTTCATCACCGTCACCGGTCGTCGTGGCGGGTCGGCGATCACCGCCGCTGCCGTCAACGCGCTCGCCACCCCTCAGGAGTGAATGTGCCTGCAGTCAACGACGACGTCATTCCGGGCAAGCTCTGGGGCATCGGCCTCGGCCCCGGCGACAGCGAACTCATGACGGTCAAGGCCGCGCGGGTGATCAGCACCGCCGACGTGGTCGCGTATCACTGTGCGCGCCATGGCAACAGCATCGCGCGGTCGGTCGCCGAACCGTACCTGCGGGACGACCAGACCGAAGAGCGGCTCATGTACCCGGTCACCATCGAGACCACCGACCATCCCGGGGGCTACCAGGGCGCGCTCGACGACTTCTACACCGAAAGCGCGGAGCGACTCGCCGTCCACCTGCGTGCGGGCCGGGACGTCGTCCTTCTCGCCGAAGGGGATCCGCTCTTCTACAGCTCCTACATGCACATGCACAAGCGGCTGTCCCCGCACTTCGACGCCGAGATCGTGCCGGGTGTGACGTCGGTGAGCGCGGCGTCGGCGGCCACCGGCATTCCGCTGGTCGAGGGCGAGGAGACCCTCACGGTGGTGCCGGGTACGGCGTCGACGGAGGAGCTGCTCTTCCGTTTCCGCTCTGCCGACGCCATCGTCATCATGAAGCTGGGTCGCACCTTCGAACGGGTGCGGGAGGCGTTGCGCGAGGCGGGTCGTCTCGACGAGGCCTTCTATGTCGAACGGGCCTCGACCACCGTCGAACGTGTGCTACCGGCCGCGGACGTGAATCCTGCTGAGGTGCCGTACTTCTCGATCCTCGTGGTTCCCGGCCGCCGGAACAACCCGCGCTTCGAGCCGGAACCGGTACCGGGCGAGCTGGTGGTCGTCGGCCTGGGACCGGGCCACGACAGCTGGACGACGCCGGAGGTGCGCGCCGAAATCGCCACCGCCACCGACCTGGTCGGTTACACGACCTACCTCAAGCGCGTGACCCCGCGGCCCGGCCAGCGCGTGCACGCCAGCGACAACCGGGTCGAGTCCGAACGCGCCGAATTCGCACTCGACCTCGCCCGACGTGGTGCCCGGGTGGCCGTGGTGTCATCGGGCGACCCCGGTGTCTTCGCCATGGCGGCCGCGGTCGCCGAGGTGGCCGCCGAGCCGCAGTGGCATGACGTCCCGGTCCGGGTGGTTCCGGGTGTCACCGCCGCAACCGCGGTGGCGGCGGCCGTCGGTGCGCCTCTCGGTCACGACTTCGCGGTGATCTCCCTGTCCGACCGCCTCAAGCCGTGGTCGGTGATCGAACGTCGCATCCGTGCCGCACTGGCCGCCGACCTGGTCATCGCCGTTTACAACCCGGGTTCGGCGAGCCGCTCATGGCAGGTCGGGGCCCTCAAACACACGCTGTTGCAGACGGTGTCGCCGGATCGCGTCGTCGTTCTCGGTCGCGACGTGGGTGGCCCGGAACAGACGCTGTGCACCACAACCGTCGCCGACCTCGACCCGGAAGTCGTCGACATGCGGACGCTGCTCATCATCGGGTCATCGGCGACCCGCGTCGTCTCGCGCGCCGCCGGCTCCCTGGTGTTCACGCCCCGCCGGCACACCCCGGCCGATGAGCCGGAACAGATCTCAGCCGAGCAGCCGCTCGAGCCAAGCCTGGGCGGCAGCGACGTCTGACACCGCCGGGACGTCGGGTTCGATCGGACGGTCGACGACGATCACGTCGATGCCCAGGGTCGCGGCGGCGTCGAGTTTCGCCTTCGTCAGCGCTCCCCCGCTGTTCTTGGTGACGAGCAGATCGATCCGGTTCTCGCGCAGGAGTGCGAGCTCCGAGTCGTAGTCGTACGGTCCTCGGGACCGCAGGATCTCGTGGTGTGCAGGCAGTTCCGCGGTCGGCGGGTCGACGACGCGGATGAGGAACCAGACGTCGTCGATGCCGGCGAACTCGCCGACATCCTGGCGGCCCGTGGTCAGTAGCACCCGCGTTCCGCGGCGTCGTACCTCGTCGGCGGCAACCGCGAGATCCGGAACGCGGATCCAGCGGTCGGCCTGGGTCGGGACCCAGGGTTCGCGACGGAGCCGGAGCAGCGGCACCCCTGCCTCCGACGCGGCCTGCGCGGCGTTGCGGGTGATGGTCGCCGCGAACGGATGGGTGGCGTCGACGACGGCCTGAATCCGGTTGCTGATCAGCCACTCCCGCAGACCGTCGACTCCCCCGAAGCCGCCGATCCGGACCGGGCCGACAGGCAGGCGGGGATTGTCCACGCGCCCGGCGAGGGAGCTGATGACAGACCGTCCGGCGTCGAGGAGTCCGGCCGCCAGTCCACGTGCTTCGCCGGTGCCGCCGAGGATGAGGATCTGTTGATCGGTCATGGGTGCGGTGTCTCGCGGAGTTTCGTCATCCGGGCGTGGGAGTACAGGTAGCTGTCGGTGACCTCGGGGTGCGCCGCGGCGTCCAGGACGCTACCGACGAAGATGATCGCGGTCTTGCGGATATCGGCGACGTGCAGCGTCTCGGGTAGCCGGCTCAGCGGACACCGCACCACCTGCTGGTTCGGCCGACTCGCGAAAGCGACGGTCGCGGTGGGGCACTCCGAACCGTAATGCGGTGTGAGCGCTTCGACGATCTGTTCGGCGCGGTGTGCGGCGAGATGGAGGGCGAGTGTCACTCCGGTTGCGGCGAGGCTTGCCAGGTCCTCGCCGTCGGGCATGTCGGTCGACAGCGTCGACACCCGGGTGATGAGCAGGCTCTGACCCACGCCGGGCACGGTGAGTTCGGTGTCGAGCGCCGCGGCCGCGGCGGCGAAGGCGGGCACCCCGGGCACGATCTCGAACGGGATGCCGCGAGCCCGGAGTTCGCGTTGCTGTTCGGCCAGCGCGGAGTAGATCGACAGGTCACCGGAGTGCAGGCGGGCGATGTGATCCCCGCGTTCGTGAGCGGAGACGATGTGATCGACGATGTCGGACAGCGGCATCCGCGCGGTGTCGACGAGGACGGCGTCGTCGGGGCACAGGTCGAGCATCTCGTCGGGTACCAGCGAGCCGGCGTACAGACAGGTGCGGCACTCCCCCAGCAGCCGCGCGCCGCGCAGGGTGATCAGGTCGGGGGCACCGGGGCCGGCGCCGATGAAGTAGACGGTCATGCCTTCGGTCCCGCCTCGTGTGCTGGGTCGTCTCTGGTTGCGGCCCACTGGACGATCGGCAGCGCCGGCCGCCAGGTGGTCATCGTCCCGAGCGGCGCGACGGTCTCCACGGACAGGCGTCGCAGGGTGCCGCCGCGTTCGGCGTGCCAACGGACCAGGATCTCCTGGTTCTCCACGGTGACGGCATTGACGACGATCCGTCCGGACGGTCGGAGTGCGTTCCAGGCGGCGTTCAGGACCTTCTCGTCGAGGCCGCCGCCGATGAACACCGCGTCGGGAGACGGTGCGTCGGACAGGGCTTCGGGTGCCGCACCGCGAAGCGACAGGCGATGGCCGACGCCGTGCCGTCGGGCGTTGGAGGTCAGGCGTTGGGCCCGTTCGGCGTTCTGTTCGAAGGCGATCGCACGTCCGCGGTCGTCGGCGCGCAGCCATTCGATGGCCACACTTCCGGAACCAGAGCCGATGTCCCAGAGCAGTTGCGGTCCGGCCGGTTCGAGAGCGGCGACCGTGATCGCACGGATCGTGGACTTGGTGATCTGGCCGTCGTGGTCGTAGGTGTCGTCGTCACGGCCGGGCATCCTGCTACGACGAGGTCCGGCGCAGTCGACGGCCACGATGTTGAGCGGGTCCACGGGTGAATTCGCCCACGATTCCGCGGTCGAGGAACGGATGCGCTCGTCGGGCCCACCGAGTTGTTCGAGCACGGTCATCGTCGAGTCGCCGAACCCGTTCTGCGCGAGCAGTTCCGAGATAGCTGCCGGGGTCGTGTCGTCGCGGCTGAGGATGAGGAGACGTCCGCCGCCGGTGGCCTCGGTGAGAACGACCTCGGGGTCGGCGGTCACGGCACTGACGATCCGGGTCGTGGCGAGGTCCCAGCCGAGACGCGCGCAGGCCAGGCTCACGCTGGACACCGCCGGATAGATCCGCACCTGGTCGGCGCCCATCCGCCCGACGATGCTGGCACCGACGCCGTGGAACATGGGATCGCCGCTGGCCAGGATGTGGATCTGACCGGGAGCGATCTCGAGGACTTCGGCGAGATGTGCCGACATCGGGGAGCGCCACGCCTCCCGTGTACCGGTCAGTTCGTGCTCGACCTCGTCGAGCAAAGCGAGTTGCCGTGTGGCGCCGTAGATCACGCGGGCACCCCGAAGTTCGTCGCGTGCCGCGTCGCCGAGTCCGCGCCAGCCGTCGGCGCCGATCCCGACGACCACGAAACGCGGCGGCACGCCCGAACCCGACGGGGTCGAGCTCATCGGGGCATTCTCCGCCACACCGCACGAGGGAGAAGACGCATGCCGAAGAAGACCGGCCGCAACACCGCCGGGATCCAGACCTCGCCGCGACCCCTGCGGTACGCACGGGCGACGGCGTCGGCGACCTGGTCGGGCGTCTTCGAGAACGGTGCGGGTTTCACGCCGGACTCCATCAGTTCCTTGGTCATCGCGCCGATCACGAAGCCGGGTCGGGCGAGGAGCAGCCGCACGCCGGTGCCGTGCAGCGAGTCCGCCATGCCGCTGGCGAAGCCGTCGAGCCCGGCCTTGGTGGAGCCGTAGACGAAGTTGGCCCGGCGTACGCGAATACCGGCGACCGAGGAGAAGACGATCATCGTGCCCGATCCCTGCGCGCGCAGGGCGGCGGCCAGCGGGATCAGAACACTGACGTGCGCGTAATAGTCGGTGTGCGCGATCTGCAGGGCATGCGCGACATCGGCTTCCGCGCGCGACTGGTCCCCGAGGATCCCGAACGCGACGATCGCGATGCCGATGGGCCCGAACTCCTCGACCAGGGACGCGATCAACCCGGGGTGGCTGTCGATGTCGTTCGCGTCGAAGGCGACGGTGTGCACGGCGGTCGCGCCGGCGTCGAGCAGGATGGCCTTCTGGTCGGCGAGGTCGTCGGGCCGACGCGCCGCGAGGACCACGGTCCGGCCTTCGGCCAGGCGCTGTGCGGTGGCCACCCCGATCTCGCTGCGGCCGCCGAACAGGACGAGCGAACCCGGAGATGTCTCAGACGCCATGCACAGCAGTATCGCACCAGCCCCGGGGCCCTCCTGCCACCCCGTCGCGCTAGCGTGGCTGTCATGCCACGCACCGCTGCCGACATCGGCCCCGCCGCCGTCGAGTTCCTGACCGAACGCCACCTCGGCACACTCACGACGCTGCGCGCCGACGGGACACCGCATTCGGTCGCGGTCGGATTCACCTGGGACCCCGACGCCGGGCTCGCGCGGGTGATCACGTTCGACGGCAGCCAGAAGGTGCGCAACGTCGAACGCGGTGGCTATGCGGCGGTGACGAACGTCGAGGGTCCGCGCTGGCTGACCCTGGAGGGCCCGGCGCGCATCAGCCGCGAACCGGACCGCGTCCGCGAGGCCGAACAGCGCTACGCGCAGCGGTACCGGCAGCCCAAGCCCAACCCCCGACGCGTGGTGATCGAGATCAGCGTGTCGCGGGTGCTCGGGTCGGCGTCGCTGTTCGGTTAGACCGCTGTCCGGGTGACCTCGATACGCGGCACCCTCGCTCCGCTCGGTCGTCGCTACTCGGCCAGCGAAGAACACGCGTCGCTGTTCGGTAAGACCGCTGTCCGGGTGACCTCGATACGCGGCACCCTCGCTCCGCTCGGTCGTCGCTACTCGGCCAGCGAAGAACACGCGTCGCTGTTCGGTAAGACCGCTGTCCGGGTGACCTCGATACGCGGCGTCCTCGCTCCGCTCGGTCGTCGCTACTCGGCCAGCGAAGAACACGCGTCGCTGTTCGGTAAGACCGCTGTTCGGGTGACCTCGATACGCGGCACCCTCGCTCCGCTCGGTCGTCGCTACTCGGCCAGCGAAGAACACGCGTCGCTGTTCGGTAAGACCGCTGTCCGGGTGACCTCGATACGCGGCACCCTCGCTCCGCTCGGTCGTCGCTACTCGGCCAGCGAAGAACACGCGTCGCTGTTCGGTAAGACCGCTGTCCGGGTGACCTCGATACGCGGCACCCTCGCTCCGCTCGGTCGTCGCTACTCGGCCAGCGAAGAACACGCGTCGCTGTTCGGTAAGACCGCTGTCCGGGTGACCTCGATACGCGGCGCCCTCGCTCCGCTCGGTCGTCGCTACTCGGCCAGCGGAGGTCAGGCGTCGCTCCTCGGCCAGCAGAGGTCAGGCGTCGCTGTTCGGATAGACCGCTGTCCGGGTGACTACAGCTGCACGAGCTCGTGCGGGCGGTTGTTGAACGATTCGCAACCCTCCTCGGTGACCACGACAATGTCCTCGATGCGGGCACCCCAGCGGCCGGAGAAGTACACCCCCGGCTCCACGCTGAAGGCCATGCCGGGGCGCAGGGTGATGTCGTTGCCGTTCACGATGTAGGGCTCCTCGTGGACCGAGAGGCCGATGCCGTGTCCGGTGCGGTGGATGAACTCATCGGCGAGGCCACGCTCACGGAGAAGGTCGCGGGCGGCCGCGTCGATCGAGGCGGCGGTGACTCCGGGACGTACCGCGGCGACCGCAGCCCGCTGCGCTTCGTGCAGGGCGGCGTACGCGTCGGCGACGTCGGCTGCCGGCGGTTCGAAACAGTAGGTGCGGGTCGAGTCGGAGTTGTAGCCGGGTTCGACCGGCCCGCCGATGTCGATGACCACGATGTCGGACCGTTCGATGACCCGGTCGGAGAACTCGTGATGCGGATCGGCGCCGTTGGGTCCGGAACCGACGATGATGAACGCCGCCTCGGTGTGTCCTTCCTCGAGGATCGCCGCCGCGATGTCGTCGGAGACCTCGCGCTCGGTGCGTCCGGGTTTGAGCCACTCACCCATCCGGGCATGCACGCGGTCGATGGCCGCGCCGGCTCGACGCAGGGCCTCGATCTCCGCCTCGTCCTTGATCATCCGGAGTTCGCGCAGGACCGCGGTGGCGAGCTGCGGTGTGGCGCCGGTGTGCCGGGCCAGCGGGATCACGTGCAGGGCGGGCATCGAATCCGACACCGCGATGGTCGGATTCGACGGCAGACCGGCGAGTGCGAGACCGTGCGCGTCGTCGCCGTCGACCCAGTCGGCCACCTCGATGCCGAGATCGCCGACGGCTGAGGCCGACAACGACGGCACCTCGAGGCGCGCGATGACCAGTTTCGGGTCCCCCGCGGCGGGGATCACGAGTGCGGTGAGGCGTTCGAAGGTGTCGGCTCGTGAGCCGACGAGGTAGCGGAGGTCCGGGCCGGGCGCCACCACCAGCGCGTCGAGGCCGGCGTCGCGGGTGAGTTCCGCGGCGCGGCGCATGCGTTCGCGGTACACCTCGGGATCGAACAGCGGTGCCGCCGAGCCGGCGGTCGTCGATGTCGCAGCCATGGTCGAAGACTACCGCCGGGTGTGCGGGTCGTGGTGACGCGGCGACACCGTCAATGCGAGAGTGTGTGGGTGACGGATTCGTTGATGCTGCTCGACGGTGCGAGCCTGTGGTTCCGGTCGTTCTACGCCCTGCCCGAGAAGATGACCAGCCCCGACGGGCGACCGGTCAACGCGGTCCGGGGATTCATCGACACGATCGCGAATCTCGTGACGCGCGAACACCCGACGCGCCTCGTCGTCTGCCTCGACCTCGACTGGCGTCCCGAGTTCCGCACCGCCCTCATCCCGACCTACAAGGCGCACCGCGTCGCGGTCGAGGACGGTGCGACCGACGCCACGGGCACGGAGACCATCGATGTCGAAGAGGTTCCGGACACGCTGACGCCGCAGGTCGACATGATCATGAATGTCCTTGCCGCCGCGGGGATCGCGACCTCGGGTGCGGTCGGCTGCGAGGCCGACGACGTCATCGGGACGCTCGCCTGGGAGGAGGCGAAGGACCCCGTCATCGTCGTCAGCGGTGACCGCGACCTGCTGCAGGTGGTGTCCGACGATCCAGTTCCGGTGCGGGTGCTCTACGTCGGGCGCGGATTGGCGAAGGCCGAGATGATGGGGCCGGTCGAGGTCGGCGAGAAGTACGGCGTACCCGCCGATCGCGCCGGGATCGGCTACGCGGAGATGTCGATGCTGCGCGGCGACCCGTCGGACGGTCTTCCCGGCGTGCAGGGCATCGGTGAGAAGACCGCGGCGAAACTGATCAGCGAATACGGCAGCCTGGACGCGCTCGAGGAGGCTGCCCGGGACTCGTCGTCGAAGGTCCCGACTCGGGCTCGCAAGGCGCTACTCGCTGCCGCTGACTATCTGGAGGCCGCACGCACCGTTGTCTCGGTGCGCACCGACGCGGAGACCATCGACAGCGGGCCGGATCTGCTCCCGTCGGAACCGGCCGACCCCGAGGCGCTGGCCGCGCTCGTCGAGGAGCTGGGCATCGGGGCGTCGGTGAGCCGGTTGTCGAAGGCGCTGGGCTGGCCAAAGGCCTGATCAGCTGGGACGCGAGACCTCGTAGCGACCCTCGTCGTCGATGAAGGTGACGGTGACCTGCTGGTCCTGTCCGCCGACGGTCACCGAGCAGGTGAACGACGACCCCTCCTTGACGCGCTGACCGGACGGGCATTTCACGTTGCTGACGTCGCTGGCCTGGTAGTCCTCGGTGAGGATCTTCTGCACGCCGTCCTGGGCCGCCTGCTGGTCGAGGTTCTTCGGTGCCCAGCCGGGTGCTACGAAGGCGGTGATGAGGACGATCGCGGCGATCACGATCAGCGCACCGCCCCCGGCGAACAGCAGGGTTCGGAGCGTCTTGTTCGATTTGGGCGTCGCCATGCCGCTGAACTGGTCGGGTCCGCCGAACTGGTTCTGGCCGTAGGCGCCCGGCGCCTGCTGCGGCTGGCCGTAGGGCTGCTGACCGTACTGACCCGGGGCCCCGTACTGGGCAGCACCGTATTGACCGGCCCCGTATTGTCCGCCCCCGTACTGTCCGGGGTCGGGCCGACCGTAGGGCTGCGAGGGTCCGCCGTAGTTGGGCGCGCCCTGGTCCGGGGCACCGTAGGCCGGCTGGCCACCGGGTTGTCCGTACTGGCCGGGCTGCACCCCCGGGTACCCGACCTGGGTCGGCTGATTCTGGGGCGGCTGACCCCCTGATGCCTGCGCTCCGGGCGCGTATCCGGGAGTCTGATACGGGTTCTGCTGGTACGGATTCGCCGGATAGGGAGCCTGCTGGTTCGGGTCCTGCGGCGGCTGCTGGCCGTATCCCGGATTCGGCGCCATCGTCGTGGGGTCGGCCTGCGGACCGCCCTGCTGGGAACCGCCCGTGTTCACGATCTCGGTCTTGTCGCCGGCGCCCGGCTGGGCCTGCTGGGGTTGGGACGGATTCGGGTTGTTCGGGTCGGTCATGAGTCCCCTCCCACTCGGCTCCCACCTCGGCGAGGTGTCGGCGAACTGTGACGTCACGCGACAGTGCCGGGGCATTCCTCCCCGACACCGAATGCGGGATGAACGTTACCTCAGGCACCCACGACTATCAGGCAACCGAGCACAGGGTGGCCGGGAGCGTCGTCTGGTGAACCGACGGGCTCAACCGAGCTCGGCGGCAACCACTCCCCGGCGGATCGCCTTGACCGCGGAACGTGCGGTGCCGCCCAGCCGGGTGTCGGTGCCGACGCACAGCCGGACCTGCTCCAGGAGGTCGATGACCTGGCGGTTCCAGCGGACGAAGTCGCCCGGCGAGAGCAGCTGCCCGCGTTCACCCGCGAGGAGCAGCGCCTCGCTGAGCGATCGGCCCGACGCCCACGTCGCCACGGCGACCGAGAAACCGGTGTCCGGCTCGCGAGTGGGACTCACCCGGTGGCGGGACTCGACCGCGGTGACCTTCGACCAGATGTCGACGGTCGCGGCCATCGCCGTGCGCAGCGAGGTGCTCCCGGGCAGCGCGTCGACCCCGCCGTAGCTGTCACGGCGGCTCTCGTAGACGAGTGCGGCGACGACGGCGGCCAGGTCGGCGGGCGACAGGTCGTCCCACACGCCCGCGCGGATGCATTCGGTCACCACGAGGTCGCTCTCGCTGTAGATGCGAGCGAGCAGCTTTCCTGATTCGGTCACCCGCATGGTGTGGCCGGTCGATTCGGAGGCCTCGCGGACGCGTTCGACGTAGCCGAGTTCGCTGAGGACACCGACGATGTGGTCGAAGGTGACACCGAGCGTCGAGGTCCGCTCGCCGATGCTGCGTTCGGCGGTGACGATGTCGCGCAGGAGGCGGTTGCGCTTCTCGGCGAGCCGGAACAGTTCGTCGCCGTTCGGGATCTGGTGTGCGGGATGGGCACGCAGCGTGCGTCGCATCGCGGCCAGTTCGGAATCGTCGGCGGCGTCGGCCCGTTTCTTGGATCGGCCGCGGGGCATCTCGATCCCGGTGGAGCGCAACGCCGATGCGAGATCACGACGGCCGCGTCCGGTGCGGCGGTCGGCGTTCTTCGGCAACCGCATGTTGCCGAGGACCTCGGGCGGGTTGACGAAGTCGCGCAGTCCGATCCGGCCGCACCAGGCGTCCTCGGTGACCACCAGCGGTTTGGGATCCGCTGCCTGGGTGGCAGGTTCGACGATCACCGCGAGACCGCGATGGCGTCCGACCGGCACCCCGATGACGTGGCCGCGTTTGAGCGCGGCGAGGTCGGCGACGATCGCGTCCTCGGTGTTGATCCGTTTGCGGTACTTGAGGTCTCGTTCGCGGCGCCGGATGTCCTCACGGAGCGTGACGTAACCGAGAAACCCTGCGTACGCCTCCGCGTCACCCACGGCCGGTTCCCCGGTGGCGTCGACTCCCCCGGGCTCCAGACCCCGGGCCTCGGCGGCGCGAGCGAGCTCGCCGTCGAGCTTGCGCAGCGCCCGCTGCGATTCATGGAGCTTGCGGGCCAGTCCGACCACCGAGCGGTCGGCCTGGAACTGTGCGAACGACCGGTGAAGGAGCTCGCGGGCCCCGTCGAGACCGAGCCGGCCGAGCAGGTTGACCGCCATGTTGTACTCCGGCGAGAACGAACTGCGCAGCGGGAACGTGCGGGCACCCGCGAGGCCGGCGACCTCCTCGGGGACCACCTCGGGGGTCCACACCACGACGGCATGGCCCTCGACGTCGATCCCGCGGCGTCCGGCGCGGCCGGTCAGCTGGGTGAACTCGCCGGGGGTGAGGTCGACGTGCGACTCGCCGTTGTACTTCACGAGACGCTCGAGGACCACCGACCGGGCAGGCATGTTGATCCCGAGAGCCAGTGTCTCCGTGGCGAACACCATACGGACGAGACCGCGGACGAAGAGTTCTTCGACGGCGTGCCGGAAGGTCGGGAGCATTCCGGCGTGATGCGACGCCAGCCCACGACGAAGACCTTCGCGCCATTCCTGCACGCCCAGGACGTCGGCGTCAGTGGGTGAGAGTTCGGTGAGTCGCCGGTCGACGACGGCGTCGACCTCGGCGGCCTCCTCGGGTGTCAGCAGCGCGATACCCGACCGCAGACACTGTGCCAGGGCGGCGTCGCATCCGGCCCGGGAGAAGATGAACCCGATCGCGGGTAGCAACCCCTCTCGGTCGAGGCGTCCGACGAGGTTGGGGCGCGAGAGCAGTGGACCCCGACCGTCGCGGCGTCGTGGTTGTCCCCCGCCACCCCGGCGGCCTCGGCCCCGGGACGACTCGCGCTCGTCCTCGGCGAGCAGGATGCGGTGACGGATGTGCCGTTTGAGTTCGGGATTGACCCGCGGTCGTGACCCCTTGCGGTCGGCGGGATCGCGATCGGCCGGATCGAAGAGGTCGAACATGCGCTGGCCGACCAGCATGTGCTGGGACAGCGGGACCGGCCGGTGTTCGTCGACGATGACGGAGGTGTCGCCGCGGACGGTCTGGATCCAGTCGCCGAACTCCTCGGCGTTGCTGACGGTCGCGGACAGGCTCACCACACGCACGGACGGTTCGAGGTGCAGGATCACCTCCTCCCACACCGCACCGCGGAAGCGGTCGGCGAGGAAGTGCACCTCGTCCATCACCACATGCGACAGTCCGTCGAGCGCGCGGGATTCGGCGTAGATCATGTTGCGCACGACCTCGGTCGTCATCACGACGATCGGCGCATCCGGGTTGATGGAGCTGTCACCGGTGAGCAGACCGACGGACTCGTGACCGTGGACGGCGACGAGGTCGGCGTACTTCTGGTTGCTCAGCGCCTTGATCGGGGTCGTGTAGAAGCACTTCGTCCCGCCCGCGAGAGCGAGGTGCACCGCGAACTCGCCGACGATCGTCTTGCCCGCGCCGGTCGGTGCGCAGACCAGCACGCCGTGACCGGCTTCGAGTGCCTCGCAGGCACGACGCTGGAACGGGTCGAGTCCGAAGTCCAGCCGCGAGGTGAACGCGTCGAGTTGACTCACAGGACGTCGTCGAATGTCTCGCGTGCCCGCGTCGAGGTCCGGGTGGCGTTCGGGCTGCCCGCAGCCGAGGTCGCGACCGGCGACGGCGCCGAGACCGGGCGGGTCGGCGGCAGCGGGCTGGCCTCGTCGTCGGAGAGTCCGGCCCAGCTCGGCGCCCGCTTGCCCCGACGCTTGTCGACGATGCGGGCGAACTGGATGGAGAACTCCAGGAGGACCGTCAGTGCGACCGCGAGGGCCAGCATGGTGAACGGATCCTGGCCCGGGGTGACGATGGCGGCGAAGACGAAGACCGCGAAGATCAGGCCGCGGCGCCACTTCTTGAGGCGGTCGTAGGTCAGCACGCCGACCAGGTTGAGCGCGATGATCAACAGCGGCAGCTCGAAACTGACACCGAAGATGACCAGCACGTTGATCATGAAGCCGAAGTACTGATCGCCGGCGAGCGCGGTCACCTGGACCTCGTTGCCGACGGTCAACAGGAAGTCGAAGGCCTTCGCGACGACCAGGTACGCCAGAACGGCGCCGGCGACGAAGAGCGTGGTCGCGACCGTGACGAAGGCGATGCCGTAGCGGCGTTCGTTCTGGTGGAGGCCGGGAGTGATGAACTGCCAGGTCTGATAGATCCACACCGGGCAGGCCAGGACCACACCGGCGGTGAGCGCGACCTTGAGTCGCAGCATGAACTGGTCGAACGGGCCGGTCGCCAGCAGACGGCAGGAGTCGTCGGCGGTCAGCGTGGCACGGCTCGAGGCCGGCAGGTCGCAGTACGGCCCGCGCAACATGTCGCCGAGCGACGAGACGCCCAGGAAGCCGTGGCTGTACCAGATGAAGCCGAGAATCGTGGTGGCCACGATCGCCAGCAGCGAGATGACCATGCGCGTGCGCAGCTCATAGAGGTGCTCGACCAACGACATCGTGCCGTCGGGATTGAGTTTGCGCTTGCGGTATCGGGGGTCGAAGGGGATGCGCACTCGGATTCTCCGACGCGCCCCTAAGCCGATTTCTTGGCGTCGGCGTTCGACGACGTGCCCGGCTGGGTGTTGTCAGCCGACGGGAGTTCCCGCTGCGGTGCGTCGGGCGATGCCGGTGCGGCATCGGCCGGCTTGTCGTCCTTCTGCATCTCCTTGACCTCGCTCTTGAAGATGCGCAGCGACTGTCCGAGACCTCGGGCGGCGTCCGGCAGCTTCTTCGAGCCGAAAAGGATCAGCAGCACGACGGCGACAATCGCCCAGTGCCACCACGAAGTGAAGCCCATGAGATCACCCTTCAGATCGGATCCAGACCGTGGTCAATGCTACCCGAGTTGTCGGCGGGCGGTGGACCGCCGGGTCAGCGGTAGCGCTCGCGTGCACTCGCCGCCGATTCGACCACCGCTGTCGCGACCTTCTCATCGTCGACGACGCGGACCGAGCCGCCGAAGCCCAGCAGGAACCGGGTCAGCCACTCGGGTGAGCCGTAAACCATGCGGGCGCGCACCGGTTCGTCCGGATCGCGGTCGTCGATCGAGGTGGTCGGTTCCACCGGGTAGTAGTCGAGGATCCACAGGTGATCCGGGTCGATCTCGAGTTCGACCGCGGGTAGATCCGGGTTCTCGGGGACCAGCACCGACTGCGACGACGACTCGGCCTCGGCGGGCGGGTTGCTCGGTTCGTCGAGTGCGACGGCGGTGTCGATGCGGTCGAAGCGGAACAGTCGCACGCCCTCGGCCATGCGACACCAGGCCTCGAGGTAGGTGTGCTGGTCCATCACCTGCAGGCGGATGGGGTCGACGACCCGGTCGGTGACGCTGTCCCGGCTCGCCGAGTAGTAGCTCAACTGGAGTGCACGTCCCCGGCGGACGGCTTCGCGGACGGTGGTGAAGGTCGGGTTCTCCCCCGGCGTCGTGTCGGTCTCGGCGCCGGAGGACAGGCCCGGTACGGCAGTCGCCCCGACCGCCTCCTCGATCTTGGCGATCGCCCGCCGCGCGGCGGTCACGTCGACCACACCGGGCGTCTCCACGAGGGCGCGCAGTGCCACGAGCAGGGTGCTGGCCTCGACGGTCGTGAGCCGCAGCGGGCGGTCCATCCCCGCGGTGAAGCCAACGCTGACAAAGCCCTCGCTGAACTCGAGTTCGATCAGGTCGTCGGGGTAATAACCCGGGAGCCCGCAGACGAACAGCAGCTCGAGATCCTTGGTGAGCTGCGACTGGGACACGCCGAGCTCGCGCGCGGCCTGCTCGATCGAGATGCCGCGGCGGGCCTGGAAATACGGGACCATCGCCAGCAGTCGATTGAGACGCGACGGTTGTGCACCGGCCATCAGGCACTCACCCCTGCCAGCCGGTCGAGGCCGGCGATCACGAGCTCGCGCAGCTCCGGCGGATCGAGGACGACGGCGTCCCGGCCCACGCCCAACACCATGCGCGCCACCGCGGACAGCGAGTGGATGTCGAGGGTCAACACGTCGCCCGCCTCACCGTCGAGGTCACCCGGTTCGGAGGCCGTCGCGGCCCGGCGGAGTCCGGCGGCCCGACCCGCAGCCACCCAGATGCGCGCGGTGCGACCGTCGGTGCCCGCCGCGGAATCGACCGCCGCGGACACGATCTGCTGGAGATCGGTGCCGGCGGGCACGTCGACGGCGTCGGCGGGCCCGACCGGGGTCACCGACGAGATGCGCGACAGACGGAAGGTACGCGTGGCGGCTCGGTCGAGGTCGTGTCCGACGACGTACCAGCGGCCACGATGGGACACCACTCCCCAGGGCTCGACCCGGCGGACGGCCGGGGTCGCCGTCGCCGACGACCGATGGGTGAACTCGACGGCACGCTTGACCTGGATCGCGTTGAGGAGTCCGGCGATGACCTGCTCGGAACCCATCGACCGCGTCGAACCGCCCGCGGTGATGCCGAGGTCGTCCTCGGAGCGGACGTCGAGGCCCGCGGCGCGGAGTTTGAGGATCGCGGTCTGCGACAGCGTGGAGACCTCCGGGGTGTCCCAGAGCGCGGCGGCCATCGCGATCGCGGCGGCCTCGTCGGAGTCCAGGGAGATGTCGGGCAGCTCGTAGGTGTCGCGGTCGATGCGGTATCCCTCGGCGCCCGCCGCCATCGACGATCGCCCGGTGACCAGCGGGATGCCGAGGTCGCGCAGTTCGTTCTTGTCGCGCTCGAACATCCGGTTGAACGCCTCGTCGGACTTGTCGCCGTCCTGATAACCGGCGACGTTGCGTCGGATGTAGTCGGCGGTGACGTACTGCTTCGTCCACAGCAGACAGATCACCAGATTGAGCAGTCGCTCGACTTTGGGAGTGGCCACTGCGTCAGGTTAGATCCTCGCCGATCGGGCGGTGCGGAGGCTCGCTCACATGGATGCGATCAGCCGGTCGACCCGCTCGTCGACACTGCGGAACGGGTCCTTGCACAACACGGTGCGTTGGGCCTGGTCGTTCAGCTTGAGGTGGACCCAGTCGACGGTGAAGTCCCGTCCGGCCTTCTGCGCCGCCGAGATGAAGTCACCCCGGAGCTTGGCGCGGGTGGTCTGCGGCGGCTCGTTGACGGCGGTCTTGATGGCCTCGTCGGTGGTCGCGCGGGCCACGAGACCCTTGCGCATCAGGACGTCGAACACACCGCGGCCGCGCTTGATGTCGTGGAAGGCGAGGTCGAGCTGCGCGATCTTCGGGTCCGACAGCTCCATCGAGTACTTGTCCTGGTAGCGCTGGAACAGCTTGCGCTTGATGACCCAGTCGATCTCGGTGTCGACCTTCGCGAAGTCGTCGGCCTCGACCGCGTCGAGCATGCGGCCCCACAGGTCGACGACCATGTCCATCTCCGGATCGGGACGACGGTTGGTGAGGTGCTCGACCGCGCGTGCGTGGTACTCGCGCTGGATGTCGAGGGCACTGGCCTGGCGTCCGCCGGCGAGACGCACGGGGCGTCGGCCGGTGGGATCGTGGCTGACCTCGCGGATGGCGCGGATCGGGTTGTCCAGGGCGAAATCCCGGAATGCCACGCCGGCCTCGATCATCTCGAGCACCAGGGCCGCCGAGCCGACCTTCAGCAGGGTCGTCATCTCGGACATGTTCGAGTCGCCCACGATGACGTGCAGGCGCCGGTACTTCTCGGCGTCGGCGTGCGGCTCGTCGCGGGTGTTGATGATCGGACGCGAGCGGGTGGTGGCGGACGAGACGCCCTCCCAGATGTGCTCGGCCCGCTGCGACAGGCAGAAGGTGGCCGCCTTCGGGGTCTGCAGCACCTTGCCGGCACCGCAGATCAGCTGCCGGGTCACCAGGAACGGCAGGAGGACGTCGGAGATGCGGGAGAACTCCCCCGCGCGCACGACGAGGTAGTTCTCGTGGCAGCCGTAGGAGTTGCCTGCGGAGTCGGTGTTGTTCTTGAACAGGTAGATGTCGCCGCCGATGCCCTCGTCGGCGAGACGCTGCTCGGCGTCGACGAGCAGGTCCTCGAGGACGAGTTCGCCGGCGCGGTCGTGGTTGATCAGCTGGATGAGGCTGTCGCACTCGGCGGTCGCGTACTCGGGATGCGACCCGACGTCGAGATAGAGCCGTGCACCGTTCTGCAGGAAGACGTTCGAGGAGCGGCCCCACGACACGACGCGGCGGAACAGATACCGCGCCACCTCGTCAGGGCTCAGCCGCCGATGGCCGTGGAAGGTGCACGTGACACCGAATTCGGTCTCGATGCCCATGATTCGTCGCTGCACTT
Source organism: Gordonia metallireducens (assembly GCF_021245825.1). Taxonomy (NCBI): domain Bacteria; kingdom Bacillati; phylum Actinomycetota; class Actinomycetes; order Mycobacteriales; family Gordoniaceae; genus Gordonia; species Gordonia metallireducens. The sequence goes on along the minus strand of NZ_JAJQJP010000002.1, from coordinate 73,177 downwards.
GACCAACCCTACTCGCGGGACCCGCGGTCGACCGGGCAGAAGCGCCCGGTCGACCGCGCGTCGTCGCGTTCTAATTCGATCCGTCGGAAGTCGTCCCGCCGGAGGTGGTGCCGTCCGCCCCGGTGTCCGGCGCCGACGCGTCGGCGGCGGGGGTCTCGGCGGTCGGCAGGAGCTCCTCGACCGCGGCCGAGGTCAGGCGCTTGAACGCCCGACGCGGCCGGTTGCGGTCGAGAATCGCGACCTCGAGGTCGCCGGCGGTCAGCTCCCGCGGCGACGCCGGGGCGCCGTTGCCGGAGTCGGCCGGGGTGACGAGCGCCGTGACCGCGACCCCGATCGCCTGGGCGAGCTCCATGTCGGGCGCGTAGCTCTCCCTGAGAGCCGCCGCGATGGGCTCGGTCGCGCCGCCCATCACCAGGAACCGGGTCTCGTCGGTGATCGAGCCGTCGTAGGAGATCCGGTACAGCTGAGACGGTTTCGGCTTGCCCGCACGGGCGACCTCGGCCACACACAGCTCCACCTCGAACGGCTTGGCCTGCTCGGTGAAGACGCTGCCCAGGGCGTTGGCGTAGGTGTTGGCAAGCGACAGACCGGACACGTCGGCGCGGTCGTAGCTGTAGCCGCGCATGTCGGCGAGCTGGATGCCCGCCTTGCGCAGACTCTCGAACTCGTTGTACTTGCCCACCGCGGCGAAACCGATGCGGTCGTAGATCTCGCTGGTCTTGCGGAGGGTGTTCGACGGGTTCTCCGCGACGAACAGCACACCGTCGGCGTAGGTCAGGATGACCACCGAACGACCGCGTGCGATGCCCTTGCGTGCAAGCTCCGAGCGATCGCGCATGATCTGCTCGGCACTGGCGTAATACGGGAAGGTCATCGGGCACCTCCCTCGTGCTCGGCGGTACGGCGTTCGACGACGGCCCGCGCCGCATCCTCGATCTCGGTCGCGTCCACCTCCCGAGCACCCTCTGCGTCGACGACCGCGGCCATCGGGAAGATCTTGCGGACCAGGTCGGGTCCGCCGGTGGCGGAGTCGTCGTCGGCGGCGTCGTAGAGGGACTCCACCGCGATGACGAGCGCCTCACCGGCGGTCAGATCGGAGCGGTAGAGCTTCTTCAGCGACGACTTCGCGAACACCGAACCCGAACCGATGGCCGTGTACCCGCCGAACTCCTCGTGACGGTCACCCGCGACGTCGAAGCTGAAGATCCGGCCGCGCTCGGTCGGGTCGTCGTGGTCGATGTCGTAACCGACGAGCAACGGGATCGCGGCGAGACCCTGGAGGGCCGCGCCGAGGTTGCCCCGGACCATGCTCGCGAGCCGGCTGACCTTGCCGTCGAGAGTGAGCGGGATGCCCTCGATCTTCTCGTAGTGCTCGAGTTCGACGGCGAAGAGCCGCACCATCTCGATCGCGATACCCGCGGTGCCGGCGATGCCGGCCGCCGAGTACTCGTCGGTGATGTAGACCTTCTTGACGTCTCGCGTCGCGATCAGGTTGCCCATGGTGGCACGACGATCCCCGGCGAGGATCACGCCACCCGGGTACGACACGGCGACGATCGTCGTGCCGTGCGGGATGTCTCCGGCGCCGTCTGCGCCACCGGCGAAAGACCCCACGCGATCAACCTGAGCCTGCGGAAGCTGCTCGGGCGCGTGCATCCGCAGGAATTCGGTGAACGACGAGATGTCCGCGCCGAAAGAGGATCTGGGGCCGAGAGCGGAACCCGTACGAGATTGTGAGAAGGGCAGTGATCCGAACCTGTCGCTCACTGGCCGCCCTTCTGCACGTAAGCACGCACGAAGTCCTCGGCGTTCTCCTCGAGCACGTCATCGATCTCGTCGAGCAGGTCGTCGGTGTCCTCGGCCAGCTTCTCGCGACGTTCCTGTCCGGCACCGGAATCGGGGCCAACGCCCTCATCGTCGCCGCCGCCACCACGCTTGGTCTGTTCCTGCGCCATCTGCTGCCTCCTTGAAACCGATCGCCCCTTGGCGGGCTACCCGCGACCGACCACCATCGGGTCTTGCGACCCCTGGGATCTCACCGGCTTCCGCCGGGCGCTGATCCCTGGTGAATCGGCCTCGGAATCGTGTGTTCCCACACTACCTGTGGCGGCGACAACTGGGGCGGAACAAAGCACATGCCCCGCGCGTGTCAGGTCGTCAGCTGGTCGACCAGTTCGGCGGCGGAGTTGACCGAATCGAGGAGCTTGCCCACGTGGGCCTGCGTCCCGCGCAGCGGCTCGAGCGTCGGGATGCGGACGAGGGAGTCCCCGCCGAGGTCGAAGATGACCGAATCCCAGCTGGCCGCGGCAACATCGGCACCGAACCGGCGCAGGCATTCGCCGCGGAAGTAGGCGCGGGTGTTGCGCGGCGGCTCGTGGATCGCGGCGAGCACGTCGTTCTCGTCGACCAGACGCTTCATCGAGCCGCGCGCGACGAGGCGGTTGTAGAGCCCCTTGTCGAGCCGGACGTCGGAGTACTGCAGGTCGATGAGCTGCAGGCGCGGCGCCGACCAGGCCAGGCCTTCGCGCTGGCGGAAGCCCTCCAGGATGCGCAGCTTGGCCGGCCAGTCGAGGATGTCCGAGCATTCCATCGGGTCGCGCTCGAGCCGGTCGAGCACATCCGCCCACGTCTCGAGGACATGCTTGGCCCGCTCGTCGTCGGAGTGCTCCTGCTCGTGGAACTTCATGCAGCGTTCGAGGTACTCGCGCTGCAGGGCCAGCCCGGTGAGCTCGCGGCCGTCGGTGAGTGCGACGGTCGCGGTCAGGGTCGGGTCGTGGCTGATGGTGTGCACGGCCTGGACCGGGCGGGCTAGTTCGATGTCGGAGAAGTCGACGCCCGCCTCGATGAGGTCGAGGACCAGTGCGGTGGTCCCGACCTTGAGGTAGGTCGCGGTCTCGGCCAGGTTGGCGTCGCCGATGATGACGTGCAGCCGGCGGTAGCGCTCCGGGTCGGCGTGGGGCTCGTCGCGGGTGTTGATGATGCCGCGTTTGAGGGTGGTCTCGAGGCCGACCTCGACCTCGATGTAATCCGAGCGCTGCGAAAGCTGGAAGCCGGCCTCATCACCCGACTGGCCGATGCCCACGCGACCCGAGCCGGTGATGACCTGCCGCGAGGCGAAGAACGTGGTCAGACCGGCGATCACCGCGGTGAACGGGGTCTCGCGGGCCATCAGGTAGTTCTCGTGCGTGCCGTAGGAGGCGCCCTTGCCGTCGATGTTGTTCTTGTACAGCTGCAGCTTGGGCGCACCCGGAACGCTCGCCACGTGGCGTGCGGCGGCCTCCATGACACGTTCGCCCGCCTTGTCCCAGATGACCGCGTCCATGGGGTCGGTGACCTCGGGTGCGGAGTACTCGGGATGGGCGTGGTCGACGTAGAGGCGGGCGCCGTTGGTGAGGATCATGTTCGCCGCGCCGATCTCGTCGGCGTCGATGATCGGGGCCGGTCCGGAACCGCGCCCGAGGTCGAATCCGCGGGCGTCGCGGAGCGGGGATTCCACCTCGTAATCCCAGCGCGTGCGCTTGGCACGCGGCACGCCGGCCGCCGCCGCGTAGGCGAGAACAGCCTGGGTGGAGGTCATGATCGGATTCGCGGTCGGGTCGCCGGGAGCGGAGATTCCGTACTCGACCTCGGTACCGATGATTCGCTGCATGCTTCGAGGGTAGAGGGTGATGCGGAGTGGCTCGCATCGTCCCGTTCGCAGGGAGGGCCCGGCACCAGTACCGTCGTCGCCGTGAAAGCTTTCCGCCGGTTCACCGTTCGGGTGCCGCTGCCTCCCGAACTGGCCGCCCTCGGTCCCCTGTCGCACAACCTGCGCTGGGTGTGGAACCCGCCGACCCAGGAGTTGTTCGCGACGATCGACGCCGAACGGTGGGAGGCGACGGGTGATCCGCTGCGGGTGCTCGCCGACGTCGATCCGGCCCGGCTGACCGAGCTGGCGGCCGACGAGGAGTTCCGCGCGCGGGTCGCGGCGGCGGAGGCGAGTCTCGGGGAGTACCTCGACGCGCCGCAGTGGTTCGGCGGGTACGCGGAGAACCATCCGGTGCCGCCCGGGATCGCGTACTTCTCCATGGAGTTCGGTGTCTCCGAGGTGCTGCCGATCTACTCCGGCGGACTCGGCATCCTCGCCGGCGATCATCTGAAGGCGGCATCGGATCTCGGACTCCCCCTGATCGGCGTCGGACTGTTCTACCGGTCGGGCTACTTCCGCCAGGGTCTCGACCACGATGGCTGGCAGGTGGAGCGATACCCGGTCAACGACCCGCGAGATCTGCCGCTCACCCTCCTCACCGACGGCGATGCGCCCGTCGTCGTCGAGATCTCGATGCCCGGCGGTCGTACCCTGTCCGCGCAGGTGTGGGTCGCGAACGTCGGCCGAATCCCCTTGCTACTCCTCGACTCCGACATCGCGGCCAACACCGACGACCAGCTGCGCGGCGTCACCGACCGTCTCTATGGCGGCGATCAGGAGCACCGCATCCTGCAGGAGATCCTGCTCGGCATCGGCGGTGTCCGTGCGTTGCGCGCCTACGTGCAGGTGACCGGCCGCGACGAACCGACGGTCTTCCACATGAACGAGGGGCACGCCGGATTCCTGGGCACCGAACGCATCCGGGAGTACGTGGCCGCCGGACTCGACTTCGACACCGCCGAGGCCGTGGTCCGCGCGTCGAACATCTTCACCACGCACACCCCGGTGCCGGCCGGGATCGACCGCTTCCCCACCGATCTGGTGAACCGGTACCTCGACGCCGACGACTCCGGGACCTCGCGGCTGCTGCCCGGCCTGCCCGCGTCGACCGTTGCCGAACTGGGCGACGAGGCCGACCCGGGCGTGTTCAACATGGCGCACATGGGTTTCCGCCTCGGACAGCGCAGCAATGGCGTCTCGCAGCTGCACGGCGAGGTGAGCCGGGAGATGTTCGCCGACCTGTGGCCCGGCTTCGACGCCGCGGACGTGCCGATCGGTGCGGTCACCAACGGCGTACACGGTCCCACCTGGGTGTCGAAGGTCTGGCGTGACTTCGCCTCGAGCGACGAGGATTCCGCCCCCGAGGTCTACGCCGGACTGCCCGCGGAGACCATCTGGTCCACCCACGAGTCGCTGCGGGCCGAGCTCGTCGCCGAGGTTCGGCGTCGGGCTCACGCGAGCGGACGCGAACGCGGCTTCACCGATGCCGAACTCGGTTGGACCGCCGACCTCTTCGACCCCGGGGTGCTGACGATCGGCTTCGCCCGTCGCGCAGCCACATACAAGCGCCTCACGCTCATGCTGCGCGACCCCGACCGCATGCGGCGCATCCTCACCGACCCCGACCGCCCGGTGCAGCTCGTCATCGCGGGCAAGGCGCACCCGGCCGACACCGGCGGCAAGGCACTCATTCAGCAGGTGGTGCGCTTCGCCGAGGATCCGCAGCTGCGCGACCGCATCGTGTTCCTGCCCGACTACGACATCTCGATGGCCCGCCACATCTACGCCGGCTGTGACGTGTGGCTGAACAACCCGGTGCGGCCGATGGAGGCGTGCGGGACGTCGGGGATGAAGTCGGCGCTCAACGGCGGCCTCAACCTGTCCATCCTGGACGGTTGGTGGGACGAGATGGCCGACGACGACAACGGCTGGGCGATCCCGTCGGCCGAGGGCATCGAAGACGAGAACCGACGCGACGACCTCGAAGCCGAGGCGCTCTACGCACTCCTCGAGGACACCGTGATCCCGCTGTTCTACCAGCGCGACGACAACGGGCTGCCGACGCGTTGGGTGGAGATGATGCGCCACACGCTCACCCGATTGGGGCCTCAGGTCCTCGCGTCACGCATGGTCCGGGACTACACCACCGAGCTGTACTGCCCGGCCGCGGAGGCCTACGTCGCCGCGTGTGCCGACGACTACGCGGGGGCACGCGATCTCGCGGTGTATCGCCGCGAGATCGAGACCGGCTGGGGGTCGATCGTCGTCGCGGGTGTGGACGAAGAGAGCCAGGACGACGGCCTTCGGGTCTCGGCGCATGTGGCGGTCGGTGAACTCGACCCCGAGAGCCTCCGTGTCCAACTCGTGCTGGGCCGCGTGACCGACGACGGCGACATCGTCGACCCGGCCATCATCGACATGAGCCCGGCGGCTGATCGCGACGCATCGGGCCGGGTGGTCTTCTCGGTGCCGGCCACCCCGCCGGCGTCGGGCCACCTCGGTTACACGGTGCGGGTACTCCCCCGCCACGACCAGCTCTCGCACGACGCGGAACTCGGTCTCGTCCGGTACCCTGTCACGGCTGGTTAGAGCGCTCGCACCCGACTGACGAACCTCAACCCGACTCACAGACTTCGATCGAAGTCTGCCCGTCGAGTTGGCGTCTGCAGGTCACCAGGCCTTCGAGGCTCGTCGCTTACGCTCCTCGCACCTCAGGCAGCGGAGGGCTTGGGCTCTCCCAACAGAGTGCGTTCTGAGTGCCGGAACCCGGTACTCAGAGCGCTTTCGGATGGGGGCGTCAGCGCTTCTTCAGCCGCAGTCGTGAGTAGGTGAACGCCAGCAGCAGGATGCTGATGAACGCGAGCACGGCGTAGGCGATGGCACTGTGGGCGATCGATGTCTCCCACAACGTGATCCGCTGGGGTGCGGCGACGTTGATGTTGTACAGGTCGACGCTGCCGGCGGCGGTGACGTAGCCCCAGAACGACGGGAAGATCCACGACAGCTGCTGCAGGCCGGCACCGTCGAGCTTGAACAGGCCGCCACAGAAGACGAGCTGCACCATCACGACGATGACCAGCGGCGGCATCACCTGTTCGTTGGACTTCACCGCCGACGAGATCGCGAGTCCCACAAGGGTGCTCACACAGGCGAGCACGGCGACGGCGAACAGCAGGGCCAGCGGTGGCGGCAGGATCGGGCCGCCGAAGTCGGGCAGGCCACGACCGGCGAAGGTGATGCCGACCATGATGATGGTCTGCAGGATCGCCGCGATGAAGAAGACCACGATCTTCGCGAACAGGTAAGCGCCGGGACGCAATCCGACGGCTCTCTCCCGCTCGAAGATGTCGCGCTCACCGACGAGATCGCGGACCGTGAGGGCCGCACCCATGAACGCCGCACCCACGACGAGGACGACGAGGATCTGGATCGCCTCCGCACCATCCTTGGGTGGCGGCGCATTCGGGATCACCTCGAGCCGGGCGAAACCGCTCGACCCCGGGATGACCAGCGTCAGCAGCCCGAGGACCACCGGCAGCAAGACCAGGAACACCAGATAGCCGATGTCGGCGAAGACGAGCCGCACCTGGCGTCGGGCGATCGTCGACGCCTGTCTGGTGAAGCTGGTGTGCGGCACCGGTATCGGCGGGCCCGGGGGCCGTTGCGGCGGAGGCGGATTGGGTGTGCGTCGATGACGTTCGAGGTAGCGCGTGTGCGCGGCGTCGGGCTGGTCGGCGACGTAGGCGAAGATCTCCGCCCAGTCGGAGGTCCCCATCTCCTGCTCGACCTGCGCGGGCGCGCCGCAGAACGACGTCTTGCCGCCCGGAGCGAGCAGCAGCACCTGGTCGCACATCGACAGGTACGTCAGCGAATGGGTGACCACGAGGACGACGCGGCCGGCGTCGGCGAGGCGACGCAGGGTCGCCATGACCTGACGGTCGAGTGCCGGGTCGAGACCCGATGTCGGCTCGTCGAGGATCAGCAGCGACGGACCGGTGAGCAGCTCCATCGCCACCGATGCGCGTTTCTGCTGGCCGCCGGAGAGCTTCTCGACGCGGGTGTCGACGTGTTCGGTCAGCTGCAGCTCGCTGAGGACGCCGTCGATGACCCGGTCGCGGTCCTCCTTCGACAGGTCGGGCGGTAGCCGCAGCTCGGCTGCGTACCGCAGGGCCTGCCGCAGCGTGAGTTTGTGGTGGAGGACGTCCTTCTGCGGGACCATGCCGATACGGGTGCGGAGTGCGTCATATTCGGCGTGGACGTTGCGACTCTCGAAGGTGACCAGACCGCTCGTCGGCGAGTTGAGGCCCGCGGCGATCTTCGACACGGTCGACTTGCCTGCGCCGGACGGGCCGATCACCGCGGTGAGTGTGCCGGGACTTGCGCTGAAGTCGACGTCGGCGAGGAGGCGCTTGCCGCCGTCGACGACAAGGCTGACCCCGTGCACGTGGAGGCCGTCGGCGACCGCCGCGCTCTCCTGGCCGCGCATGAGGGTGCCGCCCGACACCACGAAGTCGCTGTTGCCGATCGTGACCACGTCGCCGTCGGACAGCGGTGCGTTGGTCACGCGCCGGCCGTTGACGAAGGTGCCGTTGACGCTGCCGAGGTCGTCGATGACCAGGACGCCGCCGCGGCTCGACACCTGCGCGTGGTGGCGGGACGCGAGGACGTCGCTGACGACGATGTCGTTGTCGGGTGTGCGGCCGATGCGCTGCACGCCGCGCAGCGAGATCGATTCGCGCTCGGGCGGAGTCGGCGCCCCCGGGAGCCGATAGACGGCGGAGACGTTCTGTTTGAGCGCCTGCAGATGTGGGGCGTTGCGTAGCTCGGCGGGCATGGGTTCCGGCGCACCGGGGCGAGAGGGACCACCCGGGGCTCGTGACGGGATGCGGCCCGACGGCGGCATGTTCGGTCCGGGATGGCCGGCGCCGGCGAACCCCGCCGACCGGGGGCCCGGCGGGAACGGGCCCGGCCGGGCCGGTGAGGACGGCATCCGGCCGCTGGGCGGCGGCGGGTAGGCGGATGGATCGATGACCAGGTCGACGATCGGGCCGGTGCTCACGTCGCCGAGCCGGACCTGTGTCGGGCCGGCGATCACCATCTCGGCCATGCGTCGGCCGCCGGCGAAAAAGCCGTTGGTGCTGCCGATGTCGACGAGATACCAGGCGGTGCCGCGCCACTCGATGGCGAGATGCCGACGCGACACCATCGGATGATTGATCACGATGTCGTTGTCGGGTTCCCGACCCAGGGTGATGCGCGGGGATTCGCCCAGCGGATGAGGCGCCCCACCGTCGACGATCACCCGACCGCGAGCCATCGATGTACTGTTCATCGCCGCCAACTTTAGTGCTTGACGACGGTTTTCATGCCGTTCTGTACAGCAGACGACCGACCCCGTGGGGAGTCGGTCGTCTGCTGGGTGAGGCGCGTGTTACAGGTACTGACCGGTGTTCGTCTCGGTGTCGATGGCGCGGCTCGCCCCGGAGGACTTGCCGGTGACCAGCGTGCGGATGTAGACGATCCGCTCGCCCTTCTTGCCCGAGATGCGAGCCCAGTCGTCCGGGTTGGTGGTGTTGGGCAGATCTTCGTTCTCCGCGAACTCGTCGAGGATCGAATCGAAGAGGTGCTGCACACGCAGACCCGGGGCACCGGAGTCGAGCTGCGACTTGATCGCGTACTTCTTCGCACGGTCGACGACGTTCTGGATCATCGCGCCCGAGTTGAAGTCCTTGAAGTACATGATCTCCTTGTCGCCGTTGGCGTAGGTGACCTCGAGGAACCGGTTGTCCTCGCTCTCGGCGTACATCCGCTCGACGACCTTCTCGATCATCGCCTTGATGCAGGCCGTGCGATCGCCGCCGAACTCGCCGATGTCGTCGGCGTGGATCGGCAGTTCCTCGGTGAGGTACTTCGAGAAGATGTCGATCGCCGACTCGGCGTCGGGACGCTCGATCTTGATCTTCACGTCGAGGCGGCCGGGACGCAGGATCGCGGGGTCGATCATGTCCTCGCGGTTCGACGCACCGATCACGATGACGTTCTCGAGGCCTTCGACACCGTCGATCTCGCTGAGCAGCTGCGGGACGACCGTGGTCTCGACGTCGGAGGAGACACCGGAACCGCGGGTGCGGAAGATCGAGTCCATCTCGTCGAAGAACACGATGACCGGGGTGCCCTCGGACGCCTTCTCCCGGGCGCGCTGGAAGATCAGCCGGATGTGACGCTCGGTCTCACCGACGAACTTGTTCAGCAGCTCGGGGCCCTTGATGTTCAGGAAGTAGGACTTCGCCTCCTTGGCGTCGTCGCCACGGGCCAGGGCGATCTTCTTCGCCAGCGAATTGGCGACGGCCTTGGCGATGAGGGTCTTGCCACACCCGGGCGGACCGTAGAGCAGCACGCCCTTCGGCGGCCGCAACTGGTAGTCGCGGAACAGGTCCTTGTGCAGGAACGGCAGCTCGACGGCGTCGCGGATCTGCTCGATCTGCCGGCCCAGACCACCGATGTCCTCGTACCCGACGTCGGGCACCTCTTCGAGGACGAGGTCCTCGACCTCGGCCTTGGGCACCCGTTCGAAGGCGAATCCGGCTTTGGTGTCGATGAGCAGCGAGTCGCCCGGACGCAGCTTGCGGCGCTTGCCGTCCTCCGCGTCGACCTCGCCCAGCAACGGCTCGGCCAGCCACACGACGCGCTCCTCGTCGGCGTGGCCGACGACCAGCGCCCGCTTGCCGTCCCCGAGAACCTCGCGCAGGGTGCTGATCTCGCCGACCGTGTCGAACTCGCACGCCTCGACGATGGTCAGGGCCTCGTTCAGACGAAGCGTCTGCCCCTTGGTCAGGGTCTCGGTGTCGATGTTCGGCGAACAGGTGAGCCGCATCTTGCGACCGGAGGTGAACACGTCGACGGTCGCGTCGGGGTACACGTCGAGCAGGACCCCGTAGCCACTCGGCGGCTGACCGAGACGGTCGACCTCCTCGCGCAGGGCGACGAGCTGCTGACGCGCTTCCTTGAGCGTGTCGAGCAGCTTCGCGTTGCGTGCCGTGAGGCTGTCGACGCGTTCCTGGAGGCTTTCGGTGTCTGCCTGACGTCCGAACGACGGGCGTTCGGAACCACTCCGCGCAAGAGGCGGGGTGTAGGCAGGGGTGAAGCCCTCTTCGGGTGCACTCGCGCTCTCGGGGACCGCGCGGTCCCCGGTGGCGTCATGGCGGTCAGATTCGGTCATTGCTGACTCCTCTCCCCGGCAATCACCCGATCCCTCGATCGGAATGCTCGCGCCGTATCCCTACGCTACCGGCACGGACGCAGAATCGCCCTTCACCCGCCAAATGGCGGTGTTGACGGTGTGTTAAATGTGCGCCTTCGCAACGGAATCGCGATCTTGCGGCCCGTGAGACCGGCCGAACTCACCCCTTCGTGGGCCGACGCTGCGGACGCAACGTGGTGGTGCCGTCGGCGAGTCGGCGGGCGGTGATGAGAAACGCGGTGTGGCCTTGCATTTTGTGCTCGGGACGAACGGCCAGGCCGACCGCCGACCACTCGCGCAGCAGGGTCTCCCAGGCGCGGGGCTCGGTCCAGCACTCCTGCTCGCGCAGCGCCTCGATGACGCGCGAGAGCTGGGTGACGGTCGCCACATAAATGGTCAGGACTCCGCCTGGTTTCAACACGGTGCGCACGACGTCAAGGGGTTCCCACGGTGCGAGCATGTCGAGGATGACGCGGTCGAAGCGCTCGTCCTGGTCGACGTTCGCGAGGTCGTCGACGACGATGTTCCAGTTGTCCGGGCGGCCGCCGAAGAAGGTCTCCACGTTGCGGATCGCGTGCTCGGCGTGGTCCTCGCGGATCTCGAAGGAGTTCACCTCGCCCTCGCTGCCGACGGCGCGCAGCAGCGAACACGTCAGCGCGCCGGAGCCGGCACCGGCCTCCAGGACGCGGGCGCCCGGGAAGATGTCGCCCTCAAGGACGATCTGCGCGGCGTCCTTGGGGTAGATGACCTGCGCGCCGCGCGGCATCGAGAGCACGTAGTCGACGAGCAGCGGCCGCAGCGCGAGGTACTGGGTGCCGCTGGTGGCCGAGACGACGCTGCCCTCGGGCGAACCGATGAGGTCGTCGTGCGAGATGGCGCCGCGGTGGGTGTGGAACTGCTTGCCCTCTTCGAGGAGCACCGTGAACTTTCGGCCCTTGGCATCGGTCAGTTGAACCCGGTCGCCGACGGCGAACGGTCCGGTGGTGGGCACTGGGTGCTTCCTCTCGTGAACGGGACGGAGCCGACGCCTCCGCGCTGGGCGGATCGGTGGTGGTCGGGAGTCCGGTGGGCCGTGAGGACGATACCCGACCGCAGGTGGGTGTCGGACCGGCAGAGTGTCGGGGCCGCGGCCTAGTCTGCGAGATGTGAGCACGATGACCGGCACCGACGACCCCTCCACCAGCGCGGCCCCCGCGCCGGAGCCACCCCCGTCGGAGGGGGCTCGCGGGATCGTCGGACGACCCCTGGCCTTGTCGCCGTCGCGGGCGGCGGACTTCAAGCAGTGCCCGCTGCTGTACCGGTTCCGCGCCATCGACCGCTTCCCGGAGACCCCGACCGCCGCGCAGACCCGTGGCACCGTCGTCCATGCGGCACTCGAGAACCTCTTCGACATGCCTGCCGAGCTCCGCACCCAGGATTCGGCGGAACTGCTCGTCGAGGGCGCTTGGGCGGCCCTGTGCGAGGAGGATCCGCAGCTCGCCCGGGTGATCGGCGAGGGCGGTCAGGCGGCGTTCATCGCCGGTGCCCACAAGCTCATCGCGACGTACTACACGATGGAGAATCCCACCGCCTTCGACGCCGACGCGGTGGAGGAACACGTCGAGATCGAGGCCGACGACATGCTGATGCGCGGCTTCATCGACCGCATCGACGTCGCACCGACCGGTGAGATCCGCGTCGTCGACTACAAGACCGGACGCTCCCCCGGCGAGGCCTATGAGGCCAAGGCGTTGTTCCAGATGAAGTTCTATGCCCTGGCGATCCTGCGCACGCGTGGCGTCGTGCCGGCTCGGCTGCAGCTCATGTACCTGTCCGACGGCCAGCAGCTGATCTACCACCCCGACCACGACGAGCTCCTCCGCTTCGAGCGGACGCTGCGCGCGATCTGGCAGGCCATCCGCACGGCCGTCGCATCCGGGGATTTCCGGCCGCGGAAGTCCCGGATGTGCCGGTTCTGCGAACACCAGTCGCGGTGCCCGGAGTTCGGCGGCGAGATCCCGCCCTACCCGGGTCCGCCGCCCGGGTTCGTGGCCTGACGCACACCCCGGGCCGCCCGATTATGTAGATGCACATAGGCTGGGAATGTGGAGAGTTCGTACTACGTACCCGTCGACGCCCCGGCGTCCGACGGCACCAGCCCGGCCGGCGACCCGTCGGCGCGATATGAGTATTTCCAGCCGACCGAGGCCACCCTGAGCGTGTGGTCGCCGACCATGCAGCACGGTGGCCCACCGTCGGCGCTGATGATGCGCTCACTGTTGCGCTGCGATCCCGATCCGACGCAGCACTTCACCCGCGTGACGACCGAGATCCTCGGCCCGATCGGATTGGGCGTCAACCGGATTCACGCTCGAGTGACCCGTCCGGGTCGGCAGATCAGTCTCGTCGAGACCGAACTCGAGGTGCAACAGGCCGACGGCTCGTTCCGCACGGCCGCGAAGTCGGTGGGCTGGCGCATCCGCGGCGCGGACACCAGTGAGATCGCCAACGGTCCCGCTCCCCTGACCCCACTGCCCGACGAGCTGCCGAGCCAGATCGGGTTCCCCGACGACAGCGGCGAAGCGGTGGACTGGGGAACGCTCGGGTTCATCGGCACCGTCGAGTCGGCACGCACCGAGGGCCGCTACGGCGAGACACCGGCGGTATGGCTGCGCGCAGTCCTCCCGCTGGTCGAGGGTGAGAAGACGTCGGACCTCGAGGCGATGTTCATCGTCATCGACGTCGCCAACGGAGTGGGCACGCGGCTGCGCCCGGACCGCTGGTCCTGGATGAACACCGACACCACCGTGCACCTGACGCGGGTGCCGAGCGGACCGTGGGTCGGCATCGACGCCAACATGGTCGCCGGACCCGACGGCTTCGGCGCGACCCTCGGCGACCTGTACGACACCTCCGGCTACATCGGCCGGTCGGCGCAGACGGTGTTGCTCAACGCCGTGGGCTAGTCGTGAACCCACAGAGGCCTGGCGAGTTCGCTCACCAGGCCTTCGTGGCTCGTCGCTTGCGCTCCTCGCACCTCAGGCAGCGGACCTGGGTGCGTTGCGTTCTTTCGGATCAGGCAGCAAGAAGGGGCACTCCCATCTTGGATGAGGGTGCCCCTCTTCTGCTCCCTGAGGAGGCCTGAGCTTGCGAAGGCCGTCTCGAAGGGTCAGAACCGGCAGGACCGGATGTCGGTGGCGAGGATCGCCTTCGCGCCCAGCTCGGAGAGCTCGTCCATCAGGTTCTGGTGGTCCTTGCGCGGAACCATGGCACGGACGGCGACCCAGTCGGGATCGGCCATCGGGGCGACCGTCGGGGATTCGAGTCCCGGGGTGATCGCCGATGCCTGGTCGAGCAGGTTCTTCGGGCAGTCGTAGTCGATCATCACGTACTGCTGGCCGAAGACGACGCCCTGGACGCGGGCGATGAACTGCTTCTCGGCCTTGGTCAGTTCGGCGTCGCGTCGGGAGATGAGGACGGCCTCGGAGTCGCACAGTGACTCGCCGAAGGCGGCGAGTCCGTGCTGGCGAAGCGTTCGACCGGAGCCGACGACGTCGGCGATGGCGTCGGCCACCCCGAGCTGGATCGAGATCTCGACCGCGCCGTCGAGCCGGATGATGTCGGCGGTGATGCCGCGGCCGGCAAGGTCGTCGCGAACCAGGTTCGGGTACGACGTGGCGACCCGCTTGCCGGCGAGGTCGGCGACGGTCCACTCCTGGTCGGCGGGGGCCGCGTAGCGGAAGGTCGACGATCCGAAGCCCATCCCGAGCTGTTCGTGGACCTGTGCGCCGGAGTCGCGGGCGAGGTCGCGGCCGGTGATGCCGAGGTCGAGGCGTCCCGACCCGACGTAGATGGCGATGTCCTTGGGACGCAGGAAGAAGAACTCGACGTCGTTGCCGTTGTCGAGAACCGTCAGGTCCTTGGAGTCACTTCGTTTGCGGTAGCCCGCCTCGGCGAGGATGGCCGACGCGGATTCGGAGAGCGCACCCTTGTTGGGTACGGCCACTCGCAGCATCTCGATGTCCTTTTCGTGGGGTTGCGCTCAGCTGAGCAGGAGGTGGTGGTCTGTGGTGCCGGGTCGTCCGGTCACAGATGTCGGTACACGTCCTCCAGCTTCAGGCCCCGCTTGATCATCATCACCTGCAACCAGTAGACGAGCTGGGAGATCTCCTCGCCCAGCGATTCGTCGGACTCGTGCTCGGCGGCGAGCCACACCTCACCGGCTTCCTCGATGATCTTCTTGCCCAGGGTGTGCACACCCGAGTCGAGCGCGGCGACCGTGCCCGACCCCTCGGGGCGGTTCTCGGCCTTGTCGCTGAGTTCGGCGAACAGCTCCTCGAATGTCTTCACGATTCCTCATTTTGGCATGTCGCGCTACGCGCGAGACCGCCGGTCCATGCCTCGGTGACGTCGTCGAGTCCCAATCCGACGAGAGACTGCCGGAACACCCGCAGCGGACCGCGCTCCACCGGTGCCGCCGATTCGACGACGAGGGTGGGACATCCGGCCGACGACGCGGCCTGCGCACCGGTCGGGGAATCCTCCACCGCCAGGCATTCTGCGGTCGAGAAACCGAGCAGTTCGGCGGCGCGCAGATAAGGGTCGGGCGCGGGTTTGCCGACGGCGACCTCGTCGCCGCAGACCGTGGCGGCGAAGCGGTGGCGGCCGATGGTCTCGAGTGCGACCTCGGTCAGTTCCCGGACCGTGTTGGTGACCAGCACCATCGGGATACCGGCGTCGGCGACGAGTTCGAGGGCCTCGCGGGCACCGGGACGCCACGGCAGGTCCTCGGCGAACAGTTCGTTGACCCGGTCGAGAGTCCAGCGGCCATCCGCGTCGGGATCGCGCTCGTCGGCCGACAGCCCGGCGGCGTCGTGCACCTTGGCGAGCGCGTCGGGCAGGGAGTTACCGAGCGTCGATTCGCGGAGTTCGCGGGTCATGACGATCCCGTGCCGGGTGGCCAGATCGGCCATCGCGATGTCCCAGATCGGCTCGGAGTCGAGCAGGGTGCCGTCCATGTCCCAGAGAACAGCGGCGGGCAGTCGGGAGGCAGGATCAGCGGTGTCGGTCACCCCTGCATCATCGCAACCCACCGTTCCGTCGGCTCATCGGCCGGGTAGAACATCTCGATCGTCAACTCCTCGAGCGTGACGTCGCGGGGGGATCCGAAGGTGGTCAGGGTGCTGAAGAAGGACAGGATCTCGTCGCCGAGTTCGAGTTCGAACGGCACCAGCAGCGAACCCACCTCGCGCGACCTGCCCGACACCGGTCCGCCGTTCAAACCGGACACGGTCGGATACGACGACACCTCGCGTTCGAGCTCGGCGAGTCGTCCGTCACCGGTGATGCGCACCATCCGCCGGAGCAGGTCGAGCAGGTAGGACGCCCACTCGTCGAGGTTGTGCGTCATCTTCGCGAAGCCGTCGGGGTGCAGCGACACCCGGAACAGGTTGACCGGTCTGGCCTGGAGCTCGTCCGGGAGCAGGGCCAACAGCCGCATCGCGGTGTCGTTGGCCAGCACGACGTTCCACGCGCGGTCGAGGGCCATCCCGATGTTCGGGTTGTGCGCGTCGAGCAGTCTCTTGACCTCCCCGCGGACGCGGGTCATGGTCGCCGAGTCGAGGGGCTCTTCGCTGTAGCGAGGTGCGTGACCGGCCGCGAGGAGGAGCGAATTGCGATCTCGCAGAGGGATGTCGAGTCGTTCGGCCAGCGCGTGCAGCAGCGCCGGACTCGGGCGTGACTTGCCGGTCTCGACGAAGCTCAGGTGCTTCGGTGAGACCCCGACCTCGTAGGCGAGATCGAGCTGGCTGATGGACCGGCGAGACCGCCACTGCTGCAGCAGGGTTCCCACCTCGACGGTCATGGGGTCATCGTAGACAGCTCTCGATCAGTTCGAGTGAGTACGCGATGGTCTGGGCGAGAACGTCTTCGGGCTCGCCGTCGAACTCCTTGCGGGTCGCCGAGACCTTGCCACGATGGTCGAATCCGAACCAGACGGTTCCCGGTGCGGCCTCGTCGGGTTCGGGTCCCGCCTCGCCGGTGACCGCGACGACGATCTCGGCGTCGAAGAGTCGAGCGGTGGTCGCCGCCATGGCGCGTGCGGCGGTCTCGCTGACGACCGGCCCCTCGGGCACCTCGAGCAGACCGAACTTCACGTCCTCGTGGTAAGCGATGACGCCACCGCGGAACCAGTCACCGGCCTGCGGGGCCTTGCTCAACTCGCTCGCCAGGTTGCCGCCGGTCAGCGACTCCGCCACCGCGACGTGCACTCCCTGCTCCACGATCGCGTCGGCCAGACGCGCACAGGTCTCGGAGAAATCGGTCACGTCGGACATCGGTCACTTGCCTCTCGGTCGGTGTGGGGTTCACAGCAGCATCCGGGACGGTATCCGGAACGGGCCCGCCTCAAACCACTCCCTGGTCAGACCACTACCTGGAAGGTAGTAGTGTCCGCGCCCGAATGCGGCCACTGTTGGATTCATGACCCAGACCAACACAGACCGGCCCACCACCGTCCTGATCTCCCCGGCAATGGCAGTGCCGGCGCGTGTCTACCGACGGTTGGCAGAGGCATTGACGGGATACGGCCACGAGGTGCGTGTCGTTCCACGCCGCGGCGTGGAAGAGGGTTCGACGCCGCCGTCACGTACCGCGGACTGGTCCTACGAGGACGAGGCCGCCGACCTCGCCGATGCGATCGCCGCCGCTCGCGCCGAGATCCCGGGCACGCGGGTCGTGGTGGTCGGGCACAGCCTCGGCGCACAACTGGTCGCGATGGTGGCGCAGACGTCCGATCACACGCCCGACGGCATCGTCGCGATCGGTGCGTCGGTGCCGGCGTTCCGGCACTACGGCGCTCGCGGTGTGGCCCTCGGCGCGATCGGCGCGGCCGTCGCCCCGGTGTCGGGCATCGTCGGTCACTGGCCCCGACAGGGTTTCGGCGGGCCGACGCCCCGCACGCTGATGAGGCAGTGGGCGCGGATGGTCCTGACCGGACGGGCGCCGTTCGCGCTCGACCGGTCCATCACCACGCCGGCCCTGGCGATCCGGCTCGACGGCGACGAGATCGTGACCGACGGTGCGGCAGCGGCATTCGATGCCGCCTTCGCACCCGAGTCGATCACCCATTGGCGCTACGACGACGCGCAATGCCCGGAGGGCGGGAACACCACGCACATCGGTTGGGTGCGCACGCCCGACCCCGTCGCGCAGCGGATCACGGAGTGGTGTGACGTGCACACGACGGTCGAGTCGGCGGTCACCGAGTCCGGGACGCGCTGACCGGAACGGTCACGGGATCCAGGTCCCCGACGTGGCCTCGATCCGCTCACGGGTGCGAGCAGCCGTTCCGCGTGCCCACGCCCCGGTCGAGACGAACGCGAGGACGAGGACCGCAGCGCCGCACAGCGCCATGCTGATCCATACCGGGCGGGCGGCCGAGGCGAGCCCGTCGGCGACCGATCCCTCCATCCCGGCAAAGGCCACCGCGCCGAACACCGCGACCCCGAGCGCGGTGCCGACCTGACGGCCCGTCGAGGCCATCGCCGACGCCAGACCCGCTTGCGTGCGGGGCATCCCGGACACCGCCCCGTTCGTGATGGGCGCGTTGAGGAATCCGAAACCGAGCCCGAAGACGAGGTAGGCGGCGCCGACGTAGACGAGGGAGGTGTCGTTGCCGAGGCCGGTGAGCAACAGGGCGCCCGCCACCATCCCGACTCCCCCGATCACCATCGGCGTCCGGGCTCCCCGGTCGCCCACGAGCCGACCGGCGATGGGCGCGCAGACCACGGACGCGGCCGCCATCGGCAAGGTCATCAGTCCGGCGTTCAGCGGCGACATCCCGCGCACCTCCTGCAGGTACAGGGTGTTGAGGAAGAGGAAGCCACCGGTGGCGGCGAAGGCGATGACGGCACACGCCACCGAGCTCGAGAACGGCGCGCTCCGGAAGAAGCGCGGGTCGAGAAGGGGCTCCTCGCGGCGACTCTCGTAGGTGATCATCGCGATGAGCGCGCACGCCGAGACGGCGAAACACGCCAGCACTCCCGGCGACGTCCAACCCTGCGGACGCCCCTCGATGATCGCGAAGGTGAGGGTCGCGAGGAGGGTCAGGATCAGCACCTGCCCGACCGGATCGGCGCGACGTGCGTGCTCGGCTCTCGACTCCGGGACGAAACGCATCGTCAGCCCGAGGGCGAACAGGCAGACCGGGACGTTGAGCCAGAAGATCGCCTCCCACCCGATGCCGGAGACGAGCGCCCCGCCGACCACCGGTCCGAACGCGAGGCTCATGCCGAACGCCGTGCCCCACAAGCCGATCGCCTGGGCGCGTTCACGTGGGTCCACGAAGACGTTGGTGACGATCGACAGCGCGACCGGGTTGAGCATCGCCCCGCCGACGGCCTGCAGCATGCGTGCGCCGATCAGCGCCTCCGGTGTGGGCGCGAGCGAACACAGCACCGACGCGACACCGAAAGTCAGCAAGCCGACCTGGAAGATCCGCTTGCGGCCGAAGCGATCTCCGAGCGAGCCGCCGAAGATCAGCAGGCTCGCGATCACCAGCGCATACGAGTCGAGGACCCACTGCAGTTGCGCCGGCGTCGCGCCGAGGTCCGAACTGATGGACGGCAGAGCGACGTTCACCGCAGAGACGTCGAGACCGACGATGAACAGGCTCAGGCAGCAGGTGGCGAGGATCACGAGGCGGTCCCGCCGGGTCAGAGTGCCGTCGGCCGACCGTGCGCGCAGCGCCGCGCGTGCGGCGTTCACGACTCGGCCGCCGTGCGGAGAAGGTCGAGCAGTTCGGCGAGCTGCCCGAGCTGTACCTCGTCGAGGGCGGCGAACATCTCCGGTGCGGTGGCGGGGTTCGTGGTCACCTCGTCCACCACCCGGCGTCCCGCGTCGGTGATGGTCACGCGTTTACATCGCCCGTCATCGGCGTCGGCCTCCCTGGTCACGAGTCCACGGTCGACGAGGTCGTTGACGATGCCGCTCATCGCCGAGGCGTCCACGCCCATGCGCTCCGCGAGGTCGCGTTGCGTCATCGGTCGTACCGCCACTCGACGGAGCGCGCGGAACCGGCTGAAGGGGATGTCGATGACCTCGCTGATGCGGGTGCGGGATTCCCTGGCCTGGTCGCGCACGAGGCTGTTCATGGTGAACCACACCTCGGTGGCGGTTTGCGAGCGCGGGCCCGTGCCGGCATCGGTTGTAGACATACAACGATTGTAGATTTACAACTGTTCTCTCGGGCAGTCGCCGTAGGCTGGGTTTCAGCATCGTCGAGCGAAAGCTGAGTCGCCATGTCGAAGGTCCTCGTCATCGGACACCGCAACCCCGACACGGACGCGATCGGTTCCGCGATCGGACTCGCTCGTCTCGAACAGGCCCTCGGCGTCGACGCCGAGGCCGTCGCACTCGGCAAGCCCGGTCGCGAGACGACCTTCGCCCTCGACCACTTCGGGCTGACAGCGCCGCGCGTCATCGAGCATGCGAGTCCCCACGACGTGATGCTCGTGGACCACAACGAACGCCAGCAGAGTGTCGCCGACATCGCCGACGTGACTATCCGCAAGGTGATCGACCACCACCGCATCGCGAACTTCGAGACCGCCGCGCCGCTGTACATGCGAGTCGAGCCGGTGGGCTGCACGTGTTCGATCCTGACGCGCATGTATGCCGAGAGCGAGGTCGAGATCCCCGCCGACACCGCCGGGATCATGTTGTCGGCGATCATCTCCGACACCCTCCTGCTGAACTCACCCACGACCACCGACTCCGACCGCATCGCCGCGGAGGAACTCGCGACCATCGCGGGCGTCGACCTCGAGGACTACGGGAACCAATTACTGCGTGCCGGAACGGAACTCGGTGACCAGCCGGCGTCTTCGATCATCGGCCTCGACGCCAAGACCTTCACGATGGGCTCGGTGAGCGTGCGCGTCGCGCAGCTGACCACCGTCGACGCCGACGCCGTCCTCGCCCGCCGCGACGAGTTATTCGAGGCCATGGCCACGGAGAAGGAGACCGCCGGCCACGACCTGTTCCTCCTGCTGATCACCGATGTGATCGCCTGCGACTCCGACCTTCTGGTGGTCGGCGAACCCGTGGACGCCGTCGAACGCGCACTCGGGGTCACGGTTGCCGACGGGCACGCCTTCGGCAAGGGCATCGTGTCGCGGAAGAAGCAGATCGTGCCGCAGTTGACGGAGCAGCTAGCTGGTTGAGTCCGTCCGAGCGCCAGCCCGGACGGATAGCCGCGATACCATGCCACACCGACAATTTCGGGGATCGATTGGGTTTCGATAGTCGTTGCACAGCAACGGAATTGCGAGTACTATCGAACATATATTCGACCAATGTCTCCGGGGGGTGGCAGTCTTGACCGAGATCTCGCAGTCCGGCGCCCCGGTTTCGCGCGCTTATGAACTCGTGCAGGAATTGCACCGGATCACCGCCGAACTGCAGACCGCCGATCTGACGCAGTGCTCCGATTCCGAACTCGTCGACGTCGCTGCCGAAACCGAACGTGCCATCGCGCGACTGAGTTTCGCCGGTGACCGCCAGATCGTCGAAGCCACCGAACGAGACCTCCCCCACAAGACCGGCCACCGCAGCGTCATCCAGTTCATGACTCACCGTTTGCGCGTCGCCGAACCGATCCGACGCCGCAACCAGATGTCCGCCACCGCAACCTTTCCCAGCCACACCGGCGAGCAGCTGCCGCCGCAGCATCCCGCCCTGGCCGAGGCGTTCGCCGGTGGCCGTGTCGGGCCTGCGCACGTGCGAGCGGTCGTCGAGGTGCTCGAGCAGATCCCGCACGCCGTCGACCACGACATCAAAGTCGCCGCCGAACGACAGATGGCCGAGATCGCCGTCGACCACACCCCAGCCGACATCGCTGCCCTCGGTGCGCGGCTACTGGCTCACCTCGATCCTGACGGCGCACTCGCCGACGACACCGACCGCACACGTCGCCGCAACCTGTCGGTCCACCGCCAGCGTGTCGACGGCACCGCCAAGATGATCGCCAACCTGACCCCCGAACTGCTCGCCCGGGTCACGATGCTGCTCGCCGTGTGGGCCAAACCGGGCATGAACAACCCCGACGACCCCGATTCCCCACACGGGTCGATCGAAGACGCCGACCCCGAGGTTGTGGCTGCTGCGGCCGAACGCGATGATCGCACCCCGGCCCAGCTCAACCACGACGCGTTCAATGCACTGCTCAAAGCCGTCTTCGACGACGGACTCCTGGGTAAGAGTCACCGCGGGTTACCGACCCAGCTGATCATCAAAGCCGACCTCACCGACCTCAGACGCGAAGCCGGGTTTGCCACCACCGCGACCGGCACGCTGATCCCCATCCCCGAGCTCATCAACATGGTCGCCGACGCCCAGCCTTGGTTGGCGGTGTTCAAAGGCGCCACCGCGGTCCCGCTGTACTTCGGCCGCGGCAAACGCCTGGCCACCCGTGAACAGCGACTCGTGTCCTTCGCCCGACCCGACGGCGAAAGCTGCTCCACCCCCGGCTGCGACCTCGCCGCCGCACACGTCGAGATGCATCACGCCCAACTCGATTGGGCAGCAGGTGGCCTCACCGACATCACCGACCTCGCCCCGGCGTGCCCGAAACACAACCGCATGGTCAGTAACCAACCCGGCGGCTACACCACCCGCATGGTGCGCGAAGGACCCGACGAAGGCCGCTGCGCCTGGCGGCTCAACGCCGAACCCGGCGCACCCCCGAATCCTGAACGCATCAACCGGCGCCCCGACATACCCCGCCGATTCGCCGAACACCTCCAACAAGTGCGCACCGAAATCCACGGACCCGACACCGAGTCCGGCAATGAAACACGCCTCCACCTGCGTGAGGTCATCGACCTCCGCAACGCCTCCGACGCCGAAGCCACCCTCGCCTCACTACTCCTCGCCGCGGCATACCCGCGTGCGTGACGAGTCCCGAGGGATAGTCACCAGCCCTTCGTGGCTCGTCGACTTCGATACGCTCCTTCGTCGCCACTCAGCCCAACGGCCACGCTCCTCGCACCTCAGGGAGCGAGGACTGCACTCCCGCGTTGGTACTCGGCCAAGCGGCTTGCGCTCCTCGCACATCAGGGAGCGGAGGCGACGCCCTGACCGTGGCGGCCAGCGCCACCGGCGAAACGGGTGGCTCCCGCGACGGTGTCGGAGGCCAACGACTCCATCCCGTGGCGCAGTTCGTTGCTCATCGCGGCGTCGAGGTCCTGGCCGTGTTGCTCGAGAACAGACATCCGGTCCTGGCGCAGGCAGGTTTGCGGGAACTGCGCGATCTGAGTCGCGAGTTCGACGGCGGCGTCGAGCGCGGTCCCCGACGGCACAACGCGATTCGCGAGTCCGATCTGCAACGCCTCGTCGGCCGCGACCGCACGACCGGTGAGGATCAGGTCCATCGCGCGACTCTCCCCGATCAAACGCGGAAGCCGCACCGTCCCACCGTCGATCAGCGGGACGCCCCACCGCCGGCAGAAGACGCCGAACACGGCATCCTCCTCGACGACGCGCATGTCCGCCCAGAGGGCGAGTTCGAGTCCGCCGGCAACGGCGTGACCGGAGATCGCCGCGATCACCGGCTTGGACAGTCGCATCCGGCTCGGGCCCATCGGGCCGTCACCGTCGGCCTCCACCCGATTCGGGGTGCCGTCGGCGATGGCCTTGAGATCGGCTCCGGCGCAGAACGTCCCACCCTTGCCGTAGAGCACCGCCACCGACGCCGACTCGTCGGCCTCGAACCGACGGAACGCATCGGCCAGGGCGTCGGCGGTCGCGCGGTCGACGGCGTTGCGGCGGTCGGGACGATCGATCCCGATGATCCGGACCGGTCCCTGCGACCGTTCGATCACTCCCGACACGCCCATCGCCCCCGATCAGTCGTCGAACACCTACGTGTTGAAGTACTTGGCTTCCGGATGGTGCAGCACGAACGCATCGGTGGACTGCTCCGGATGGAGCTGCAGCTCCTCCGACAGCTGGACACCGATCCGCTCCGGCTCGAGCAGCTCGATCATCTTCGCGCGGTCCTCGAGATCCGGGCAGGCGCCGTAACCGAAGGAGAAACGCGCACCACGGTATTCGAGGTCGAAGAATCCCTGGGCATGCTCGGGATCCTCGCTGTCCATCGACCGGTCGCCGAACTTCAGCTCGCTGCGCACACGCTGATGCCAGTACTCGGCGAGTGCCTCGGTCAGCTGCACACCGATGCCGTGCACCTCGAGGTAGTCGCGGTAGGCGTCCTCGGCGAACAGCTTGTTCGCGAAGTCGGCGATCGGCTGTCCCATCGTGACGAGCTGGAACGGCATGACGTCGACCCGGCCGGCGGCCTTCGCTGCCTCACGCGACTGGATGAAGTCGGCGATGCACAGGAACCTCGAGCGCTGCTGGCGCGGGAACGAGAAGCTGAACCGCACCGGCGCATCGGGATCCGGCTCGGTGAGCACGTGGACGGTGTCACCCTCGCTGACCGCCGGATAGTAGCCGTAGACCACCGCGGCGTGCTGCAGGATGTTCTCGGTCGCGAGCCGATCGATCCAGTAGCGCAGCCGCGGCCGGCCCTCGGACTCCACGAGCTCCTCGTACGACGGGCCGTCGCCGCCACGGGCGCCACGCAGGCCCCACTGGCCGAGGAACAGCGCACGCTCGTCGAGCAGCTGCAGGTAATCGGCGATCGGCACACCCTTGACGATGCGCGAACCCCAGAACGGTGGGGTCGGGATCTCGTTGTCGGCGGCCACATCCGAACGCGCCGGCACCTCGACGGGCTCCTCGGCGGCCTTGCGCTTCGCGGCGATGCGCTTGGACCGCTCGTGGCGTGCCTTGCGCTCGGCCGTCTTGGCCGCCTCGGCCTTGGCCTCGTCGCTGTCCGGGTCGGGTCCGCCGCCGCGCTTGCGGGCCATGATGTCGTCCATCAGTCGCAGTCCCTCGAAAGCGTCACGCGCATAGTGCACGTGGCCCTCGTAGACCTCCGACAGGTCGTTCTCGACGTACGAACGCGTCAGCGCCGCACCGCCGAGCAGGACCGGGTACTCCTCGGCGAGACCACGCGTGTTGATCTCCTCGAGGTTCTCCTTCATGACGACGGTCGACTTCACGAGCAGACCGGACATGCCGATGACGTCGGCCTTCTTGTCGGCGGCGACGTCGAGGATGGTCGTGATCGGCTGCTTGATGCCGATGTTGACGACCTCGTATCCGTTGTTGGACAGGATGATGTCGACGAGGTTCTTGCCGATGTCGTGCACGTCGCCCTTGACGGTCGCCAGCACGATACGGCCCTTACCGTCCTCGCCGGTCGCCTCCATGTGCGGTTCGAGGTGCGCCACAGCGGCCTTCATGACCTCGGCGGACTGCAGCACGAACGGCAGCTGCATCTGGCCCGAACCGAAGAGCTCGCCGACGGTCTTCATGCCCGACAGCAGGGTGTCGTTGATGATCGACAGCGGCGGGACCTGCGTCATCGCCTCGTCGAGATCGTCGGTCAGACCGTTGCGCTCACCGTCGACGATGCGTCGTTCCAACCGTTCGAACAGTGGCAGCTTGGCCAGTTCCTGGGCGCGCGACTCGCGAGCCGAGGCGGCCGAGACACCCTCGAACAGCTGCATCAACTTCTGCAGCGGGTCGTAACCCTCACTCCGGCGGTCGTAGACCAGGTCCAGCGCGACCTGCCGATGCTCCTCCGGGATGCGCGCCATCGGCAGGATCTTCGACGCGTGCACGATCGCGGTGTCGAGACCGGCCTGTACGCACTCGTGCAGGAACACCGAGTTCAGCACCTGCCGGGCGGCCGGGTTCAGGCCGAACGAGATGTTCGAGATGCCGAGCGTGAAGTGCACATCGGGATGCGACTCGTGCAGCCGGCGGATGGCCTCGATCGTCTCGATGCCGTCGCGGCGGACCTCCTCCTGACCCGTCGAGATCGGGAAGGTCAGGGTGTCGAGGATGATGTCCTCTTCGGCGAGACCCCAGTTGCCGGTGATGTCGTCGATCAGACGCTCGGCGACCCGGACCTTCCAGTCCGCAGTACGCGCCTGCCCCTCCTCGTCGATGGTCAGGGCGACAACGGCCGCACCGTGTTCGACGACGAGACGCATGATCTTGTTGAACCGCGAGTCCGGCCCGTCGCCGTCCTCGTAGTTCACCGAGTTGACCGCGCACCGACCGCCGAGCGCCTCGAGACCCGCGCGGATGACCTCCGGCTCGGTCGAGTCGAGCATGATCGGCAGCGTCGACGACGTCGCGAAGCGGCTCGCGAGCGCAGTCATGTCTGCGGCGCCGTCACGACCGACGTAGTCGACGTTCAGGTCGAGCATGTGCGCACCGTCGCGGGTCTGGTCCTTGGCGATGTCGAGGCACCTCTGGTAGTCCTCGGCGATCATCGCCTCACGGAATGCCTTGGAGCCGTTGGTGTTCGTGCGCTCACCGATGACCAGGAAGCTCGCATCCTGATCGAAGGGCACCGCGGTGTAGAGCGACGACGTCTCCGGCTCGTGCTGGGGCGCGCGCGTCGCGGGGGTGACCTGCGCGACGGCCTCGGCGACCTGGCGGATGTGCTCCGGCGTGGTACCGCAGCAACCGCCGACGAAGGAGAGCCCGAACTCGCCGACGAACTGGGCCATCGACTCGGCCAGTTCCTCCGGCGTCAGCGGGTACTCGGCACCCTTCGCGCCGAGAACGGGCAGACCGGCGTTCGGCATGACCGACACCGGGATGCGCGCATGCTTCGACAGGTAGCGCAGGTGCTCGCTCATCTCCGCCGGGCCGGTGGCGCAGTTCAGGCCGATGAGGTCGACACCCAGCGGCTCGATGGCGGCCAGCGCAGCACCGATCTCCGAACCGAGCAGCATCGTGCCGGTCGTCTCGACCGTGACGTGGCTGATGATCGGGATGCGGCGGCCCACCTGGTCCATGGCGCGCTGTGCCGCGATGACCGCAGCCTTCACCTGCAGCAGGTCCTGCGAGGTCTCGATGAGCACCGCGTCGGCGCCGCCCTCGAGCATGCCGATGACGCATTCCTGGTAGGCGTCGCGGATCGCGGCGAACGTCGTGTGTCCGAGGCTGGGCAGCTTGGTGCCGGGACCCATCGAGCCGAGGACGTACCGGTCGGTGCCGTCGGCGGACGGACCCATCTCATCGGCCACACCGCGTGCGATCGCGGTGCCCTTGTAGGCCAGCTCACGGATGCGGTCGGCGATGTCGTAGTCGCCGAGGTTCGACAGGTTGCAGCCGAAGGTGTTGGTCTCGACGGCGTCGGCGCCGGCCTCGAAGTAGGCACGATGGATGCCCTCGAGGACGTCGGGGCGGGTGTCGTTGAGGATCTCGTTGCAGCCCTCGAGCTGGTTGAAGTCGTCGAGGGTCAGGTCCGCGGCCTGGAGCATCGTGCCCATCGCCCCGTCGCCGATCAGGACGCGTCGCGACATCGACGACATGAAGGTCGTGTCGAAGTCGCTCGGTCGATGGCCGGAGTTTTCGAAGGACATGGTTGACAGCGTAGTTCGCCCTCTCTAGGTGTTCGGTCGTAGGCTGGTTCGGTGAACGCTGAGCAGATGTCGAACCTTCCCCAGCTGCGCAGACCCATTCTGCTCGCGGCCTTCGAGGGATGGAACGACGCCGGGGACGCCGCCAGCAGCGCCGTCGAGCACCTCGCCCTCGAATGGGACGCTCGTCCGCTCGCCGACATCGACTCTGACGAATACTACGACTTCCAGGTCAACCGGCCCACTGTCAAGCAGGTCGACGGCGTCACCCGGCGTATCGAGTGGCCCACGACGTCGATCTCGTACTGCAGTCCGCGCGGCGCCGACCGCGACATCGTGCTGGTCCGCGGCATCGAACCGAACATGCGGTGGCGTGCGTTCTGCGCCGAGATCGTCGAACTGGCCCAGGAGCTCGAGGTCGAGACCACCGTCATGCTCGGCGCACTGCTCGCCGACACCCCGCACACCCGGCCGGTGCCGGTCACCGGGACGGCCTACAGCAGTGAGTCGGCAGCCCGGTACAACCTGGCGGAGAGCCGCTACGAGGGCCCCACGGGCATCACCGGCGTGCTGCAGGACCTCTTCGTGCAGGCGGGCCTGCCCGCGGTGTCCTTCTGGGCCGCGGTGCCGCACTACGTATCGACCCCGCCCAACCCGAAGGCCACCGTCGCGCTGCTGACGCGCGTCGAGGAAGTGCTCGACATCGAGGTCCCGCTCGGCACCCTGCCCGAACAGGCCGAGGAATGGGAACGAGCGGTCACCGAGATGACCGAGGACGACGAGGAGATCGCCGACTACGTCCGCGGGCTCGAGGAGCGCGGCGACGCCGAGTTGGATCCCGACGAGGTGATGGCGAAGATCGACGGCGATGCCCTCGCCGCCGAGTTCGAGCGTTATCTCAAGCGTCGCGGCCAGGGGCCGTTCGGCGGGTGAGCAGCCACCGATCGACGTTGGCGCGACGTGCCGGCGCCGGGATCGCGGCGAGTGTCGCCGCGGTGGGGGCCGGTACGGCGGCGTACGCCGCGCGCAATCTCACCTACGACACCCGCGAGGCTGCCCGGCTCGCGTCAAGCGGGATGCGCCCGCGGGCGGTCACGACCCCCGACGGTGCCGTCATCACCTACGGCGAGGGACCCCGACACGGCCCTCCCCTGCTGCTGATCCCCGGCCAGCAGGTCTCGTGGACGGATTACGCAGCCGTGCTGGGCGCACTCACCCGTGACTGGCACGTCTTCGCCGTCGATGCCTTCGGACACGGGGGTTCGGCCAAGACGCCGTCGCTGTACCCGGCCCTGCCGCAGACCGAGGCCCTCGCCTGGTTCGTCGAGGACGTCGTCGGCGCCCCCGTCGTCGTGGCGGGACATTCCTCCGGCGGCCTCCTGGCCGTGCGGCTGGCCGCCGACTTCGGAGACCGGGTGCGGGCCGTGCTCATCGAGGACGCACCGTTCTTCGGCACGGAACCCGACCGCGCACACGCGACCTACGCCTGGCTCGACACGTTCCGGAACATCCACCGCTACCTCGAGGCCGGCGCATCGGCGGATGCGGACAACTGGACCCGGTTCTGGGTCCGGCACAGTCACCTGCGGACGATGTTCGGCGACCGCGCGTGGGAGGCGCTGGTCCGGGGTCCGCTCGAGCGCCGGCTCGACCGGGATCCGCACGTGATCCCGAAGCTGTGGTGGCTGCCGCCGACCCTCAACCGTGCGATCGCACTCACGGCGTGCCTGCAGGACGGGACCGGCGACTACGACCTGCGCTACGGGGAGATGTTCTACGACGGCTCGTGGCTGGCCGGCTTCGACCAGGCCGAGACCCTCGGCCGGGTCCTCGTACCCACGACGCTGTTGCACACGACGACCCATGAGCAGGACGGCGTCCTGTTGGGCGCGATGACCTCCGACGACGCGGTCCGGGCGCACACGCTCATGCCGGACTGCCTGCTGATCGACCGCATCCCGTCGGGACACGACATCCACCGGCAGCGGCCGCCCCTGTATGTCGACGCCCTGAACGCGCTACGGGATCGGATTCGCGGCTAGCTCAGCCGATCTTCTCGATCGACACGACCGGTGTGGTGATCCGCCACGTGCGGACGTCGGGATCGTCGGCGGCCCGTACCCAGAACTGCGCGGATTCGCCGAGCCTGCAGGACTTGACCCCGAGCAGGGGGATGTCCTCGGAATCACGGCGCAGCCGACTGACGGTCCAGTCCTCGCTGTCCGTGCCGCCGACACCGGGGGCGCGCAGCAGCGTCATCTCCCCGAAGTCGAGCAGGTAGGTGGATGTCCGGGTGACCACGGTGAACACCCCGGAGTCGGTGTCTGGTCTGATCTCTTGCACGCGCGCCACGAGAGCACTGTACCCAGAGCGGTCACTCACCGTTCGTCCCGCACAACCCGGAGGGATCAGTTCTGCCGGGTCGCCGGGATACCGAGCAGCGCGTCCACCGCGGCCGCGAGTGCCGCGGGTGCCTCCGCCGACGAGCCGATCCCGCTGCGGACGTCGGCGCACCAGGCGTCCACTGCGGCAAGTGCTTTCGGGGTGTCGAGATCGTCGGCGAGATGCTGCCGGACGCGCGCGATCACATCTGTCGCGTCGGGACCGGTGGATGCGGCGAAGGCGGTGCGCCAGCGGTCGAGGCGTTCGACGGCGGTGTCGAGCACCGACTGGGTCCACATGCGGTCCCCGCGGTAGTGGTCGGCGAGCAGGGCGAGACGGATCGCGGCCGGGTCGACGCCCTCGCGACGCAGCACCGACACGAACACCAGGTTGCCGCGGCTCTTCGACATCTTCTCGCCGTCGAGGCCGACCATGCCGGTGTGCACGTAGTGTCGGGCGAAGCGCCGCGAATCCGTGAGCGCCTCGCCGTGGGCGGCCGAGAACTCGTGGTGCGGGAAGATCAGGTCGTTGCCGCCGCCCTGGATGTCGAACTCGATGCCGAGCCGGTTCAGTGCGATGGCCGAACACTCGATGTGCCAGCCCGGACGTCCGGGACCGAAGGGCGAGTCCCACGACGGCTCGCCGTCTCGCTTCGCGCGCCACAGCAGGGCGTCGAGGGGGTCACGCTTGCCCGCACGGTCGGGGTCGCCGCCGCGTTCGGCGAAGAACCGGGCCATGGTCTCGCGGTCGTAGCCGGACTCGTAGCCGAACTGCTCGGTGGCGTCGGTCCGGAAGTAGACATCCGGGTACTCGGCGTCGTCGACGGTGTAAGCGGCGCCCGAGGCGAGCAGCTTCTCGACGACCTCGATGACCTCACCGATCGACTCGACGGCACCGATGTAGTCGCGCGGCGGCAGCACGCGCAGGGCCGTCATGTCGTCGCGGAAGAGCTGCGTCTCGCGCGCACCGAGGTCGCGCCAGTCGACCCCGTCGCGGTCGGCGCGCTCGAACAGCGGGTCGTCGACGTCGGTCACGTTCTGCACGTAGTGGACGTCGTGTCCCTGGTCCCGCAGGACGCGGTTGACCTGATCGAAGGTCAGATACGTGGCGGCGTGGCCGAGATGTGTCGCGTCGTACGGGGTGATCCCGCAGACGTACATGGTGGCGGTCTGTCCGGGGGTCACCGGACGGACCGCACGGTCGGCGGTGTCATAGAGGCGAAGGGCAGGTCCCTCGCCGGGTACCTCCGGAAGTTCCACATCGGGCCACGACTGCATGGCGTCCACTGTATTGCCCACGGACCGCGAGGTGTTCACGGCCCGGTCGGAGCGGCGTCGTCCGGCGACGCGGATCACAGTGGGGCGTCAGAAGGGGGGCCACGGGATGGGCCGGTGGCCCGGCGGGAGCGGCATGGTCTCGCTCTCGGCGACCACGATCGCCCGGACCGTGAGTGCGTCGACCTCGTCGGCGGTGATGTGACGCAGCAGTTCGTCCCGCAGCGCACACCCGTCGGTCTCCAACTTCTCGGCCAGTTCGGCGACGTCGGCGACCAGGTGGCCGGGCACCTGCTCCCCCGCCCAACCCCACAGGACGGTGCGGAGTTTGTCTTCGGAGTGCAGGCAGATGCCGTGGTCGATGCCGTAGACCCCGCCGTCGAGGCCCTCGAGCACGTGGCCGCCCTTCCGGTCGGCGTTGTTCAGGACGACGTCGAGCACGGAGAGTCGCTGGAGTCGTGGGTCGTCGGCGTGGACGAGCACGACGGGTTCGCCGTACGGGTCGTAGGCCTGCAGGACGGCGAAGAAGCCGGTCGGCACCCGGTCGACCGGGCACAGGTCGACGAGGTCGACGCGGGGCTGGTTCTCGACGGGCGGGTGTTCGGTGTTGTCGGGCGTCTCGATCCAGCGCTGGACCATCCCCGGGCCGACCGGGCCGTCGCGGTGGATCGTCGTCGGGATGGCACCCCAGCCGAGTGCCTCCGAGATCAGGTACGACGCGACCTCGCGGCCGGCCAGCGTGCCGTCCGGGAAGTCCCACAGGGGGACCTCGCCGCGGACCGGCTTGTACACGCAGCGGACCGTCTGTTCGTCGAGCACTGCGTCGCACACGAGGGTGGCGTTGCTCGCCGACGGAATCCGACCGAGGATCGTCAGCTCACCGTCGCGGAGGATCTCGAGCGTCGACACCTCAGTCGGCACCGGGTCCGAGGGCTCGGGTTGCGGGCTCGCGGCCTCCGATGTCAACGACCGTGCCCCTGTCTCACGCCTGGGAGGGTCCGGACGCGCCCGGATCCTCGTCATCGGGTCCCTCCGGGTCGTCGTCGTCCTCGTCGACGAGGAAGCTCGGATCGGTCTGCGCCGCAAGGCTGTTGAAGACCTCAGGGTCGATGAAGTCGATCGACTTGCTCAACTCCGCATCGCGCTTGTAGCCGTTGGTGCGCACGCACAGGTGACCTTCGGGGTCGAGCGGTTCGCTGCACAGCGGGCACGGCTGGCGGCCGGCGGAGATGACCTTCGACGAGCGGGCGGCGAATTCCCGTGCGGCCGCGGTGGTCAGGAACACCCGCACCGCATCGGGTCCCTCGTCGGTGTCGTCGAGCACGACGCTCTCGTCGAACTCTCCCTCGGTGATGGCGAGGAGTTCCACGACGACGGCCTCGGACTCGGCGTCCCAGCCCAATCCCATGGTGCCGACCCGGAACTCGGCGTCGACGGGCATGACGAGCGGGCTCAGGTCGCCGACCCGATCGGTGGCCGGCGGGATCGGGGTCCCGAAGCGGCGATGGATCTCGTCGAGGAGCGCACCGATCCGGTCCGCGAGGATCTGGACCTGCTGCTTCTCGAGCATCACGCTGATGATGCGGGTCTCGTGGACGGCCTGGAGGTAGAACGTGCGGTCACCGGGTTGCCCGATCGTGCCGGCGACGAACCGGTCCGGGCTGCGGAACACGTGGATCGCTCGGGACATCACACCTCCTTGATTGTTGTGTTCATTATCCCGATGTCGCCGGGACCGTCGCAGCGGCACCGGTGTCCCCGCCCACGACCGCGTCGTCGGAGGCCTGCTGGTCGTCTCCGGCGGGCGGGCGCGGGGTCGGTATCGAGAGCTTCTGCGTGTTGTTGACGGTGTGCACATACGGGCGCGACGAGGCGTAGCGGATGACGCTGATCGACGCCGGCTCGACGACGATGCGCTGGAAGGCGTCGAGATGGCTGCCCATGGCGTCGGCGACGATCGACTTGATGACGTCGCCGTGCGAACACGCGACCCACACCCCGGAACCGTCCGGTCCGCCGTAGATGCGGTCGAGGTCGCGGATGGCGCGCACCGCCCGGGCCTGGACGTCGGCGAGCCCCTCGCCGTCGGGGAAGACCGCCGCCGAGGGCTGTTGCTGCACGACCTTCCACAGCGGCTCCTTGAGCAGCTCGGAGATCGATCGTCCGGTCCAGCCGCCGTAGTCGACCTCGGCGAGATCGTCGACGACGACCTCCGGCGGGCGGTCGCCGTTGGTGCCGAGTGCGGCGAGCAACGGTGCGACGGTCTCCGCGCAGCGGTCGAGCGGCGATCGCACCACCGCCTTGATCTCGGCGAGGTGGTCGCCCAGGCGGCTCACGAGGTCGTCGGCCTGTTCGCGGCCCCGGTCGTCGAGGTGGACTCCGGGGCTACGACCGGCGAGCACACCCGAGGTGTTCGCCGTCGAACGGCCGTGCCGGAGAAGGATCACGGTCATGCCACAACCATAGGCATGAGCGCGGGCGACCCGCACACGACGAGGACCGTCGGGATCGTCAGGTCGCGGAGATGGCGCCGGTCGACAGCAGGATGATCAGCAGGACGCCGAGGATCACCCGGTAGGCGCCGAACCAGTTCATCGAGTGGTTGCTGACGAACTTCAGCAGCCAGGCGATGGCCGCATATCCGACGATGAAGGCGACGATCGTCGCGACCAGCAGCTGGGGCCCGGTGGCCTCCATGCCATCGCCGCTCGGATTGAACGCATCCGGCAGGCTGAACAGGCCGGAGGCCGTCACCGCCGGGATGGCCAGCAGGAACGAGAACCGGAAGGCGGCCTCGCGTTCGAGGCCGAGGAACAGGCCCGCACTGGCGGTCGCACCCGACCGGGAGACGCCGGGGACCAGCGCCAGGCACTGGGCGCCGCCCATCACCAGGCCATCGCGCAGCGTCAGCTCCTCCAGCGGACGCTGCTTCTTTCCGTAGCGCTCGGCCAGCCAGAACACACCCGCGAAGACGATCAGCATGATCGCCACCAGCCACAGATTCCGGCCGGTCGTGCGAATCTGGTCCTTGAGGACGAAGCCGATGATGCCGATCGGGATGGTCGCGAAGATCACATACCATCCGATCCGGTAGTCGAGGCTCCGCTCCTCTGCGTGGAACAGGCCACGGAACCACGCCGCGATGATGCGGACGATGTCCTTGGCGAAGAACAGCAGCACGGCCGCCTCGGTACCGAGCTGGGTGACCGCGGTGAACGACGCGCCGGCGTCCTCCCCGAACATGAGTTCCGAGGCGATACGGAGATGCCCGGACGACGAGATCGGCAGGAACTCGGTGAGACCCTGCAGCGCCCCGAGGACGATCGACTGGGTCCAGCTCATGGTGTCGGTCACGGCGCCCGATGCTACGCGGAGCCCCGACCGCCGACCCGGCTCGGTGACACGCGTCGACCCGCCTGAGCGTCGCACGCGAGCGGTCACGCAAGATGGGTCCATGCACTCGTCTCGACGACCGCGCCCCCGTCACCAGCCCCCGAGAGGTCTCGCACGGTTGCGGCGGCCGGTTGCCGCGGCGGCGACTCTCGCCGTGGGTGTGGCGATGATCACGGCGTGCGGGTCCGACGACTCGGGCACCCCTGACGTCGCGACCGTCGCCCCGGCGACCGCGGTCGAGGCACCCGCGACCTCCGAGCCCGCCGGTCTCACCGTCCCCACACCCACCGGCTCGCGGGCACTCGCCTCCTCCGGCCGCACGGTCGCCGTCGTCTCGCCGGACGGCAACCAACTGCTCCGCTTCGACGCCGCCACGATGACCGCGCCGCCCACCCCCGTCCCGGTGCCGGGCCTGACCGCGCTCGCCCCGGACACCGACGGCGGCTACCTCGGCGTCGGACCGGGATCGCTGGTCGTCGTCGACGCCGAGGGCCGCACCCGTACCGCCGAACTCGACACCGACGAACCGACCGCGGTCGTGCGTGCCGCGTCCGGCCGGATCGTCGTGGGAACCGCCGACGGTCGGGTCCTGATCTACGAAGCCCGGTCCGAGAACGGGGAGTTCGAGAAGAAGCACGACCTGCGCGAGTTCGTCCGCGTGGACTCCCTCACCGCGGCCCCGACCTCCGCCGAGGACCTCGACGGCCAGGTCGTCGTCCTCGACCGCGCGCAGTCGTCGGTGACCCCGATCGACCCGGAGTCCGGCGAGCCCGGTCCCGCGCTGCGGGCCGGCAACGGCGCCACGAACTCGACGGTCG
Source organism: Gordonia metallireducens (assembly GCF_021245825.1). Taxonomy (NCBI): domain Bacteria; kingdom Bacillati; phylum Actinomycetota; class Actinomycetes; order Mycobacteriales; family Gordoniaceae; genus Gordonia; species Gordonia metallireducens. The sequence continues at coordinate 37,895 of NZ_JAJQJP010000002.1, read as the reverse complement.
ACCGTTTCGGGCGCATCCTGGTCGCGAACACCCGCGACGGCGAGATCCTCGGATTCTTCGGGTCGCCGCTGGTCATGCGATTCCGCTACCCGGTGGCCGACGGCCCGTACGCCGTAGACTACGACGACACCCGCAACCTGCTCTGGGTGTCGACAACCGGGAACAACGAGGTGGTTGCGTATGACCTGGCCGACGGTGAACCCACCGAGGAGCAGCGGTTCGCGTCTGTCGTCCAGCCCGACACCATCACCGTCGACGACGCGGGCACCGTCTACGTCCTGTCTGCGCGCGACGGCAAGCTCCAGGTGGTCCCGCCGCCCGGCACTCCTCTGGGTGTCACGGCGGTCGAGCCGGGTCGGTGATCGATGAGCACTGACCGACGACCCCACACGCGGCATTCGCGGACCTTCGCCCGCGTCGGCGCCAAGTACCCCGCCGGCTGGGAGGTCACCTCGGAGGACGTCGAGTACATCCTGCTGAAGCTGCCGCCGGACGTCACCCGGGTGACCGCGTCGATGCGCCTCGCACTCGAGGCCGAGTTCGGCGGCTGGGAGCTGTCGCGGGTCCGCCTCTACTCCGACGGCACACGCAAGGTCCTGCTGAAGCGCAAGCGTCCGCCCCGCGGGGCCCGCGCACTCGACGAGAACCGTTCCACCGACCACGATCCCCGGAGCGCCCAGGCATGCTGACCGCACGAACCGCCACGAAGGTGCTGATCGCACTCAACCGGCGGTGCTATCCCCTGCTGCTCAAATTGATGTTCCTGCTGCCGCCGGAACGCATCCATCACATCGTCTTCGTGCTGCTGCGTGCGGTGAGCCGGTTCTCGGTGATCTCGTTCCCGGTGGCGAAACTGCTGGCCCACCACGATCCGGTCCTGCGCAGCCGGGTGTTCGGTGTGGATTTCCCGGCGCCCATCGGCCTGGCGGCCGGTTTCGACAAGACCGCCGGAGCCGTGAACGCGTGGGGGCAGATCGGTTTCGGCTTCGCCGAGATCGGCACCATCACCGGCCAGGGGCAACCCGGCAACCCGCAGCCGCGCCTGTTCCGCCTGCCCGCCGACCGTGCCCTGATCAACCGGATGGGCTTCAACAACCCGGGCGCGCACGTCGCCGCCGAACATCTCACAGAGGTTCGTCACGGGCCGGTGTCCGCACCGGTCGGAGCCAACATCGGCAAGACCAAGGTGGTCCCGCTCGACGAGGCCATCGACGACTACCGGCTCTCGGCAGGCCTTCTCGGGCCGCTCGCCGACTTCGTCGTGGTCAACGTGAGCTCACCCAACACCCCCGGCCTGCGTGACCTGCAAGCCGTCGACTCGCTGCGGCCGATCCTCGCCGCGGTGCAGGCCGAGGTCCACGTCCCGGTCCTGGTGAAGATCGCACCCGATCTCGTCGACGACGACATTGACGCGGTCGCCGACCTCGCCGTCGAGCTCGGTCTGGCCGGCATCGTCGCCACCAACACCACCATCGGCCGGGAAGGCCTGCGCACACCGGACGCCGAGGTGCGCGAGATCGGCGCGGGCGGACTGTCCGGTGCCCCGCTCGCCGACCGGTCGCTGGCCGTCCTCAAACGGCTCTACAACCGCGTGGGCGGGAAGATCGCCATCGTCAGCGTCGGCGGCATCGAGACCGTCGATCAGGCCTGGGAGCGCATCTGTGCCGGCGCCGATCTGCTGCAGGTCTACACCGGCTTCATCTACGGCGGACCGCTGTGGCTGTACGAGCTGCACTCCGGTCTCGCCGAACGGGTGCGTGCCGGCGGGTTCGCGTCGATCTCCGACGCGGTCGGCTGCGCCGCCACCCGGCAGCCCTAGCGAATCGCCCTGACGACAAAGGCGTCCCGACCTCCAGGGGTCGGGACGCCTTTGTCGGCGTGGGCTGCGTCAGACGTTCTCGCCGGGCTGCTCGTAGGTGCCCACCAGGGTCGCGCGGGCGATCGCGTGGGAGAACAGGTTGAAGCCGAGGTAGGCCGGGGTGGCCGCCTCGGGCAGGTTCAGCGACTCGGTGTCGACGGCGTGCACGACGACGAAGTAGCGGTGCGGTCCGTGGCCGGGAGGCGGCGCGGCGCCGATGTAGCGCCGCAGCGAGGCGTCGTTGGTGAGGGTCATGGCGCCGTCGGGCAGACCGGTGCCGTCCTCGTCACCGGCGCCCTCGGGCAGGCTCGTGACCGACACCGGGATGTCGGCGACGGCCCAGTGCCAGAAGCCGGACGCGGTGGGTGCATCGGGGTCGTACACGGTGACCGCGAAAGACTTGGTCTCCGCGGGGAATCCGGACCAGCTCAGCTGGGGTGACAGGTCTTCTCCACCCGCACCCATGATCCCGCTCACCTGACCGTTGGCCAGCGGCGAACCGTCCGTGAGGCTTTCCGAGGTCAGCGTGAAACCGGGCAGGCTCGGTAGCGGGGAGTACGGGTCGAAGGACGACATGTGTTCACCTTTCTGACGTTTCGCGCATCGGGACGATCTGGTTGTCACTCTATGTGAGCGTTCAGCTGTGGAGCAGGAAGTGTTCGAACACCTTGGTGCCGAACAGAACCGCGTCGACCGGGACGCGCTCGTCGACGCCGTGGAAGAGCGCCGCGAAGTCCAGGTCGGGCGGCAACTGCAGCGGTGCGAAGCCGAAGCAGCGGATGCCCAGTTTGGCGAACGCCTTGGCGTCGGTGCCCGCGGAGAGCATGTACGGCACGGTCTTTCCGTGCTCGTCGTGCGCGAGGATGGCGTCGTTCATGGCGTCGACGAGGTGGCCGTCGAAGCTCGTCTCGTAGGAGTCGAGGTGGGTGATCCACTCGCGGGTCACGTTGGGCCCGATGAGTTCGTCGATCTCCTTCTCGAACGCCTTCTGCCGTCCGGGCAGCACCCGGCAGTCGATGACGGCCTCGGCCTTCTGCGGGATGACGTTGGCCTTGTATCCGGCCTTGAGCATGGTCGGGTTGGCGGTGTCGCGCAGTGTCGCACCGATGATCCGGGCGAGGTTGCCCAGCTTGAACAGCGAGGTCTCCAAGTCCGGCGCCTCGGGATTGAAGTCCAGACCGGTCTCGGCGCTGACCTCGGCGAGGAACTGGCTGACCGAGTCGGTCATCACGAGCGGGAAGGTGTGCCGGCCGATGCGGGCCACCGCCTCGGCGACCTCGGTGACGGCGTTGTCCGAGTGCAGGAACGACCCGTGACCGGCCTGCGCGTCGGCGGTGAGCCGCATCCAGCCCAGGCCCTTCTCCGCCGTCTCGACGAGGTACAGGCGCTTCTGGGTGCCGTCGGGCCGGTCGACGGTCAGGGAGAACCCGCCGACCTCGCCGACCGCCTCGGTGATCCCCTCGAAGAGGTCCGGCCGGTGCTCGACGAGCCAGTGGGCACCCCAGGCGCCGCCGGCCTCCTCGTCGGCGAGGAAGGCGAAGACGATCTCGCGAGGCGGAACGGTGCCGTCGCGCTTGAACTGGCGCGCCAGCGCGAGCGCCATCCCGGCCATGTCCTTCATGTCGACCGCGCCGCGTCCCCAGATGTAGCCGTCCTTGACGGCACCGGAGAAGGGGTGGACGCTCCAGTCCGCCGGTTCGGCGGGCACCACGTCGAGATGGGCGTGGATCAGAAGGGCGCCGCGGTCGGAATCGGGCGGTCCGGCGAGCCGTGCGAAGACGTTCCCGCGGCCCGGACGACCCGATTCGACGTACTGTGTGGTGTATCCCACTTCTTCGAGTTGCTGCGCCACCCATTTGGCGCACTCTTCCTCGCCTTTCGTGGTTTCCGGCTCCCCCGTGTTAGAGGTGTCGAACCGGATCAACTGGCTGACGAGATCGACTACTTCAGTGGTCGCAGACTGTGAAGACACCCCTCACTCCTACGGGATTTGGGATACACGGGCAACCTCGGTTAGTGTTATCCCGCTGCCGCGAGATGGCGAGGAGAAATCCCCGCCGGAGCAACGCAGCAGAGTAAGTCCGAGTGGCGGAATGGCAGACGCGCTAGCTTGAGGTGCTAGTGTCCTATTAACGGACGTGGGGGTTCAAGTCCCCCCTCGGACACCGCAGAACGACGAGAAAACCCCCGGCTCCAGCCGGGGGTTTTCTCGTTGTCGGACCTCGATACCCCGGGCTCAGGTACCGGCGGTCTCCAGCAGTGATCCCCAGCGCGAGTACGGCAGAGCGATGTTGTTCTCCACGAAGGCCTGAAGGATCGCGCGTCGCAGCCGGCGCTGCACGGCCCACTGCCCGTTCGGCTTCGTCTTGACCGTCAGGCGCAGGACCACCTGCTCCGAGGACACCTCCTGGACCCCGAGCATCTCGATCGCTCCGAGGATGTCGGTGTCGTCCTCTTCGACGGCCCGACGTGCCGCCTCGGCCGCGACCTTCTGCGCCTTGTCGATGTCGGCGCCCGGTGCGACCGGGGTGTCGACGCGGGCGACCGCGAACTCCTGGCTCATGTTGCCGACGCGGGCGATCTCACCGTTGCGGACGTACCAGAGGGTGCCGTCGATGTCGCGGAGCGTGGTGACCCGCAAGCCCACGGTCTCGACCTCACCGATGGCCTCGCCGAGGTCGACGATGTCGCCGACCCCGTATTGGTCCTCGAGCAGCATGAAGACGCCGGTGACGAAGTCGCGCACCAGGTTCTGTGCACCGAAGCCGATCGCCAGACCGACGATGCCTGCGGAGGCGATGAACGGCGCGATGTTCACACCGAGAACGCTCAGCACCGACAGCACCACCCACACGAGCAGCACGATCGACACTGTCGACTTCAGCACCGAACCGATCGTCGCCGCCCGCTGGGCGCGCCTGGCGGCGATCTGGGCGCTGCGCTCGGTGGTCACCGTCTTGGGCCGCAGACCGCGCATGAGGGTCGCTCCGCGCGACTTCTCGCCGTCTCGGGACCGCGGACGGGTCGCCCGGTCGATGGTGCGGTGAATGGCGAAACGCACGATGAGCGCGACCAGGATGTAGGCCACGATCCGGATCGGATTCTCGATGATCCATTCGCGATTCGTCTCGGTCCATTCGAAGGCCAGGTTCTGAATGGTCATGACCCCGACCGTACCGACGATGAGATCGTTGTCCAGTCGTGATCGCCCCGAGATCGGGGCGGTCTACGCCGAAAACCGTTGTCAGCCTGCGCGGAACGTGACGACGTTCTGATCGAGGATCATCCGGTCCTGCTGTGTGGAGACGGTCACACCGGGCGCCATCTCGAGCGGGACGCCGGTGCTCTCCGAGGCGTCGAACGCCTCCGTGTCGTCGACCCGGCCGGTGATCGTGAACAGGTCGGTGACACTCGGCACACCTTGGGACATCAGGAACGAGGGCCCGTTCATGACGTGGACATGGAGATGGGGCGCGACCGAGTTGCCGGTGTTGCCGACCTTGCCGATGACCTCGCCGCGTCGTACCCGGTCCCCCGGCTCGAACCGCACCGAACCGGGTTGCATGTGGGCATAGTTCACGAAGAACCCGTCGCCGATGTCGAGGACGAGGTTGTTGCCGTCGGCGTCGGCGATCGGCAGATTCGCGGGGAACTCCCCCGGCACCTGCTCGGGCAGGTCGTTGCGACTGGCGACGACGGTGCCGTCGGCGACGGCGAGCACGTCGTCGCCGTAGATCCGGTAGCTCGCCGGGTTCTTGGCGTCGCCGACGAAGATCTTCCCGTCCGGTCCGGCCTGTTCCCAGTCGACCGCGTACCGCTGGGCGACGACGGGGGTGCCGTCCAGCGGCAGGATCGCGCGCGTGTGACGAACCGCGTCGCAGCAGGCGTCGGCAGCAATGTAGTCCTCACCGATCAGGGGCGGACCGAGGACCGGGACGACGGCGTCGTTCACCTCGACCTCGGCGATCCGCTCGGTGGTCTCCCGCATCTGCGGCGGGGCCCCGTCGGCACGGACCGAGATCTCGTGGACGAGCTTCTTCGGGGCCTCCCCCTCGAACTGCAGATGCAGGAACAGCACCCCGTTCTGTCCCGGTGCTAGGACCTCGGAATAGCCCTCGGGCACATCGGGTCTCGGCGGGGCGGAGACCGCACCGGTGGGCTTGAGCCGTCCCGCGACCCCGGCCTGGTCGAGGCCGCTCAGCTCGGGCGTGCCCGCAGCCCCGGCGTCGAGGGTCTTGACCCCGGTGATCGTGACCGGGGTACGCATGAAGTTGGTCAGCGACACCTCGTAGACGAGGTGCTCGGACCCGTCCGAACCGGCGAACGGCGTCGGCGCGAACAACACCGACCCCACCACCGGGGTCAGGACCGGGTCGGGCGGCACCGGTACGGACGTACCACGTCGATCGTCCTCGCCGCCACACGCCGACAGCAGGAGCGCCGCGCACACACCGAGGACCGCCAGCGGACGTCGTGGTCTGTGCATTGCTTCCTCCGCGGACGCGCCGACGGCGATCCGCTCGGCTTTCTGCGTCGGGTTTTTAGGGATTCCAGGGGCAACGCGCGGGCCCTCGCCGCACACCGGGCACAATTGTGACGTGACCCAGCGCCTGTTCTTCGACTGCGACACCGGCATCGACGACTCGGTCGCACTCCTCTACCTGCTGGCACGCACCGACGTCGACCTCGTCGGCATCGCCTCGACCGCCGGCAACGTCCCGGTCGACGTGGTCACCACCAACAATCTCGCCTGGCTCGAACTCTGCGGCCGTGCGGAGATCCCTGTGCACGTCGGGCCGATCGCTCCACTCGTCGCCGAACTCATGACCACAGAGGACACGCACGGGCCGCTGGGCGTCGGTCACGCCGAGCTGCCCACGCCGACCATCACGCCGAGCAACCTGGACGCGCCGGATGCGTGGATCGAGGCGTCGCGAACGCACGACGGAGAACTGGTCGGGTTGGTCACCGGGCCGCTCACGACGCTGGCCACCGCAGTCCGCCGTGACCCGGCCCTGCCCTCCCGTCTCCGACGCCTGGTGATCATGGGCGGGGCCTTCCACACCCACGGCAACACGACGCCGACCTCGGAATGGAACGTCGCCGTCGACCCGGAGGCCGCCGCAGAGGTCTTCGCCGCATTCGGAACCGCCGGCGCGCCGGAACCCATCGTGTGCGCACTGGACCTCACCGAGCAGGTCGTGCTGACCCCCGACCACGTGGTGCGCTTGGCAGCCGCATCGGGGAGCTCACCGCTGGAGTGCCCGGACCCGGGCGACGAACGGGGTCTGCGTTCGGTCGCCGACAACGAGATCATCCGACACCTCACCGATGCCCTGCGCTTCTACTTCGAGTTCCACCACGACCACGACGAGGGCTACATCGCCCACCTCCACGACCCGTTCGCGGCGATGGTGGCCCTGAACCCCGATCTCGTCACGAACATCCCGGCACGGGTCGACGTCGAGCTCGTCGGCACGCTCACCCGCGGGATGACGGTCGCCGACGAACGCTGGATGTCGCCGCTGGGCCCCAACGCCCGGATCGCCACCGCCACCGACCTCGACGTCGTGTTCGACGACCTGATCGACACGATCGGCGCCTTCGCCCGTACCTTCGTCCGGATCTGAGGCGCGTGCCCGCCTAGGGTTGAACCGTGACCCGACTCGGATACCAGATCGCCAACTTCACATACCCGGACGTTCCCGCGGATCAGTTGTTCCCCACCGTCGTCGCGCAGGCGCAGGAGGCGGAGAACTCCGGTTTCGACACGGTTTTCGCGATGGACCACTTCTATCAGCTGCCGATGCTCGGCGAGCCGCACGATCCGATGTTCGAGTGCTACACGCTGCTATCGGCCCTCGCCCAGCACACCTCGACCGTGCGACTCTCGTCGCTCGTCACCGGCAACACCTACCGGAACCCCACCCTGCTCGCCAAGACGGTCACCGCACTGGACATCGTGTCCGGCGGACGGGGCCAGCTCGGGATCGGCGCGGGATGGTACGAGCTCGAACATGATTCGCTCGGCTTCGAGTTCGGCACCTTCACCGACCGGTTCGAGCGTCTCGAAGAGGCACTGCAGATCATCCGCGGCATGCTCGCGGGCGAGCGACCGAGCCTCGACGGCAAGCGCTACCAGGTGTCCGAGGCGCTGAATGTGCCTGCGCCGCTGTCGAGGATCCCGGTGATGATCGGCGGGGCCGGCGAACAGAAGACCCTGCGGATGGTCGCACAGTATGCCGACGAGTCGAACCTGTTGTGCCCGCCGAGCCACATCGCGCGCAAGCTCGACGTCCTCGCCGAACACTGCGACCGGCTCGGTCGGGACCGCTCGGAGATCACCGTGAGCATCCAGACCTACGTCTGCATGGCGCCCACGCACGACCAGGCGGCTGCCGAGTACGAGGCGTATGTCGAGCGAACGCCGGCAGCCGAGGCGCGGCGCCGGATGACCATCATCGGCGACCCCGACGAGGTCGCGGCGCGCTACGCGGACATGCTGGCGACAGGTGTCGACGGTTTCACCGTCAACGCCGCGGCCAACGGCCATGTGCCGGGACGGGTCTCACTGCTCGGCGAGACACTCGCCCCACTGATCGGCTGAGGGGGACGCCTCAGCGGTTGTCGAAGGCGTCGACGATGCGCTGTGCGGCGAGGGCCGGCGTCAGCACACCCTCGCGCAGCTCGTCCTCGACCTCGTCGCGGATGTCGCGGACGCCGGGCGACTCCGCGAGCCGGCTGAGCACGATGTCGTGAACCATCGACCACGTCCAGTCGATCTGCTGCTGGTTGCGGCGGGCGGTGAACTCGCCTGCCTCCCTGAGGGTCTGGTTGTGCTTGACGACCGTGTTCCAGAACTCGTCGACGCCGGTCTGCTCGATCGCGCTCATCGTCAGGACCGGTGGGGTCCACAGGGCGTCGTGCGGATAGATCAACCCGAGTGCGTTGCGCAGCTCGCGCGCCGCGCCCTTCGCCTCGTTGAGGTGCTTGCCGTCGGCCTTGTTCACCACGACCACGTCGGCGAGTTCCAGGACACCCTTCTTGATGCCCTGCAACGAATCCCCGGTACGGGCCAGCGTCAGGAAGGTGAAGGTGTCGACCATGTTGGCGACGGTCACCTCGGACTGCCCGACGCCGACGGTCTCCACGAGCACGACGTCGAAACCGGCGGCCTCGACCAGCACGATCGATTCACGGGTGGCCTTGGCCACCCCGCCGAGCGTGCCGGAGGTCGGCGAGGGACGGATGTAGGCGTTCTTCTCCGTCGACAACCGGCCCATGCGGGTCTTGTCGCCCAGGATGGAGCCGCGGGTGCGCGTCGAACTGGGGTCGACGGCGAGGACCGCCACCTTGTGCCCGAGTTCGACCAGGTGCATGCCGAGCGCCTCGATGGTCGTCGACTTGCCCACACCCGGGACGCCGGTGATGCCGACTCGGAACGAGTTGCCCGCGTGCGGGGTCAGCTTCAGCAGCAGTTCCTGCGCCGCGGCCCGGTGATCGGGACGCTTGGACTCCACCAGGGTGATCGCACGCGCCAGGTCGGCGCGGCGATCGGCGAGAACCGCATCGGCCAGCGCGTCGACGTCGACCCGACGCCGAGTACCGTCCGCCATCAGTTCGCGGCCACCCCGGGCAGTTCCAGGCCGAGGGTGCCTGCCAGCTTGCCGATGAGCTCCACGGCCGAGTCGGCGATGACCGATCCGGGCGGGAAGATCGCGGCGGCGCCGGCCTCGTACAGCTCGGGGAAGTCACCCGGCGGGATGACGCCGCCGACGACGATCATGATGTCCTCGCGCCCGACCTCCTTGAGCGCCTCCCGCAGCGCGGGAACCAGGGTGAGGTGACCGGCGGCCAGCGAGGACACACCCACCACGTGCACGTCGTTGTCGGCGGCCTGCGCGGCCACCTCCTCCGGCGTGGCGAACAGCGGGCCCACGTCGACGTCGAAGCCGAGGTCGGCGAAGGCGGTTGCGATGACCTTCTGGCCGCGGTCGTGGCCGTCCTGGCCCATCTTGGCGACCAGCACACGCGGCTGGCGGCCCTCGGCCTCGGCGAACTGGCGCACTGCCTCGAGCGCCGCGTCGATGTTGGTCACCTCGCCCGCCTCATTTCGGTAGACGCCGCTGATCGTCTTGATCTCGGCCTGGTGACGACCGTAGACCTTCTCGAGCGCCTCGGAGATCTCCCCGACCGTCGCCTGATGACGCGCGGCCTCGATGGCCAGGGCCATCAGGTTGTTCTCCAGGCCACCCTCCGACGACGCCGCGGCGCGGGTCAGGTCGGCCAGGGCCGCCTCGACTGCAGCGGAATCACGCTGCGCCCGAAGGGTTTTGAGCTTCTCCAGCTGCTCGGCGCGCACCTTGGAGTTCTCGACCTTGAGGACCTCGATCTCCTCGTCGTCGGCCACCTGGTACTTGTTGACGCCGATCAGCGGCTGCTGCCCCGAGTCGATGCGGGCCTGCGTGCGGGCCGCGGCCTCCTCGATGCGCAGCTTCGGCAGGCCCTCGTTGATGGCCTGCGTCATGCCGCCGGCCTCTTCGACCTCGCGGATGTGCTTGCGCGCCTTCTGCGCCAGCTGGTGGGTCAGCGTCTCGACGTAGTTCGATCCGGCCCATGGGTCGATCGGGCGGGTGGTGCCCGACTCCTGCTGCAGTAGCAGCTGCGTGTTGCGGGCGATGCGGGCCGAGAAGTCGGTCGGCAGGGCGATCGCCTCGTCGAGCGCGTTGGTGTGCAGCGACTGGGTGTGGCCCTGGGTCGCCGCCATCGCCTCGACACAGGTGCGCGCCACGTTGTTGAACACGTCCTGCGCGGTCAGCGACCAGCCCGAGGTCTGCGAATGTGTGCGCAGCGACAGCGATTTGGCGTTCTTCGGAGCGAACTCGGCGACGAGCTCGCTCCACAGGAGACGCGCCGCGCGCAGCTTGGCGACCTCCATGAAGAAGTTCATGCCGATGCCCCAGAAGAAGGACAGACGCGGCGCGAACTTGTCGATGTCCAGGCCGGCCTCGAGGCCCGCGCGGATGTACTCGACACCGTCGGCGAGGGTGTACGCCAGCTCCAGGTCGGCGGTCGCGCCCGCTTCCTGGATGTGGTAGCCGGAGATCGAGATCGAGTTGAACTTCGGCATCTTCTGGCTGGTGTACTCGAAGATGTTCGAGATGATCCGCATCGACGGCTTCGGCGGATAGATGTAGGTGTTGCGGACCATGAACTCTTTGAGGATGTCGTTCTGGATGGTCCCCGCCAGCTTCTCCGGCGGCACACCCTGCTCCTCGGCCGCCACGACGTAGAGCGCCAGGATCGGCAGCACCGCGCCGTTCATCGTCATCGACACCGAGACGTTGCCCAGGTCGATGCCGTCGAAGAGCTGACGCATGTCGAGGATCGAGTCGATCGCCACACCGGCCATGCCGACGTCGCCGGCGACGCGCGGGTGGTCGGAGTCGTAGCCGCGGTGGGTCGCGAGGTCGAAGGCCACCGACAGACCCTTCTGACCGGCCGCGAGGTTGCGGCGGTAGAAGGCGTTGGACTCGGCGGCGGTCGAGAAGCCCGCGTACTGGCGGATCGTCCACGGCTGGTTCACGTACATCGTGGGGTACGGGCCGCGGATGAACGGCGCAGCACCCGGGACCGAGTCGAGCGGGTACGGGTGCTCGGCGTCGTCGAGGATCGTGTTGCGGTCGGTGCGGGTGTACACCGGGGCCACGTCGATCTGCTCGGGGGTGTTCCAGGTGACCTGGTCGACCGAGTAGCCGTGCGCCGACGCCAGTTCCTCGGTGACGGGCGCGCCGGGACCGGCGGCCGCAGCGGTCGTCCCGTCGGTGAGCTCGACCCCGGCGAAGCTCGGGATCGACTGTGTCGGATTGGGTTCGGTCTGGGTCATGCCGTCGCTCCCGAGGTTGAGAGAAGCTGATCGAGGAGTTCGGAGAGCGTGCTCACCGCGTCGATGCCGACCCGCAGGGAACCGTCCGGACGATCGTCGGACTCGGGCCATTCCTTGTCGGGACCGGCGAGCAGGACCTTCGACAGACCGGCCGCACGGGCCGCGGCGAGGGCTGCCGGACCTTCCTCCGCGTAGCGGGCCTTGGTACCGCAGATGACCGCGATCGGGGTGTTCGCACCGGCAACCGCGTCGCCGATCTCGTCCGCGGTCAGCGGGCCGGGGTTGACCACGGTGATGCCGCCGGCACCCAGCAGGTTGGCCACGAAGGTGGTGCGCCCGTTGTGTTCGGCGACGCTGCCCAGCGGGATGAGCAGGATCGACGGGCGCGCACCCTTCTCGGACAGCGCCACGTCGGAGCGATCGCGCAGCCCCTCGAAGGCACGGCCGACACGGGCCAGCTTCGGGGTTCCGGTGACCACGTCGGTCACGCCGGACGCCGAGGCACCCTGAGCGTCGGACAGGGCCCGCTCGTCGATGTTCGGGAACTCGTTGACACCGGTGACCGAGATGCGACGGTGCGCGACCTCGGCATCGCGGCGGGCCAGCGAGGCGTCGACCTTCTCGGCGATCCAGCCGCTGCCGAGGGCGGCGCGGTAGCCACCGGCGGCCTCGACCTCGGTGAAGACGGTCCAGGCGTTGGCGGCGAGGTCGTCGGTCAGCGACTCGACGAACCACGAACCGCCGGCCGGGTCGAGGACGCGCCCGATGTTGGACTCCTCGAGCAGCAGCAGCTGGGTGTTGCGGGCGATGCGGCGCGAGAAGGACGCACTCGAAGTGCGTTTGTCGGCCGGGATCGTCGCGTCGTAGGACAGAACCGTCAGCTGGTCGGCGCCGCCGACACCCGCACCGAAGGCGGCGATGGTGCTGCGCAGCATGTTGACCCACGGGTCGCGCTGCGAGTACATCGACAGGTCGGTCACACCGTGGGTCAGTGCGCCACCGGCGTCGGGTGCACCGACGACCTCGGCCACGCGGGCCCAGATCTTGCGCAGCGCACGGAACTTGGCGATCGTCGCGAACTGGTCGTCGTCGGCGGACACCCCGAAGGTGATCTGGCCCAGGGCCGCCTCGGCGGACAGACCGGCGGCGGTCAGGTCACGCAGGTGTGCGACGGCCGCGGCCACCACGAGGGCGAGCTCGAGGCCGTTGTCGGCGCCGGCGGTCGCGAAGTCGCTGCCGTCGACGCGGAAGGTGCGGACCCCTGCGGGCAGGTTCGATGCGGCGAGGCCGGTGGCCTCGTCGGCGTCGACGGTGGCCCGTCCGGAGAACGCCGCGGTCAGCGGCGAGAGACCGAAGGAATGGGTGGTCGCGGCGGTGGGCGGCGCGGCGACCGGTGCGGCCTGCGCCTTCTCCTTGAGCGACAGCAGTTCCCGGGCGGCGGCGATGCCCTCGGTACCGGCGTCGAGCGTCACCGGCACGAGGTCGAGGTAGACGCCGCGCAGGACGGTGGCGAGGTCGGCGACACCGAGACCGCCACCGCGCTTGCCGACGGACAGCCAGAGCCCGCTGGTGCCGTTGGCCATCGCCTCGAGAACGAGTTCGTTGACGTCCTCGGCCGGGGTCTCGTCGTCGCCGAACCGCTCGGTGACGCGCCACCCGGTGGTGACGTCACGGGCGGGGTCGGCACCGCGGACGAACGGGAACCGGCCGGGCAGGCCGGGTTCGGTCGTCTCGTCGCGACGTGTGTACAGCGGCCGGATGGTCAGCCCGTCGGCGGTGTCGGTCGAGAGCAGGGCCTCCGGTGTATCCGGGAGCTCGTCGACGTCGACCCGACGTGATTTCGCCAGAACGGCCGCGGCGGCCTTCGACCACGCCTGGTAGGCCTGATCGAGTTCTGTACGGCCGAGATCTGACTCGGGTTTGGGCTGGTCAGTTTGCTGTGGCATGTGGGGAAGCACACCTCCGTGAATGCTCTGTGCGAGCGCGTACACGACCTTAGCCGATCGCTCGCTCGGCCCATCAACGAGGTCGGGGTGAGCTGCGCCACCCGACGGGGTGCGTGCTGGTCGCGACGTGGAGGGGTCCGGTGAACTCCAGAGTAGAGTGTCCGGGTGCCCGAGCCAGCCCCCGTCACCGAGGTGACACCAGCCGTGACGGGCAGTCGACGCCGGGTCACCTTCGATCGCCGGGTCGTCCGCCGCGCGCTCATCGCCGCCGCGGTCGTGGCAGTGGTCCTGCTCGGTTCCTATTTCATCCCGCTCCCCTCGATCGGCAGCGTTCGAGCATGGGGCGACGACCTCGGCCCGGCCTTCCCGTGGCTGTTCTTCGCGGCGTATGCCGTCGTCACGATCGCACCGATCCCCCGCTCGACCTTCACGGTGATGTCCGGGATCTTCTTCGGCCCCCTCGTCGGGTTCGTCGGCGCGATGGTCGCCTCGTCGATCGCCGCGGTCGCCGCCTTCGGACTCGTGCGGGTCCTCGGCCGCGATCGGGTGCGACCATTCCTCAAGAAGCCGGTCGTCAAGGCCGTCGAGTACCGCCTGGAACGGCGCGGCTGGCTGGCCGTCGGCTCGCTCCGCCTGATCGCGGCCTGCCCGTTCTCGGTCGCGAACTACTGCTCGGCCTTGTCCTCGGTACGGCCGTTGCCGTTCACGGTCGCGAGCATCATCGGCATGGCTCCCGGAACCGCGGCCGTGGTGATGCTCGGCGATTCGCTGACCGGCGGCGCCAACCCCGCCCAGCTACTGGTCAGCGGAGCACTCTTCGCGGTCGGGATCGCCGGGTTGATCCTCGACGCCCGGTTGCCGGTGACCACCGAAAGCCCTCAAACCTCCGGACTTGATCACGGCGAATCAAGTTCAGAAGGTTGATCAATCCAGCCACAAGACTTGATCGAGGTCGATCAAGCCCGTAGGCTTGTGTGATGTTCGTCATGACCGTCGACCAACGCGGCAGCCGCACCGACGTCGACCGCGTCGAAGCAGTCCTGGAGCGACTCCGCGACATCGACACGGTCCGACCCTTCGAGCGCACCGCAGGCGACGAGATCCAAGGCGTCCTCGATGATCCGCATACCCTGGCACGCCTCGCCGTCGAACTGACCGCCGACGGACACTGGAGCGTCGGCATCGGCACCGGCGATGTCGAGCAGCCTCTCCCCTCGTCCACCCGCGCAGGCCGTGGAGCCGCCTTCGTCCACGCCCGGGACGCGGTGGAGGCGGCCAAGCGCCAGCGCATACCGCTGTGCGTACGCGGTCCCGATGCCCGATGGTGCCGCCACGCTCAAACCGCCGGCCGCCTGATCAGCGACATCGTCGCCACCCGAAGTGCGGCCGGGATCGAGGCGGTGGCCCTCATGCGACGCGGACTCACCCAGGCGGACGCGGCGGGCGTCCTCGACATCACACCCCAGGCGATGAGCCAACGACTCCGCGCCGCCGGCTGGGACCTGGAACCCGATTCCCTGGAGCTGCTCGCCGATGCACTCGCCGAGGCCAACCGCCGGCATGTCGGCGAGCAGGCCCCGGATGCGACGGTGGTGCGATGACCGGGATCGCGCTCGCCCTCCTCGTGCTGACCGCCGTCGCACCCGTGCTGTGGCTGGGGGTGGAGCAGCTCCTACCTGACCGCACAGTCGACGACCCGACCGTGCCGCGGTCGGCGACCATCGTGCACGCGATCGGCCTGACGGTCCTGCTCGGACTCGCCACTGCTACCGCGATCGTCGCCGCCACCGCCGGACCCGCAACCGGGTTCCCCGCCGCGTCGGCGACCGTGATCGCAGCGGTCGCGGCAGTCACCGGTGGCGGCCCGGTGGTGCGCGCAGTACTGAAACTGGGCGGCGTCCGAAGGGAACCGTCGCCGACGCCCGCCCCGGAGAACCCCTCTGACACCGAAACCCCCGACGACACCGAGACCCCCGACGACGCGGACACCGCACCGTCCGACCCGAACGAGGTCGGGCCGCTCCGCGGCGGTCGCGTCATCGGTTATCTCGAGCGCCTGGCCGTCGTCACGGCGCTGATGGCCGGGTGGCCGGAAGGCCTCGCGATCATCCTGGCGGTGAAGAGCCTCGCGCGTTATCCCGAACTACGTGCGCCGCAGGCGTCCGAGCAGTTCATCATGGGCACCTTCGCCTCGGTGCTGTGGGCGATCGGCCTCGCCGGCATCGAACACCTCATCACCACCTGAGGTCGGCCTAACCGGGCGTGGTGCCGGTCTCCTCGACCGCGGCGTCAAGCGACGCGGGACGTGACGACCGGCCCACGCCGGTGCCGATCTCGGGGGCGACGGGCTTGCGGGCCACCGCCTCGGCCTCGGCGACGGCCTGCGCCACCTTCGGATCGGACGCCAGCGAGAACCAGTCCTCGGTCTCCGACTCGTCGATCTGCGAGGGCGGCGAGTCGGTCGGCTCGTACCGGAACACGCCGTCGTCGCCCTGGATGCCGAAGGACTTCGCGAAACCCTGGAGCGCCGAACCGAAGTCGGACGGCACCACCCAGACCTTGCTGCCCTCGCCCTTCGCCATCTCCGGCAACTGCTGGAGGTATTGGTAGGCAAGCAGTTCCGGAGTCGGCTTGGCCGCCTTGATCGCCGCGAACGTCTTCTCGATGGCCTTCGCCTCGCCCTGTGCGTTCAGGTAGGCCGCCGCGCGATCACCCTGGGCACGCAGGATGCGAGACTGCCGCTCCGCCTCGGCGGCCAGAATCGCGGCCTGCTTGGCACCCTCGGCCGCGAGGATCTGCGACTGCTTGTTGCCCTCGGCGGTCTTGATCGCGGACTCGCGCTGACCCTCTGCGGTGAGAATCGTCGCGCGCTTCTCACGATCGGCCTTCATCTGCTTCTCCATCGACTCCTGGATCGACGGCGGCGGCATGATCGACTTGAGTTCGACGCGGGCGACGCGCAGGCCCCAGCGGCCGGTCGCCTCGTCGAGCACGCCGCGCAGCTGCCCGTTGATGGAGTCACGGGAGGTCAGCGTTTCTTCAAGGGTCATACCGCCGACCACGTTGCGCAGCGTGGTGATGGTGAGTTGCTCGACGCCGGCGATGTAGTTGTCGATCTCGTAGACGGCCGAACGCGGATTCGTCACCTGGAAGTAGACGACGGTGTCGATGGACAGCGTGAGGTTGTCCTCGGTGATCACCGGCTGCGGCGGGAAGGACACAACCCGCTCGCGGATGTCGACCCGCGCACGGATCCGGTCGATGAACGGCAGCAGCAGCGTCAGCTGGCCGGACACGGTGCGGGTGTAGCGGCCGAGACGTTCGATGACCGCGGCCTCCGCCTGCGGGATGAGCGCCACCGATTTGGCCAGCACCACCGCCACGAACACGACCAGCAGTACCACCACCACCAAGCCGAAGATCTGTAAGTCGTCCACAATTCACCTTTCTCGCGGAATGTCGAGCAGGTCGGGTCGAGCGATCAGGCGCGCCACACCACTGCGGTCGCACCGTCGATCTCGACGACGGTCACATGGGTTCCGGGTTCGAGCACCACTGCGGGGTCGACCGACCGCGCCGACCAGATGTCGCCGCCGATCTTCACGCGACCGTCGTCTCCGTCGACCGTCTCGGTGACGACCGCCGGCTGCCCCTCCAGGGCCTCGGTGTTCATGAGCACGGCGGGGCGATTGAGCATGTGGCGCTTGGCAACCGGACGAACGGCGACGAGCAGCAGAACCGACACCGCCGCGAACACCAGGCCATCCACCCAGAGGGGCGGCTCCCACACGAAATCCACACCGGCCGCGGCGAAGGCACCACCGGCCAGCATGAGCAGCACCAATTCGCCACCGAACATCTCCGCGACCGCCAAGACGATCGCGGCCGCCAACCACAGCAGGGCGCTCATGTGTCCAGTCTGCCAGAGATGTCCGAGCACCCGCGGTTCGTCGACGGCGCGGGCGAGCGGGCCGTCGCTATCCGGCCTCTTCGGCAGCGGTGACGAAGTCGATGAGTTCCTCCACCGACCGGAGGAGGGGCACCTCGAGATCGCGGAAGCTGCTGACCCCGCTCAGCACCCGGCGCCAGCCGTCCCGCGGGTCACCCCATCCCAGCTGGGCGCACACCCCGGTCTTCCAGTCGGTGCCGCGTGGAATCCTCGGCCAGGCCGAGATCTTGACCGAGGCGGGCTTCACCGCCTCCCAGACGTCGATGTAGGGGTGGCCGCACACCAGCACGTGCTCTCCGACCTCGGCGGTGAGGTGGGCCTCCTTCGAACCGGCCACGAGATGGTCGACGAGAACACCCGCACGCCGATGCGGCGCGGGCTGGAACTCGGCGAGCGCCGCATCGAGGTTGTCGAGACCGTCGAGACTGACCACGACAACCCCCTCGGCCCGTAGGTCGTCACCCCACACCCGTTCGAGCAATGTCGCATCGTGCACGCCCTCGACGAAGATCCGGCTGGCCCGTGCGGTGCGCGCGCGGGTGCGCGGCGCGGCCCGCGAACCCGATGCCGTCGTCGCCGGTTTCTGGGGTCCGCGCGTGCGCGGCCTGACGAGGGTCACGGTGCGACCGTCGATCAGGAAGGCGCCGGGGTTCATCAGGAAGACGCGGGTCTGGCCGTGCCGGTCCTCGAGTCGGACCAGGTCACCGGCGTAGCTCTTCTCGAGCCCGACGACGGCACCGCAGAAACCGGTGGCGGCGTCCTCCACGACCAGGTCACGTTCGGCCGCGACCTCCACCGGACGCGGCTTGGCCCGGCGTGGCTGAGACAGCACATCGCGCCCGTACCGGTCATCCATCGCGTTCCACCTCTTCGTCCCTGGACATCTGCGCCCAACACCGTAAGCGCCCGTGCCCCCGGCGGCGGGTTGCCACGCCCGGCGACCGTTCCGGGGCCGGCGGTATCCTTGTTCCTTGATGAATCGCAGCGACATCCTCCCCTCCATCGTCGCGTGGCCGACCTGCGCCCTGGGCGCGTGGTCGGCCGCGTGGCTCACCGGGCGCTGCTCCCCCGACGACGTGATCGAGGCGCTCGCCGAATCCGCCGACCGGCATGAGGTGTCGACCGAACAGCCCACGACCCCAACGGGATCCGGGAACGGCGTACTGGACCTGCTGGGTTTGCTGAAACCGGCGCGTCGCCTGGCGGTGCGCCTGCCGTCCACCGGCGACCCGCAGGGTCTGCCGCCGAACCCCGCGACGTCGAGGGCCCTCACCGCCGGCGAGGTTCTCCTGGTCGACGATTCGGACACGGCGGGCACCCTTGCACTCGTCCCCGAGTTCTCCACTCTCGGTGTCGATCCCCCGTACGTGACCTGCCGGTGGACCACCTTCCGGTATGCGGACCGGCTCGACCTCGACCATCTGGTGTCGTCCGGCCCGTCCGCGGGTGACCTGGAATACGACCTGCGCCAGGCGGTCCGCGATGCGGCGGCGATCATCGGCGGTCTCGGCGGACGCCGGTCGGTCGACGCGGGCGATCTGCGCAAGGAGCTCGCGGGCCTCACCGCCCGGCATCGCGTTGCACTGCCCCCGCATGCGCTCGACGCCCGCTCCACGCGGCTCATCGACACCGCCGCCCAGGTGGAGGCCATCGTCGATCTGGCCGGGGCCCGTCGGGTCGAGATCGGCGACACCGCGGGGCAATGGGATTCGGGGGACTCCGCCCTACGCGGGCTGCAGACGCTCACCCGGACCGCACGCGCGGCCGCGGTCAACGCCACGATCGGTGAGCTGCTCCGCCGCTGATTCAGGTGCGACTCGGGAACGCGTCAGGCCGGACCGGACTCCGTTCGGCGTCGTGGCGGCCGGTCGGAGACGAGGCCGTACATCGTGATGCCGTTCCAGCACTCGACTGCGAACTCGCTGGCGCCCCAGACCTCCGCGTAGTAGCGACGCAGAGTCTCCGAACCCGTCCATGCGTAGTACGGACGCGATGCTGCCGTGCAGAACTGTTCGATCTCGCACATCATGCCGATGAGCGCTCGACCGCCGCGCTCTTCGGGCGAGACCAACGCGAGCCGGAGACTCACCGCGTCGTCAACGGGCGGCTCGAGCTGCGAACTGGTCAGGAGTTCGGCGAACCGCTCACGCAGGCCCGGTATCGACGCCACACGCGTCACGTCGACCGGCACCAGCGGCGGTTCACCGTCGTGCGACAGGTCGGCATCGTGTGGCTGAAAGATCAGGACACCGACCAGACGACCGTCTCGCCGCGAACCGAGGACACATCCCGCTTTCAGTAGCGGCCGGACGAGAATCTCGGCCAACCATTTCCGTAGGTCGATATCGGAAATATGCTCGCCGAGCAGCCACCGGTACAGGGGAATCTCGTCGACGTGACGGGTCAACAATTCGATCGCGCACCCGAGATCATCGTAGGTGAGCGTCGACGTCTCCACTTCCCCGAATTGTCGTGGTCGCGTTTCCATCTCACACCCGTCCTCAGCAGCGAAAATACTTCACCTTTTCCATAAACCGCGGGTGGGCCGCGTCATCACGACGCGGCCCACCCGGAATGACTGCCTACGAAGACGACCCTGCGTCGTCGCTACCGCTGGTGGAACCGGTGAAGATCGCTTCGAGGAGAGGGCCGAGCACGTCGATCTCGAGCCGGATGGGTCCTTCAGCCATTGGAAAATCCTCTCTGAACATTCGCTGCCCGGTCGGGCCGCGCAATGGACAGAATCACACCACAATTCGGCAATCCCACTCAGATTCGAATTCTTCGTTACTCATTTGTTATATCAAATAAACGGATCGCTGATATGGACAAACGACCAGAAATTCACGGAAGAAAATAAACTACAGGCGATAGGTTGAATTGGTCATCCGACCCATTGCGCCAACCGCAGAATGGTCAAGCGTCCAGGTCGCCCTTTCAGCAGCGCAGCGTTCCCCTAAAGCGCACGCCGGGATCGCGGCGCCCCGTCGGAAACGAGTCCGTACATCGTGATGCCGTTCCAGTTCTCGCTCGAGAACTCGGTGGCACCCCAGACCTCTGTGTAGTAGCGACGCAGGGTCTCCGAACCTGTCCACGCATAGAACGGGCGAGCTGCGGCCGCACAGAACCGCTCCAGCTCGCGCATCATGGCAACCGTTGCCAGGCCGCCGCGTTCGGTGTGCGCCACGACTCCGATCCGGAGGTTGATCGCGTCGTCCGCCGGAGGTGGCAGCTTCGAACCCGTCAGCAGATCTGCGACGCGTTCCCGCATTCCGGGTACGGTCGCGACCGCGGCGAAGTCGGCCGGGGCCAGCGGTGGCTTGCCACCGACCGAGAGATCGGCGTCGTGCGGCTGGAAGACCAGCAAACCGACGAGACGATCGCCCCGTCGGGCGCCGATGACGTATCCCGCGTTCAACAATGGTCGTACGAGGATTTCCGCCAACCATTTTCGCAGCGAGCGATCAGCGATGTGTTCGCCGAGCAACCAGGAGTACAGCGGTATCTCGTCCAAGCGGTCTGCGAGCAATTCGATGGCCAGATCGAGGTCGGCACCGCCGAGGGTGACCGTTTCGATCGATTCGTACTGTTCAACAGTCATCGCAGTTCACATTTCGGTGCAGACATGAAAACAGACCCCAAAAAAGACAGGTGGGCCGCGTCGTCGACGCGGCCCACCTGTAAAGACTTCTCACGCAGGCGGCGTGTCTTCGTCCAGCGATCCGGTGAGAATGGTGTCCATGATCGACCCGAGAACCGAGTCGTCCAGATCGATAAGCTTATCTGCCATTACAGATTCCTCTCTGAGATCGCCACCCGGGGGGAGGTAGCGTATCCACAGAATGTCACCTGACAAAGAACAAGGCCACACGTGCCCTCTCCTGTTATTCGATTGTTATCTACGCAAACGATCAGGGCGCCCGCGCAGAAACGATCGTTAACAATGGGCGTGCGATCGACCGCCGCTAGGTGGCATCGGCCGCGGGGGCCGATGGCCGCGATGGCCGTGCGGCGGGCACGCAGCACCGGTCCCGGCACACGCGACCGTTGTCCCCGCAACCCATCGCGGTGAGATCTCCGAGGCCACCGGCGTAGGTCTCCACGTACTCCCCGATCATTTCGACAAATCGAGGATCGGTGCCGACGGTGTCGGCCCGAACGTAATCCATCCCGAGTCGCTGCGCCGTCTCGGCCGCTTCGTTGTCGAGGTCCCAGATCACCTCGAGGTGATCGGAGATGAAACCGACGGGATAGACCACTACCCGGCGAACACCTTGCGCCGCAAGACCTTCGAGATGATCACAGATGTCCGGTTCGAGCCACGGGATCTGCGGGGGTCCCGACCTCGACTGCCAGACCTGGTCGAAGTCGTCGACGCCGAGGGCGTCGGCAACGGCCTGCGACGCGGCCATCACCTGGCGCGAGTAGAGACCCCCGCCCTCGGCGGCCGGTCCGGACGCGGCATCGGCCGAGCTCGGCACGGAATGTGCGGTGAACACCAGGCGGACCGGGTCCTCGGACTCACCGAGCTTCTCGATCCCGCGACGGACGGCGTCTGCGCCGGCCGCGGTGAATGCCGGATGCGACCAGTACTGCGGTAGTTTGCGGAGCACCACGGCACCCTCTGGTGTCGTGGACGCGGGTTCACGCTCGGCCAGCGCCTTCAACGACCGGTCGATGTCCTCGTGGTACTGACGGCACCCCGAATACCCACCCCAGGCGGAGGTCGGGAAGACCAGAATGCGGCGATGCCCGGCCCGGTACATCTCGGCCAGGGTGTCCTCGGCCATCGGGTGCCAGTTGCGGTTGCCGAAGTACACCGGAATGTCGACGCCCCGCCGTGCCAGGTCTGCGCGGAGGCCGTCGATCATGTCAAGGTTCAGCCTGTTGATCGGCGACACCCCACCGAAGTGCAGATAGTGCTCCGCCACCGATTCCAGGCGTTCCCGCGGGATACCACGGCCCCGGGTCACGTTCTCCAGGAACGGCATGACCTCGTCGGGGCCCTCGGGACCACCGAAGGACAGGAACAGGACGGAATCGAAGGCGGTCTCCACGGCGTCTCTTCCCGGGCTCACGACCCGGAGGTCATGCCCTCCGGGAACCAGGTGTTGTGGCTGGCGCCGCCGTCGACGTAGACGATCGAGCCGGTGGTGCCGGGCAGCCAGTCGCTCAGCAGCGCACAGACCGACTTGGCGACCACGGTCGGGTCGTCGACGTCCCAGCCGATGGGCGACGCGCCGTCCCAGTACTCGTTGAGCATGTTCAGCTGCTTGGCGTCGTCGGTTGCGGTGCCGGCGATGGCCTTGGCCGCGAGCGTCTTGATGGGACCGGCGGCGACCAGGTTGGAGCGGATCTTCTTGGCGTTGCCCACTTCTCGCGCCACGTAGCGGTTCACCGACTCGAGCGCCGCCTTGGCGACGCCCATCCAGTTGTAGTACGGCATGGCGGTGCGGGGGTCGAAGTCCATACCCACGATGGACCCGCCCTCGTTCATGACGGGCAGTACGGCGCGGGCCAGCGACGCGTAGCTCCAGGCCGAGATCTCGAACGCCTTGGCGGCGTCGGGGCCGGGGCCCTCGAGGAACGGCTTGGCCTCCGGGCCCATCAGGGTGCGCGGTGCGAACGCGATCGAATGCATGACACCGTCGATGCCCTGCGGGGCGATCTCACGGATCTTGCCGGCGAGCGACTCGAGGTCCTCCTCGTTGGTGACGTCGAGACCGATGGCCGGCGGCACCTCCTTCGGCAGACGCTTGGCGATCCGGTCGATCAGCCGCAGCCGCTCCGGGATGCCGGTGATGATCACCGTCGCGCCCTGCTCCTGCGCCATGGCGGCCGCGTGGAAGGCAATCGACGCATCGGTGATGATGCCCGTGATGAGGACGGTCTTCCCGTCCAGGATTCCGCTCACGAAAGTGTGCTCCTGATATCGACGTTGATTGAGATGTGGTGTGGCCGTCGGCCGGTGGTGACCCGCAGGGTCAGTGACCCATGCCCATGCCGCCGTCGACCGGGATGACCGCGCCGGAGATGTAACCGCCCTCGTCGGAGGCGAGGAAGCTGATCGCGGCGGCGACGTCCTCCGGCTTGCCGGTACGACCCAGCGGGATGGCCTGCTTGGCCATCTCGATGTAGCGATCCTCCATGGCCGCGGTCATGTCGGTCTCGATGAAGCCGGGCGCGACGACGTTCGAGGTGATGTTGCGCGATCCGATCTCACGGGCGATGGAACGCGACATGCCGATGAGGCCGGCCTTGGACGCCGCGTAGTTGACCTGGCCGGGGATACCCGACATCGCGACGACCGAGCCGAGGAAGATCATGCGGCCCCACTTGGCGCGCTGCATTCCCTTGGTGGCCCGCTTCGCGCAGCGGAAGGCGCCGGTGAGGTTGGCGTCGAGGACCTTTTCGAAGGACTCCTCGGACAGACGCATGAGCAGCATGTTGTCGGTGATGCCCGCGTTGGCCACAAGGATCTCCACCGGACCCTGGTGGGCCTCGACCTCGGCGAAGGCCGCGTCGACCGACTCGGAGTCGGTGACGTCGCACTTCACGCCGAACAGACCCTCGGGGGCACCGGAGCCGCGGTGAGTGACCGCGACCTTGTGGCCGTCGGCCGCGAGGCGCTGGGCCACGGCAAGGCCGATCCCGCGGTTGCCGCCGGTCACCAGGACCGAACGGGAGGGGTTCTGCGCTTCGTTGCTGGATGCCGTCATGGGTGTCTAACCTATCCGTTCTGTTTGGGTCGGCGTCGCGGTGGTCGTCGGACGTGGCTAGCCGGCCGGCCGGGCCCGGGGTCGGGTCAGGGCAGCCTGCGATTGATCGCGAGCGCTGCGAACGCCGAGACCAGCGCGAACAACGTACCCGCGATCAGCCACGGCTTCGAGTTGTCCCCGCGTCGTGTCTCGTAACCGATCTCGTTCTGCAGTTTCTCGTAGACCTTGTTGAGCTCGTCGAGGCTCGCGGCGGTGAAGAAGTCGCCGCCGGAGAGGTTCGCGATCTTGCGCAGCGAATCGTCGTCGACGGGGACCGGGACGCGATCACCCTCGAGTTCGACGGTGCCCGTCCGGGTGCCGAAAGAGATCGTCGAGACCGGGATCTTCTCCTCCTTGGCCTTCCGGGCCGCGGTGAAGGCACCGCGCGGGTCGTCGGGGTCGTCGGGCACGGTCTCCTTGCCGTCCGACAGCAGCACGATCCGCGCCGGCGGGGCCGCCTCGCCCCCGCCGAGAACGGCGTTGAGTGTGCTGATCTGCTGCAACGCCGCGAAGATGCCCTCGCCGGTCGCCGTCTTGTCGTCGAGCCTCAGTTTGTCCACGGCAACCTTGGTCGCGTTGTGGTCCGGGGTCGGCGAGACCAGGCTCGCCGCGGTGCCGGCGAAGGAGATCAGGCCGAGGTTGATGCCCTCGGTCAGCTCGTCGGCGAACTTCTTCGCAGCCTCCTGTGCGGCCTTGATGCGCGACGGCGAGACGTCGGTCGCGTTCATCGACCGCGAAACGTCCATCACGAGGATCACCGTCGCCTTGTTGCGGGGGACCTTGCGGTCGGCCTGCGGGCCGGACAAGGCGACCGTCAGCAGGATCAGCGAGATGATCAGCAACGCGATCGGCACGTGGCGCAGCCGGTTGCGGTCGGCGGGTGCGACGGACTTCAGGAGATCGAGGTTCGCGAACGTCAGCGCCCGTTGCTTGCGGCGACGCAGCATGTACACGTACGCGGCACCGAGCAGGGCCACGACGAGCAGCAGCAACAACCAGAAGGGACTGGACAGCATCGGCTACCCCACCCCGGCGGCCAGGCCGCGTCGTCGCTGGGCGATGAACTTGACGGTGTCGGTGATCCACTCGCGGTCGGTGCGGAGGGAGAGGGTGGCTCCCCCGCAGCTGCGCAGCGTCCGGTGCACGCGCTGCTGATGGGCGCGGGCGGCGGCGGCGAAGTCGCGCTGCAGCTCCTCGGTGACGGTGACGTCGTGGATCTCCCCCGACTCGGCGTCGGCCAGGGTGACCTCGCCGATCGCGGGCAGTTCCAGGTCGCGAGGGTCGAGGACCTCGACCGCGAGCAGTTCGTGATGGGCGCCGATGGCACGCAACGAGCGCTCCCAGTCGATCGGTCCGAGGAAGTCGCTGATGACGACAGCGAGCCCGCGGCGGCGCTGCGGCCGGCGCAGTGCCTCGATACCGGCCTTGAGGTCGCCGCGGACACCGGGGGCGCTGCGCCGGGTCGTCGCGATGGCCTTGAGGAGGTTCTGGGCATGGGCGCGGCCGGCTCGCGCGGGCACCCGTACGACGTCGTCGCCGGTCACCACGAGGGCGCCGTGCCGGTTGCCGCCACCGGTGGTGAGATGCACGATCGCGGCGGCCGCGGCCACCGCCAGGTCGCGCTTGGTGCACCCGACCGTGCCGAAGTCGAGGCTCGCCGACGCATCGACGACGAGCCAGGTCTCGAGCTCGCGGTCGGCGATCATCTGGCGCACATGCGGCTGGGTGGTGCGGGCGGTGACCGACCACTCCATCCGACGGACGTCGTCACCGGGCTGGTAGGCACGTGCCTCCCCCGGTTCCGAACCCGGGCCGGGGATGAGTCCGAGATGCTCGCCCTGCAACACGCCGTCGAGCTTGCGACGGACGGTGAGCTCCAACATCTTCAGAGCCGCCGTCAGCTGGGGCTCCTCGAGCAGCCCGGCACCGAGGCTGGGTAGGTCGCGATTAGCCGCCATACCGCGCATTCGGGTTCACCGGACCGGAGCCCTGCGGAACCTGCTGTCCGGCATAGCCGTTGGCGCCCTGCTGAGGCTGGGGCGCGCCGGCCTGGCCCTGTCCCTGGGGTGCCGCCGGGTACGACGGCGACTGCACCGGCTGCGCACCGACCTGCGGGAGTCCCACGGTCTGCAGCACCCGGGTGATGACCTGATCGGCGTCGATCTCGTCGGCCAGCGCGTCGTAGGACAGCACCAGGCGGTGCCGGAGGACGTCGGGCATGATCTCGACGATGTCCTGCGGGATGACGTAGTCGCGTCCCCGGACCAGTGCGAGGGCTCGGGCCGCGGCCACGATGCCGAGCGTCGCTCGCGGCGAGGCGCCGTAGGACAGCCACGACGCGACGTCGTTGAGACCGAGCTCGGCCGGACGACGCGTCGCGTTGATGACACGGACGACGTAGTCGACGAGCGCGTGGTGGACGAAGACGTTCGCGGCGGTCTTCTGCAGACGCAGCATCGCCGCGGGGTCGAGGACCTGCGAGGCCGTCGGCGGGACGTTGCCCATCCGGTAGACGATCTCGCGCTCCTCCTCCACCGACGGGTAGTCGACGAGAACCTTGAACAGGAAGCGGTCTCGCTGGGCCTCCGGCAGCGGGTAGACACCCTCGTTCTCGATGGGGTTCTGGGTCGCCATCACGAGGAACGGGTCGGGCATCGGGTAGGTCTTGCCGCCGATCGACACATGCCGTTCGGCCATGACCTCGAGGAGCGCGGACTGCACCTTGGCCGGCGCACGGTTGATCTCGTCGGCGAGCAGGAAGTTCGCGACGACCGGGCCGAGCTCGGTGTCGAATTCCTCGCGGCCCTGGCGGTAGATACGCGTACCGATGAGGTCGGTGGGCACCAGGTCGGGGGTGAACTGCACGCGGGAGAAGGATCCGCCGACGACCTTGGCGAAGGTCTCCACCGCGAGCGTCTTGGCGACGCCCGGCACACCTTCGAGGAGGATGTGGCCGCGGGCGAGCAGACCTACGAGAATCCGTTCGACGAGCTGGTCCTGACCGACGATGACGCGCTTGACCTCGTAGATGGCCCGCTCGAGCAGGGCGACGTCGGCGTCGCTCAGCACCGACGAGTCGGCGCCTGCCGCGGCCGGGTCCCCCGTGGCCGCCTTGTCGAGGGAGTGCGATTCGGTCAACCCGTGCTCCTGTTCGTCTGAACTCTGCTGCTCACTGGTGTGGCCACGTCGGGGCCGAAGACACCCCCGCGTGTTTGTGCCAGCCTAGCCGTGCGAACTGAAAAGGCGCCAAGAAGATGTGCGGCCCGTCGTTCGGACGTTCTCAGAGGAGGCGGACCACGTTGGGCATCGCACCGCTGGTGCGCAGCGGCGACACCTTGACGACGGAGCCGGACTGCGGGGCCTCGACCATCTTGTTGTCGCCCAGGTACAGCGCGACGTGCTGGCTCGCGTTCGGGCCGTAGAAGATCATGTCGCCGCGACGCATCTGCGACAGCGGGAAGTGCGGACCCGACGTGTACTGGTAGCCCGTGTAGTGCGGCAGTTCGATGCCGACACCGGCGAAGGCGTAGATCATCAGACCGGAGCAGTCGAAGCCGACCTTGCGGTAGTCGCCGTAGCTGTCGGCGACGCCGCCGTCGCGGATGCCCTGCGTCGGACCGTTGACGTCGCCGCCGCCCCATGCGTAGGTGACACCCAGCTGCGACAGTGCCCGGTTGACGACGATCTCGACCGCCTGCGGGCCGCGCAGACCCGGCCGCATGATGCCACCCGATCCGCCGCCGCCGCCGGAGCCGCCGAACAGGGAACCGAGGCTTCCCGATCCGAGGCGGGAGCTCAGGCTGTCGTTGCCACTGCTGCCGGTGAGGTCCATGCCGCCGAGACCGAGCTCGTTGAGGAGTTCGGACTGCGGCAGTCGCTGCTCGCCGATGATGCCCTTGAGCATCTGCGAACCGACGTCGAGGCCCATGCCGAGGGCCGCGGAACCCACGTCGACGGCGATCTGGGCAGCGGCACGCGCGGCGATCGAGAGCAGTTCGTTGTCGGAGACGTTGGTCGTCGGCAGGTCCGGGAGGGTCGGGGCCGCCGGGAAGATGTTCTTGAGCAGGTCGCGGGTCGACGGTCCGGCGGCCTGCTTCTTGGGCACATATCCGCGGATCGAGTCGATCTTCTTCTGCACGCGGTCACGCTTGGCGACCAGCGAGGCCTTGCGCTCCGACTGTTCGGCGATGGCGGTCTTGGCCTCGGACACCGCGGCCAGGGCGTCCCGCTTGCGCTGGTCGGCGCTCTTCGCGGCGAACGCCGCCTGCCGGCGGGTCGCCTCGACGGCGGCCAGACGGTTGGCCTTCTGGTTACGGGCGACCTGGAGACGTCGGATGGTCTCCTGCTGCTTCTTGCCGACCTGGTCGAGCAGCTTCATCCGGTCGAGGACCGCCTGGGGGTCCGGGGACGCGACATAGTTCGACATCGAACCCTGTTCGGCGCCCTGCTGGTACGCGAGTCGCACGAAGTTGTCGAACGTCTTCTGCGCCTCGGTGACGGCCTGACCGGCGCGGTCGAGTTCGGTGCGCGCGCCGCGGGCGGCGACGGTCGCCAGACGCCGCTGGGCGAGCGAGTTCTGGAAGTCGACGATCGCGCGGTTGACGTTCTCCTGCCGGACCGCGAGGGCCTCGTCGAGGTCGGCGATGTCCTGGTTCACCGAGGCGATCTCGTTGATCAGTCCGGTCACCGGCGACTCGGGCGCCTTCTTCGGGGTCGCGACGGCATGACCGGCGCCGACCGCACAGATGAGAACGGCGGCCATGGCCGCCGTGACGCGCGCCGGCCAGGACGCACCTGTTCTAACTCGCCTCACCTGAACTCCTCGCGGTTCCTTCCGGGGACCTGTCCGATCCCCGGATCTCGATCGAACGGCCACTGTGGGCCGCCCCGACCACACACTGCACATTCGTCGCATCCGCCCCTGCAGGGAACACAAGTCACACATGCGACATCAGAACCGTACGTCACATCAACCACACGAGAAAACCGAAAGTTGTGAATTACAAAGGCGTGATTACCTGGGAAAATGCTGTGAACTGCAGATAGTTCACCACCGTGGCTCAGGTCTCGAATTCGCAACAAACCGGTACACGAACCGGATCGGGCGCGCGCACGACGACGCCGGCGCCACCGGACCGCGGGAAACGGTCGTCAGGAACGCCGGCGAGAGACGTGGTGTGGGGTCAGGAAGAGGCCGACGACTCGGCCCGGGTCCCGTCGCGAGGGGTGTCCACATCATCGGACGACGCAGCATCTGCCCCGACTGGGGCCACGGGGCCCAGCGGACCGTTCGCCGCCTTCGCACGCGCCCGCCGGGTGCGGAATCGCGCGCCGACCGCACCGAGGACGACGACGAGGATGAGGAGCAGACCGACCACGGTCCAGTCGATGTGCGAATCCGTCATCGAGTCGACCATCTGCCGGGCCGCGCCGGGCGGGTCGGTGAGGGTCAGGTTCTGTGTCGCCTGCTCCTGGATGACCCGGCTGAACTCCGGGGAGGAACTGCCCACCGAGTTGGGACCGAGGACGATCACGGTGCCGCCGACCTGCTCCTGCAGCTGGTTGGCGATGTCCCGGTAGAGGCTGAACCGCGGCTGCACCTGGTCGACGACCACGAAGCTGAAGTCCTGGCCTTTGCTCTTGGCGTACTCGATGACCTCGAGCATCGCCGGGACCTGTTCGGGGCTGGCGCCGGCGACCCCGTCGTCGGCGATGTCGCGCGACAGTTCGGCCATGTCGACGCCGACGAGCCCGGTGAGTTCGGTGTTCTCCTCCGGCGCGGCCAGCATCAGCATCGTCGGCTCGGGACCCATCTGTCCTCACCCCTGTCTGTCGGTACAACCCCGCGACGAGCAAAGGTGACGCTCGCCGGACTTCGACCTGCACGGTACGACACAATGGACTCGTCCGGGTATTCGCCCACGGCGTGAGTCGTCGGCGGCGTGTCGCCGATACCCCGCTTGGTAACAGTACGCTCGTACTGTTAGACTGGACGATGTTGTCGCGGGTTGTCTCGCGGACATCCGATGGCACCGGTGCAGCCCCGCCGGGTTTCAGAATTTCATCGAGCATCGCCGACGCAGCCCGTCGGTAAACGAGGAGAGTGGATTTAGACGTGAGTATCAATTCCTTCGGCGCCCGCGGCACGCTGGACGTCGGCGACAACAGCTACGAGATCTACCGCCTGAACGCCGTCAAGGGCGCCGAGAAGCTCCCCTACGCCCTCAAGGTGCTGACCGAGAACCTCCTCCGCACCGAGGACGGCGCGAACATCACGAAGGAGCACATCGAGGCCCTGGCCAACTGGGACCCGAGTGCCGAGCCGAGCATCGAGATCCAGTTCACCCCGGCCCGCGTGATCATGCAGGACTTCACCGGTGTGCCGTGCATCGTCGACCTCACCACCATGCGTGACGCCGTCAAGGAACTCGGCGGCGACCCGGACAAGGTCAACCCCCTCGCCCCCGCCGAGATGGTCATCGACCACTCCGTCATCATCGAGGCCTTCGGCAACGCCCAGGCCTTCGAGCGCAACGTCGAGATCGAGTACCAGCGCAACGAAGAGCGCTACAAGTTCCTCCGCTGGGGCCAAGGCGCCTTCGACGACTTCCGCGTCGTCCCGCCGGGCACCGGCATCGTCCACCAGGTCAACATCGAGCACCTCGCGCGTTCGGTCATGGTCCGTGACGGCGTCGCCTACCCCGACACCTGCATCGGCACCGACTCGCACACCACGATGGAGAACGGCCTCGGCGTCCTGGGCTGGGGCGTCGGCGGTATCGAGGCCGAGGCCGCGATGCTCGGCCAGCCGGTCTCGATGCTCATCCCCCGCGTCGTCGGCTTCAAGCTGACCGGTTCCACCAAGCCGGGCGTGACCGCCACCGACGTCGTGCTCACCATCACCGAGATGCTGCGCAAGCACGGCGTGGTCGGCAAGTTCGTCGAGTTCTACGGCAACGGCGTCGCCGAGGTGCCGCTGGCCAACCGCGCCACCATCGGCAACATGAGCCCCGAGTTCGGTTCGACCTGTGCGATGTTCCCCATCGACGAGGAGACCGTGAAGTACCTGCGGCTCACCGGTCGCAGCGAAGAGACGCTCGCCCTCGTCGAGGCCTACGCCAAGGAACAGGGCATGTGGCTGGAGAAGGACGCCGAGGAGGCCGTGTACTCGGAGTACCTCGAGCTCGATCTCGCCGACGTCGTCCCGTCGATCGCCGGCCCGAAGCGTCCGCAGGACCGCATCGAGCTGTGGGACGCCAAAAATGCGTTCCGCAAGGACATCCACAACTACGTCGAGAACGGCAACAGCCCGGCTCACACCAAGCTCGACGAGGCCGTCGAGGAGACCTTCCCGGCTTCCGACCCGGCCACGCTGACCTTCGCCGACGATGACGCGGAGCCCCTGCACTCGGCCGCCAACGGCGCCGAGGGCCGCCCGACCAACCCGGTGCGCGTGGACTCCGAGGAGCGCGGCTCGATGATCCTCGACCACGGCATCGTGACCATCGCGTCGATCACCAGCTGCACCAACACCTCCAACCCGTCGGTCATGCTCGGCGCAGCGCTGCTCGCCAAGAAGGCGGTCGAGAAGGGCCTGACCTCCAAGCCGTGGGTCAAGACCTCGATGGCTCCCGGTTCGCAGGTCGTCACCGGCTACTACGAGAAGGCCGGCCTGTGGCCCTACCTGGAGAAGCTCGGCTTCTACCTCGTCGGTTACGGCTGCACCACCTGCATCGGCAACTCGGGCCCGCTGCCCGAGGAGATCTCGAAGGCGATCAACGACAACGATCTGACCGCCACCGCGGTGCTCTCGGGCAACCGTAACTTCGAGGGTCGTATCAACCCCGACGTGAAGATGAACTACCTGGCCTCGCCGCCGCTGGTCATCGCCTACGCCCTCGCCGGCACCATGGACTTCGACTTCGAGTCCGACCCGCTGGGCAAGGACACCGACGGAAACGACGTCTTCCTCAAGGACATCTGGCCGACCAACGAGGAGATCGAGGCGACCATCGCCTCGTCGATCTCCCCGGAGCAGTACGCCGCCGACTACGCCGATGTCTTCAAGGGCGACGAGCGTTGGCAGAACCTGCCCACCCCGTCGGGCAAGACCTTCGAGTGGGACGAGAAGTCCACCTACGTGCGGAAGCCTCCGTACTTCGAGGGCATGCAGCTCGAGCCGGCACCCGTCTCCGACATCAAGGGCGCCCGCGTCCTCGCGAAGCTCGGCGACTCGGTGACCACCGACCACATCTCCCCCGCGTCGACGATCAAGCCCGGCACCCCCGCCGCGCAGTACCTCGACGCCAACGGTGTGGCCCGCAAGGACTACAACTCGCTGGGCGCCCGCCGTGGCAACCACGAGGTGATGATCCGCTCGACCTTCGGCAACATCCGCCTGCAGAACCAGCTGCTCGACGGTGTCACCGGTGGTTACACGCGCGACTTCACCCAGGAAGGTGCGCCGCAGTCGTTCATCTACGACGCCGCGCAGAACTACGCCGAGCAGAACATCCCGCTCGTCGTCCTCGGCGGCAAGGAGTACGGCACCGGTTCGTCGCGTGACTGGGCGGCCAAGGGCACCAGCCTGCTGGGTGTCAAGGCAGTCATCACCGAGAGCTTCGAACGCATCCACCGCTCGAACCTGATCGGCATGGGCGTCATCCCGCTGCAGTTCCCCGAGGGTGAGTCGCACAAGTCGCTGGGCCTCGACGGCACGGAGACCTTCGACATCTCCGGTATCGAGGAGCTCAACGAGGGCAAGACCCCGAAGACCGTGCACGTCACCGCCACCAAGGAGGACGGCTCGAAGGTGGAGTTCGATGCCAAGGTTCGCATCGACACCCCCGGCGAAGCCGATTACTACCGCAACGGAGGCATCCTGCAGTACGTGCTGCGGAACATGATCAACGGCTGACAAGGAGCACGCGACGTGCCCAAGGTCAGTGATGACCGCCTTGCCGCGCGTCGTCGGGAGATTCTCGACGGCGCGCGGCATTGCTTCGCGGAGTACGGATACGACGGTGCGACCGTCAAGAGGATCGAGGAGTCCACGGGCCTGTCCCGGGGCGCGATCTTCCACCATTACCGGGACAAGGAAGCGCTCTTCCTCGCGCTCGCGCACGAGGATGCCGAGCGCATGGCCGATGTCGCCGCCGAAGAGGGCCTCGTGCAGGTCATGCGCGACATGCTCACGCGACCGGAGGACTTCGACTGGCTCGGCACCCGGCTCGAGATCGCACGAAAGCTACGGACCGACAGCAGCTTTCGTGCGGAGTGGATGGCCCGCTCGGCCGAGCTCGAACAAGCCACTCTCCGCCGTCTCGAACGCGGCCGCCAGGCCGGCCGGCTCCGTGACGACGTCCCCACCGAGGTCCTGGTGAAGTACCTCGACCTCGTTCTCGACGGCCTGATCACCCGGTTGGCGTCGGGCCAGCCCACCGACGATCTGCACGCGGTCCTCGACCTCGTCGAGGAATCGGTGCGGGCCCGGGACTGACCACCAGCACCACCGCTCGACCACACCCGGCGAGTCGTCCGAACGGTCGTTCGGCGGCTCGCCGGTGGTGTTTTGTGGGCCGTCCTGACAGCAGGCGGTGAGGTCGGCCGCGGAGGCTAGGGTACTGTGACACACGACACCCCGAACGATCGTTAGATAACGGACGTTCCGGGTGAACGTCCCCCTTCGTCAGAGGAGAGCACCCTTGTTCCCTGGAGTCTTCGCCAAGTCCACTCCGGACAAGCCCGCCGTCATCCGTGCCGCCACCGGCGAGCAGTTGACCTACCGTCAGCTCGACGAGAACTCGACCCGGCTCGCCAACTATCTGGAGTCGCTGGGCCTGAAGCGCGGAGACAGCATCGCGGTGGTGTCCGCCAACGATCTCCACGTCTTCGAGGTGTACTGGGCGGCACTGCGCAGCGGACTGTACGTGACCGCGGTCAATCACCACCTGACGGCGGCCGAGACCAACTACATCCTCACCGACTGCAACGCCCGGGTGCTGTTCGCCGGCGCGTCGGTCGCCGACGCCGTGTCGCGGTCCGGCGAGATCGAGGCCCTCACCGGCACCGGCCGCCGGGTGGTGTGGGGCGGGGACCTCGAGGGCTTCGACAGCTACGACAAGGTGCTCGCCAACGCCTCGGCCGAACCACGCACCGACCAGCCGCGCGGTACCGACATGCTCTACTCGTCGGGCACCACCGGCCGTCCGAAGGGCATCAAGACCCCCATGCCCGACGGCCAGGTCGACCAGATCCCCGACGCCTACACCGCGATCTTCGCACCCATGTACGGCTTCGACGAGAACGCCGTCTACCTCTCCCCCGCGCCGCTGTATCACGCTGCGCCGCTGCGCTACTGCGGCGTGACCAATTCGGTCGGCGGCACCGTGATCATGCTCGACCGGTTCGAGCCCGAGGCCGCCCTGGCAGCGATCCAGAACCACAAGGTGACGCACAGCCAGTGGGTGCCCACCATGTTCATCCGGATGCTCAAACTGCCCGAGGAGGTTCGCAACTCCTACGACGTCAGCAGTCTGAAGATCGCCATCCACGCCGCGGCACCGTGCCCGGTCGAGGTGAAGCGGGCGATGATCGAGTGGTGGGGACCGGTCATCCACGAGTACTACGCGTCCACCGAGGCGGCGGGTGCGACGTTCATCGGTCCGCAGGAGGCGCTCGACCACCCCGGGTCGGTCGGCAGGCCGCTGCTCGGAGTCGTCCACATCTGCGACGAGGACGGCAAGGAACTCCCGGTGGGCGAGGTCGGTCAGGTCTTCTTCGAGCGCGAGGACGTTGCCTTCCAGTACCACAACGATCCGGAGAAGACCCGCAAGGCCCAGCACCCGGAACACGAGAACTGGTCCACGACAGGTGATGTCGGCTACGTCGACGAGGAGGGATACCTCTACCTCACCGACCGCAAGGCCTTCATGATCATCTCCGGCGGCGTGAACATCTACCCGCAGGAGGCGGAGAACGTCCTGATCAACCATCCGGCGGTCTTCGACGTCGCCGTGATCGGTGTTCCCGATTCGGATCTCGGTGAGGTCGTCAAGGCCTGTGTCCAGCTCGCCGACGGTCGTGAGCCCTCCGACGAACTGGCCGATGAACTCATCGCATTCACCAAGGAGAGCATCGCCGCCTACAAGGCACCGCGGTCGGTGGACTTCGTCGACGAGCTACCGCGCACACCCACCGGCAAGCTGGTCAAGGGTGAACTGCGCAAGAAGTACTGGCCCGCGAGTTAGCATCTCGCTCCCTGAGGTGCGGGCGCGGCAGCCCGCCCTCGCTCCCTGAGGTGCGAGCGCAGCAGCCCGCCCTCGCCCCCTGAGGTGCGAGCGCAGCAGCCCACCCTCGATCCCTGAGGTGCGAGCGCAGCGAGCCTCGAAGGGTTGGCGACTCACTCACCAGGCCTTCGAGGCTCGTCGCTTGCGCTCCTCGCACCTCAGGCAGCGGGAGGTGTCGGCACGCTGGACCCCACCAAAACCCAAGGAGGTCAGGCGAGCTCGATGATCTCCTGGTACTCGTCGCTCCAGTGGTCCTCGGTGCCGTCGGGCAGGAGAATCACCCGCTGCGGGTCGAGTGCGGCAGCGGCGCCGGGATCGTGGGTCACGAGGACCACGGCCCCGGTGTAGCTGCGCAGGGCGTCGAGGACCTGTTCGCGTGACACGGGGTCGAGGTTGTTGGTCGGCTCGTCGAGGAGCAGGACGTTGGCGGCCGACGACACCAGACCGGCCAGGGTGAGACGGGTCTTCTCACCACCGGAGAGGGTGCCGGCGGGCTGGTCGAGTTGCGCGCCGCTGAACATGAAGGCGCCCAACAGTCCTCGCAGGTCCTGTTCACCCGCGTCCGGCGCGGCGTGGCGGATGTTCTCCCACACCGAGGCCTGATCGTCGAGGGTGTCGTGCTCCTGCGCGAAGTAACCGATCTTGAGGCCGTAGCCCGGCTCGAGCTGTCCCGTGTCCGGCTTCTCCACGCCTGCAAGCATTTTCAGAAGGGTGGTCTTGCCGGCACCGTTGAGTCCGAGGACGACGACGCGGCTGCCCTTGTCGATGGCGAGGTCGACGCCGGTGAAGATCTCCAGGGAGCCGTAGCTCTTCGACAGCCCCGAGGCCATGAGCGGTGTCTTGCCGCAGGTCGCCGGTTCCGGGAACCGGATCCGGGCGGTGCGGTCGGCCACCCGCTCCTCATCGAGCGAGTCGATCATGCGCTCGGCGCGCTTGAGCATGTTCTGGGCGGCCGTCGCCTTGGTGGCCTTGGCGCCGAGTTTCGCGGCCTGGGCGCGCAGCGCGGACGCCTTCTTCTCGGCGTTGGCACGCTCACGGCGACGACGCTGCTCGTCGGTGGCGCGCGCGTCGAGGTAGCGCTTCCAGCTCATGTTGTAGATGTCGGCCTCGCCGCGCACCGCATCGAGGAACCACACACGGTTCACGACGTCGGCGAGCAGGTCGACGTCGTGGCTGATCACGACGAGCCCGCCCTCGTGGTTCATCAGGAAGCTGCGCAACCACGCGATGGAGTCGGCGTCGAGGTGGTTGGTCGGCTCGTCGAGCAGCAGTGTCGTGTCGGACTTCCCGGAGCCGTCAGAGGCGGCGAACAGGATGCGCGCGAGCTCGATACGGCGACGCTGACCACCGGAGAGGGTGCGCAGCGGCTGGTTCAGGACGCGATCCGGCAGACCCAGGCTGTTGCAGATGCGGGCGGCCTCGGACTCGGCGACGTAACCGCCGAGGGCGGCGAAACGCTCTTCGAGACGCCCGTAACGGGCGACGGCCTTGTCGCGCAGCTTGTCGTCGGCGGCCTCGGCCATCCGCGCCTGCTGCTTCTCCATGTCGCGCAGGATCTCGTCGAGTCCGCGAGCGGAGAGCACCCGATCCTTGGCGAGGACGTCGAGGTCGCCCTCCTTGGGGTCCTGGGGCAGGTAGCCGAGTTCGCCCGAACGGCGGACGGTGCCGGCGTAGGGCTCGGTCTCACCCGCCAGGATGCGCAGGGTGGTGGTCTTTCCGGCGCCGTTGCGGCCCACGAGGCCGATCCGGTCGCCGGGCTGGATACGGAGGGCGTCGCCGGGCGCCGACAACAGGGTCCGAGCGCCCGCTCGTACCTCCAGGTCGGTCGCGGTGATCACGACAGACCAGTCTACCGGGGCGCGTCCAGTGGTTTGTCCACGAAACCGTCGCGGACCTCCTCGTGGAGTCGCCCCGCGGCGACACGGTGGACCGATACGGTGTGGGACGTGACGCAATCCACAACGTTTCCCCAGTCTTCCTTCCCCCAGACGTCCGACCTGACCGGGCGTTCCGCTCTGGTCACCGGCGCCAGCCGGGGCATCGGTGAGGCCATCGCCACCGAGCTCGCCCGACGCGGCGCCTCGGTCGTCATCACCAGCCGCAAGGCCGAGCCCCTCGAGGAGGCCGCCGAGCGCATGATCGACTCGCTCGATGAGGAGCGGGTGGCCGACCGCACCGCCCGGATCCGGTTCCCGGAACCGGCGACCTGC